>CAJUQS010000064.1 GCA_910588365.1 uncultured Oscillospiraceae bacterium | reverse complement strand
GAGCCTGTTTAATATCTCAGCGTGTTCGGATTGGCGAGATAGATTTTATGTCCTGCAAGGCAAAAAGCCGCAGCAATCCTGACGGATTGCAAGGATTTTTAACGCAGTCAGGGCGGAAAATATGCCGCCAAGGCGGGCGCGAGGAGATATTAAACAGGCTCTAAGAGTATAGCACACGGGGGAGGACGCTGTCAAAGCAATCCTCCCCCGCAGCGCGGCAGAACAGGGACGGCGGCGCGGGGAGGCTGGGGCGCTGCGTCCGCGCCGCCGCCCTCTCTTCCACCGGAGCTGCCCTGTGTTTCCCCGTCAGAGAGGCGCCAAGTGGTCCAGTGACCGCAAACCGTTGCGGCGCAAGGGCTTTTTCACTTGACCAGGGTGGTCCAGTGAAAGCGCTTCACCGGTTGGTTTTCTTTTCACTTGACCACCCTGGTCAAGTGACAGAACCATTGGGGCTCTAAGGAAAATCTTTCACTGGACCACTTTGTACATGTCACACGGGGAGCGGTCCGGCAAGGGGGACGGCCAGGCCGCCCTTGACTTATTTGGGCAATGAGATATAATAGGGTGAACTGTTCAAAAGAGTCGGGAGGAATCTTCCCATGGAAAGCAGCCAGACCTGTTTCCGCCGGGGCGTCCGGGACGGAATGCCCATCGCCCTGGGCTATTTTGCCGTGGCCTTCACCCTGGGCATTGCCGCCAAAAACGCCGGCTTCTCCGCCGTCCAGGCCATGGTGGAGAGTTTGACCAACAACGCCTCCGCCGGGGAATACGCGGTGTTCTCCCTGGTTTCCGCCGGGGCGGGGTACTGGGAGGTGGCGGTCATGACCCTGGTGGCCAACGCCCGGTATCTGCTCATGAGCTGCGCCCTGAGCCAGAAGCTGGCGCCGGAGACGCCCCTGCTCCACCGGATGCTGGTGGCCTACGACGTGACGGACGAGATCTTCGGCGTATCCATCGCCTTTCCGGGGCGGCTGAACCCCTGGTACACTTACGGCGCCATGGCCGCGGCCATCCCCGGCTGGGGTCTGGGGACCTTTTTCGGTGTGGTGGTGGGCAACGTGCTGCCCCTGCGGCTGGTGAGCGCGCTGAGCGTGGGGCTGTACGGGATGTTCCTGGCTATCATCGTGCCCCCGGCCAGGGACAACCGGGTGGTGCTGGGGCTGGTGCTGCTGAGCTTCGCCGCCAGCCTTCTCGCCTCCGCCTGGCCGGTGCTGGCGGGCGTGTCCCCGGGCGTCAGGACCATCGTGCTGACGGTGGTCATCTCCCTGGCCGCGGCGGTGCTGTTCCCGGTCGGGGACGAGGAACAGGAGGTCTTGCAATGAAGCACAGCATCTGGCTCTACATCCTGGTTTCCGCCGCAGTCTCCTACCTCATCCGGGTGACGCCCCTGGTGCTCATCCGCCGGGAGATCACCAACCGCACCCTGCGCTCCTTCCTCTATTACGTGCCCTACGTCACCCTGGCCGTCATGACCTTCCCCGCCATCACCGAGGCCACCCAGAGCCCCCTCGCCGGTCTGCTGGCCCTCATCGCGGGGGCGGTACTGGCCTGGCGGGGCGGGAGCCTGTTCCTGGTGGCGGTGGCCTGCTGCGTGGTCGTGCTTGTGTCGGAGCTTATCCTGGTCTGATCCCTGTCCGTGAGACAGGGCAGAAAATTGTGTAGTTGTGTTGTTTAGGAGGACCATCTTATGAAGAACCTGAAGCCCCAGCTGGTACTCTCCCTGCGGGAGTACTCCAAGGAGAAGCTGGTCAAGGACCTGGTGGCCGGCGTCATTGTGGCCATCATCGCCCTGCCCCTGTCCATCGCCCTGGCCCTGGCCTCTGGGGTGTCCCCGGAGCAGGGGCTGTACACGGCCATTGTGGCGGGCTTTCTCATCTCCGCCCTGGGGGGCAGCACGGTGCAGATCGCCGGGCCCACGGCGGCCTTTGCCACCATCGTGGCGGGCATCGTGGCCAAGAGCGGCATGGAGGGGCTGGCCGCCGCCACGGTGCTGGCGGGCGTCATCCTGGCTGTCATGGGCGTGCTGGGTCTGGGCAGCCTCATCCGGTACATCCCCGGCCCCCTGACCACCGGCTTCACCGCCGGCATCGCCGTGACCATCCTCATCGGCCAGCTCAAGGACTTTCTGGGGCTGACCTTCCGGAACGCCCCCATTGAGACCATGGAGAAGCTGGCGGAGGCCGCCGCCTGCATCGGCACGCTGAACGCGGCGGCCCTGGGGGTGGGGTGCCTGACCCTGGCCATTCTCATCATCTGGCCCAAATTTTTCAAGACCATCCCCGCCTCCCTCATCGCGGTGCTGGTTACCGCCGGCGCGGTGAAGCTCTTCCGCCTGCCGGTGAACACCATCGGGGATCTGTACACCATCTCCAGCGGCCTGCCCTCCTTCCGCCTGCCGGCCCTCTCCCTGGGGACCGTCACGGCGGTGCTGCCCGACGCGGCCACCATCGCCGTCCTGGCGGCCATCGAGTCCCTGCTCTCCTGCGTGGTGGCCGACGAGATGACCGGGACAAGGCACAACTCCAACATGGAGCTGGTGGCCCAGGGTGTGGGCAACGCGGCCTCCGCCCTCTTCGGCGGCATCCCCGCCACCGGGGCCATCGCCCGGACGGCGGCCAACATCAAAAACGGGGGCAGCTCCCCGGTGGCCGGCATGGTCCACGCGGCGGTGCTGCTGGCGGTGCTGGTGTTCCTGATGCCCTACGCGGCCCTGATCCCCATGCCCTGCATCGCGGCCATCCTGTTCCAGGTGGCCTACAACATGAGCGGCTGGCGGAAGGTGGCGGACGCCTTCCGGGGCCCCTCCAGGACCGACGTCCTGGTGCTGCTGGTGACATTGGTGCTCACGGTGGTCTTCGATCTGGTGGTCGCCATCGCCGTCGGCCTTGTGCTGTATTACGCCTTACTTTTTCTTAAAAGAAAAAGTAAGCAAAAAGAACTTTAATGCGCTCTGTACCAGGGTGCTTTACCAAGATTTCCGCACGGTAACGAAGCGGTGTCTAAACCATAAAGCTCCGGCGCGCAGGCACCCATCAGGGCCGCCTGCGCGCCGGTTTTTTTACTTCAAGCAAAACGAAGTTTTGCGCCAAAAGCTTTCTTTTGATTCTTTTCTTTCTCGAAAGAAAAGAATGACTGCCTTATTTTTTCAGGGTATCCACCCACTCGCTGTACTTCTTCACGTTGGCGTCCCGCTCTGCCGCGCCGGCGCCCTTGGTGAGGATGTAGACCTTGATCTTGGGCTCGGTGCCGGAGGGGCGGACGATGATGGAGGTGCCGTCGGCCAGCTCGAAGCGCAGCACGTTGGAGCCGGAGAGCTCCATGGTGCTCTTCGCGCCGGTGGCGCAGTCCACCACGCTGCCGTCGGAGTAGTCCTTGAACTGGGCCACCTTCACGCCGCCGATCTCGGCGGGGGGATTCTCCCGCAGGTCCTTCATGAGCTTCGCCATGTCCGCCAGGCCGTCCAGGCCGGGCATCACCAGGTTGTGGGTCTTCTCGCCGTAATAGCCGTGCTTCTCGCACAGGGCCTGGTAGGCGTCCAGCACGGTCATGCCCTTGGCGCAGTAGTAGGCGGCCATCTCGGTCAGCAGCAGGGATGCGGTCACCGCGTCCTTGTCCCGGACGAAGTCGCCCAGCATGTAGCCGTAGCTCTCCTCGTAGGAGAAGACCACGGTGCCCTCGCCGGAGCCCTCCAGGGCGTTCTTCTTCTCAGCGATGAACTTGAAGCCGGTAAAGGTGTCGTAGCACTTTGCGCCGTAGCTCTCGGCCACGGCCTTGGCCATCTCGGTGGTGACGATGGTTTTCAGCGCCACGGGATTTTTGGGCAGCTTGCCGGTGCGCTGCATGGCGCCCAGCATGTAGTCCACCAGGACCACGCCGGTCTGGTTGCCGGTCATGACCTTGTACTCGCCGTCCTTGTCCCGGACCATGATGCCCACCCGGTCGCTGTCCGGGTCCGTGCCCAGGATGAAGTCCACATCGTTCTCCTTGGCCAGATCGATGGCCAGATAGAAGCCCTCCGGGTTCTCCGGGTTGGGGGACTTGACGGTGGGGAAGTCCCCGTCAATGACCATCTGCTTGGGCTCGCACAGCAGATGCTTGATGCCGGCCCGCTTCAGGGCCTCGGGCACCAGCTTGTGGCCGCAGCCGTGGAAGGGGGTGTAGACCAGCTTGAAGCTGTCCGCCACGGCGGGGATGGCCTGGGGATCGATGACCATGGCCATGACCTCCTTGAGGAACGCCTCGTCGGTCTCCTCGCCCATGACGGTGATCATGCCCTTGGCAACGGCCTCGTCATAGGGCATGGTGGTGATGCCGGTGAAGATGTCGATCTTCTCCAGCTCCCGGGCAATGGCGGAGGCGTGGTGGGGGGGCAGCTGGGCGCCGTCCTCCCAGTAGACCTTGTAGCCGTTGTACTCCTTGGGGTTGTGGCTGGCGGTGACGTTGATGCCCGCCTGGCAGCCGTAGTGGCGCACGGCGAAGCTCAGCTCCGGGGTGGGCCGCAGGGACTCGAAGATGCGGACCTTGATGCCGTTGGCGGCGCACACCTCGGCGGCGGCCCGGGCGAACTCCATGCCGTGGTTGCGGCAGTCCATGCAGATGGCCACGCCCCGCTCCCTGGCCTTTTCCCCCTCGGCGCAGATGACGTTGGCAAAGCCCTGGGTTGCGTGGCGGATCACGTAGATGTTCATATGGTGCAGGCCCATGGCCATGGTGCCCCGCAGTCCGGCGGTGCCGAACTCCAGGGGGCCGTAGAACCGGCTCTCGATCTCCTTGGGGTCGTCCTTGATGGCCTCCAGCTCCGCCTGCTCGGCCGCGGTCAGCACGCCGCTGGCGAGCCACTTCTGATATTCCTTCTGATAGTCCATAATGGTCTAATCCTCCTGTATGAAAAAATGAGCGCGCAATGGTTATCTTATTCTACCAAAAATTCCCCCTCTATTCAAGAGAAAATGTGAAAAAAGACAACAGATCCCGCCCGAGATGGCGGAGGCGCCGCGCTCCGCCCTATCCGCCGGACTTTGCCGATTTTCACGTCGGCCGACTATAAAACCATCCGGGCGGGGAATACTGAACCCAGACGATCTGGAGAAGGTCTGATAAAATCAGCGCTTTTTCAAAGAAAAGGATGGTGGGACCATGTACGACAATCAATTCACGCCCCGGGCCCAGAACGCCCTGCGGCTGGCCCAGGCGGCGGCGGAGGAGCTGGGCCACAGCTACGTGGGCAGCGAGCATCTGCTGCTGGGGCTCCTGCGGGAGGAGGGGGGCGCCGCCCACCGTTGTCTGGCGGAGCAGTCCGTCACGGCGGAGAAGGCCCGGGACGCCATCGTGCGCATCATCGGCGCGGGGCTCCCCGGGCTGGCGCCGCCCCAGGGGCTGACCCCCCGGGCCAAGCGGGTCATCGAGAACGCGGTGGGGGAGTCCGGCCGGGGCGGCAGCGGCTACGTGGGCACGGAGCACCTGCTGCTGGGCATCCTGCGGGAGAGCGGCACCATGGCCATGCGGGTGATCGCCGCCGTGGGGGCGGACCCCAAGAAGCTGCAGGCCGCCCTGCTCCAGCGCATGAGCGTGGCCCAGCGCCTGCCCCGGGAGGCCCCCACGCGCATCGCCCCTGTCCACCGGGAGGAGGCACCCCGCTCCAAGGCCCTGGAGCAGTTTACCCGCAGCCTCAACGCCCTGGCCCGGGAGGGGCGGCTGGACCCGGTGGTGGGCCGGGATCGGGAGATCGCCCGGTGCATCCGCATCCTCTCCCGCCGGACCAAGAACAACCCCGTGCTCATCGGGGAGCCCGGCGTGGGCAAAACGGCGGTGGCCGAGGGGCTGGCCCAGCGGATTGTCTCCGGGGACGTGCCGGAGGAGCTGCTGGGCAAGAGCATCCTGTCCATCGATCTCTCCGCCATGCTGGCCGGGACCAAGTACCGCGGGGAGTTCGAGGAGCGGGTGAAGAACGCCCTGGCGGAGATCCGGCGCATGGGCAGCGTGATCCTGTTTATTGACGAGCTCCACACCATCGTGGGCGCGGGCAGCGCCGAGGGGGCGGTGGACGCCGCCAACATCCTCAAGCCCGCCCTCAGCCGGGCGGAGATCCGGGTCATCGGCGCCACCACCCGGGACGAGTACCGCCGGTATATCGAGAAGGACGCGGCTCTGGAGCGGCGGTTCCAGCCGGTGGGCGTGGAGGAGCCCTCGCCGGAGACGGCCATCGAAATCCTGCTGGGGCTCCGGGACAAGTACGAGGCCCACCACAAGCTGGCCATCAGCGACGAGGCCATCCGGGCTTCGGTGGAGCTCAGCCGTCGGTATCTGCCGGACCGGAACCTGCCGGACAAGGCCATCGACCTCATGGACGAGGCGTGCTCCCGGGTGCGGATGGAGTGCGAAACCCGCACGCCGGATCTCAAGCGGCTGGAGGACCGGCTGGAGTCGGTGCGCCGGGAGAAGGCGGAGGCCATCGCCGGCGAGGACTTCGAGACCGCCGCCCGGCTGCGGGACGTGGAGGACGACTTCGCCCGCCAGCTGCGGGAGGAGCGGGCCAAGTGGGTCAACGGGCGCACGGACGATCTCATCGCCGTCACCGGGGAGGACGTGGCCGCGGTGGCGGCGGAGTGGACGGGCATCCCGGTGCGCCGCATCACCCAGGACGAGGGGGAGCGGCTGCTGCGCCTGGAGGAGGAGCTGAAGCGGCGGGTGGTGGGCCAGGACCAGGCCGTCGAGGCCGTGGCCAGGGCCATCCGGCGGGGCCGGGTGGGGCTCAGGGAGCCAAACCGCCCCATCGGCAGCTTTCTCCTGCTGGGCCCCACCGGCGTGGGCAAGACGGAGCTGTGCCGGGCCCTGAGCGAGGCCCTCTTCGGCCAGGAGGACGCCCTGATCCGCATCGACATGTCGGAGTACGCCGAGAGCCACGCCGCCAGCCGCCTGGTGGGCTCCCCGCCGGGCTACGTGGGCCACGAGGAGGGGGGACAGCTGACGGAGAAGGTCCGCCAGCGGCCCTACTCCGTGGTGCTCTTCGACGAGATCGAGAAGGCCCACCGGTCGGTCTGGAATCTGCTGCTCCAGATCCTGGAGGACGGGAGCCTGACGGACAGCCACGGGCGGAAGGCGGACTTTCGCAACACGGTGGTGGTGATGACCAGCAACGTGGGCGCCCGGCAGATCACCGGCCGGGGCCCCCTGGGCTTCGCGGGGGCGGAGGACGGGGAGCAGTCCCGCCAGGATCGGGTCCGCCGGTCGGTGACGGACGAGCTGCGCCGGACCTTCCGGCCGGAGTTTTTGAACCGCATTGACGACACCATCGTCTTCCGCCAGCTCTCGGAGGAGGATCTGCGGGAGATCGCCCGGCGGATGCTGGAGCGGAGCGGGGCCCGGATGGCCGCCCTGGGCCTCAGGCTCCGGGCGGAGGAGGCGGCGGTCGCCCAGCTGGCCCGGGAGGGCTTCGACCCCGCCAGCGGGGCCCGGCCCCTGCGGCGGCGGCTCCACCGGCAGGTGGAGGACCCGGTGGCGGAGGGTGTCCTGGCGGGCCGCTTCCACAGCGGGGACTCCCTTATTTTGTCCGTCCGGGAAAAGGTGCTTGCTATTGAGAAGGAAATGGAGTAAAATGGTAAAATAAAGCTTTTTATGGGGCCTGTGCGGCCCCGGGGAACGCTTGTTCACGGGGCAGAGCAACTCTTCACCTGGGAGCGTGTCCGAAAGTCCCCCGCCGAGGTGGACGCCCTGCGGGCGGCCCCGAGCGGGGGTCCGGGGGTGTCCCCCGGCGTGTTTTTGGGTACTTTTTGCACGAGCAAAAAGTACCCGCGGGTCCGGGCCGCGCAGGCCCGGGGAGAAACGGAAAGGAGAAAACCATGCCATTTTCAGGAACAGACTCCGGCGGCTTCCAGTGGGAGGGCTTCGAGAGCGGCGCCCCGTCCCAGCCCAGACCGCCCAAGCAGAAAAAGCCCCGCAGGGCGGTGAAGAGCCCCCTGACCCGTGTGCTCATCAACCTGGCCGTGACGCTGGCGGCGGCGTTCGTGTACTTCTATGTCAACCTGCCGCCCATCAACCTCCAGGCGCCGGAGTTCCATACCTTCCTGCTGCTGCTGTGCGCCCTCTACTGCGGCTGCGCGGTGCTGACCAGCGGTTTCCAGGGGCAGGGCGTCAAGGGGTACTTCAAATTCCTGAGAAGGCAGTGCCTGATCCCCCTGGTGGTGGCCGCTCTGTCCCTGGTGCTGTGCGTCCTGGGCTCCCTGGCCGGCAGCGTCGTCTTCCGCGCCAAGACCTACGCCCAGCTGCTGCCCATTGAGACCGGCGACTTCGCCGCCGAGGTGGACGAGATCTCCTATGACCAGATCCCCATGCTGGACAAGAACTCCGCCGAGCGGCTGGGGGATCGGAAGCTGGGCGAGCTCAGCGACATGGTCAGCCAGTTCGACGTGGTGGACGACTACACCCAGATCAACTACAAGGGCCGGCCCGTGCGCATCGCGACCCTGATGTACATGGACCTCATCAAGTGGTTCACCAACCGTGGGGACGGCCTGCCCGCCTATCTGGTCATCGACATGGTGACCCAGAACGTGGAGCTGGTGCGCCTGAGCGAGGGCATCAAGTACACCACCGCCGAGCACTTCGGCCGCAACCTCTACCGCCACATCCGCTTCCACTACCCCACCTACCTCTTCAGCCGCCCGGTGATGGAGGTGGACGAGGCCGGCGTCCCCTACTGGATCTGCCCCCGGCTGGTGCGGACCATCGGCCTGTTCGGCGGCACGGACGTGAAGGGGGCGGTGCTGGTCAACGCCATCACCGGCGACAGCCAGTACTATGAGGAGGTTCCCGACTGGGTGGACAACCTCTACCCCGCCGGACTCATCGTCCAGCAGTACGACTACTACGGCATGTACCACAACGGCTTCCTCAACTCCATGTTCGGCCAGAAGGACGTGACCGTCACCACTGACGACTACAACTACATCGCCATGGGCGATGACGTGTGGGTCTACACCGGCGTCACCTCCACCGGAGCGGACCAGTCCAACATCGGCTTCATCCTCACCAACCAGCGCACCAAGGAGTCGAAATTCTACTCCTGCGCCGGCGCCACGGAGCACTCCGCCATGGCCTCCGCCCAGGGGCAGCTCCAGCACCTGGAGTACACCGCCACCTTCCCCCTGCTGCTGAACGTGGGGGGCCAGCCCACCTACTTCATGGCTATGAAGGACAAGGCCCAGCTGGTCAAGCAGTACGCCATGGTCAACGTCCAGCAGTACCAGATCGTAGCCACCGGGGACTCGGTGGCCCAGTGTGAGCAGAACTATCTGGCCATGCTGGGGGAGAAGGGCCTGGTGGACGGCTCCGCCCCCCTGTCGGGCACGGAAACCGTGGAGGGCACCATCGCGGAGATCCGCTCCGCCGTGCTGGACGGCAACAGCGTGTACTTCATCCAGCTCATCGGCGGCGACCGCTTCTACTCCGTCAAGGCGTCGGAGCAGCCCATGGCCGTGATCCTCAGCAAGGGGGATCAGGTTTCCATCACCTTCCGCCCCGGCGAGGAGAGCATCCTGGAGGGCGTGACGGTAGAAAGGCGGTAGAGGCCATGACAGACTACAAGGCGCTCACCCAGCAGCTGGGCGGGCTCATCCATGGCGTGCCCCACAAAACCGCCAACCTGGCCAACGCCTCCGCCCTGCTCTTCCAGACCCTGGCGGATATCAACTGGGCGGGCTTCTATCTGATGGAGGACGGCCTGCTGGTCCTCGGGCCCTTCCAGGGACGGACGGCCTGCATTGAGATCCGGCCCGGCCGGGGCGTCTGCGGCACGGCGGCGGCCCAGGATCAGACGCTGGTGGTGGACGATGTCCGCCAGTTCCCCGGGCACATCGCCTGCGACTGCGCGTCCCGGTCCGAGATCGTCGTCCCCCTCCACGGGGACGGCCGGGTGGTTGGCGTGCTGGACATTGACAGCCCCCTCACCGGCCGGTTCACAGCGGAGGACCGGGCCGGACTGGAGGCCTTCGCGGCCATCCTGGAGGCGGCGCTCTGGCCCCGCGGCGGGGCGTCCATTTGACCAGAACCACAAAAATGAGATAAAATAGCACAGAAGCCCGCCCGTGGGAGATTTTTCCCCACGGGCGGGCTTCTGTGCATGGCGGAACCGGCGGCGGGGCGCTATGATAAGGGCATCAAGAGCCCAACAGTGAAACAGCCGGGTCAGTACGCCCCGGAGAAAGAGAAAAGGAGAATTGCCATGATTCCAGCAACGCTGAGCAAACTGGGCCTGAGGACCGCCTTTGGCTACATTGAGAAAAATCCGGAGAAGAACCTGCCCAAGCTGATGGAGTGGGTGGACCGGCTGGCCGGCACCGGCCCCGACAGCTTCCAGCCCCAGAGGGACGCCTTCCGCGCGGTCATCAGCGACCCCGGCAGCAATATGTACCAGCTCATCATGAACATCCTCCGGGATGTGGACAACGACGTGCTGAAGAGGACCTTCGAGAACTTCTTCCTCAACGCCAACATCATCGGCTGGCCCATCCAGGAGCGCTTCCGGCAGGAATACGGCTGCAACATCCCCTGGGCCATCCTCCTGGATCCCACCTCGGCCTGCAACCTCCGCTGCACCGGGTGCTGGGCGGCGGAGTACGGCAATAAGCTGAACCTGTCCCTGGAGGAGATGGACTCCATTATCCAGCAGGGAAAGGCGCTGGGCGTGTACATGTACATCTATACCGGCGGCGAGCCCCTGATGCGGAAGAGGGATCTGATGACCCTGTGCGAGCGGCACGCCGACTGCCAATTCCTGGCCTTCACCAACGCCACCCTCATTGACGAGGCCTTCGCCGGCGACATGCTGCGGGTGAAGAACTTCATCCCCGCCATCAGCCTGGAGGGCTTCGAGGCCGCCACGGACGGCCGCCGGGGGGACGGCGTCTACCAGAAGGTGGTCCGGGCCATGTCCATCCTCCGGGAGTACCGGCTGCCCTTCGGCATCTCCGCCTGCTATACCAGCGAAAACCTGGACTCCATCAGCTCCGACGGGTTCATCGATCAGCTGGCGGCGTGGGGCGCGCGGTTCATCTGGTACTTCCACTACATGCCCGTGGGCAACGACGCCGTTCCCGCCCTGCTGCCCAGCCCCCGGCAGCGGGAGACCATGTACCGCCGCATCCGGGAGATCCGATCCACCAAGCCCATCTTCGCCATGGACTTCCAGAACGACGGGGAGTACGTGGGCGGGTGCATCGCCGGCGGACGGCGGTATCTGCATATCAACGCCAACGGCGACGTGGACCCCTGCGTCTTCGTCCACTACTCCGACTCCAACATCCGGGAGAAGAGCCTGCTGGACTGCCTGCGCTCCCCCATCTTCATGGCCTACCACGACAACCAGCCCTTCAGCGGCAACCACCTGCGCCCCTGCCCCATGCTGGAGAACCCGGAAAAGCTGCGGCGGATGGTGAAGGAGACCGGCGCGCACTCCACGGACCTGCAGTCCCCGGAGAGCGTGGACCACCTGTGCGACAAGTGCGTCCCCTACGCCAGGAGCTGGGAGCCGGAGGCGGAGCGCCTCTGGGCGGCCGGCGAGGCGGCAAAGCGGGGCGCGTGATTTCCCAATCAAAAGCCTGGCGGAGCCTCTGAATTGATGTCAGAGGCTCCGCCTTTTTGCTCGCCGCAGCAAACGGCGGCACCCGAGAACCTCTCCCCTCCGGGGACACTCCGTTAGAGCTGTGTCCCCGGAGGGGAGTCCCTCTTTTTCGCCGGCAGCAGCCATATTTTTCCCGGACCGCGCCCCGCCGCTGTTGACAGGACAGCTCCGGTCGTGATACAGTGCTATAGGGCGGCTCTGCTGCCGCAGAACCCGACGCCTGTGAATATTTTCAACACATCAGGAGGAGTTTGATCCAATGAAAAAGAGAGAGCAGCTATCGGACTTTTTGATGATTACGGCAGGAACCATTATCTGTGCCGCGGCGGTGTACTTCTTTCTTCTTCCCAGCCATATCACCGTGGGCAGTATCTCCGGCCTGGCCCTCATCATCAGCAACTTCGTCCCCCTGCCCATATCCGCCATCACCATGGTTCTCAACGTGGGCCTGCTGATAGTGGGCTTCCTGCTCATCGGGCGGGATTTCGGCGCCAAGACCGTCTACACCTCCATTCTGGTGCCGGCGGTGCTGTGGGTGCTGGAGCTGCTGTTCCCGGACAACCAGTCCATCATGGAGGACCCCTTCCTGGACATGTTCTGCTTCCTCTTCATCGTCAGCATCGGCCAGACCATGCTCTTTATGAAAAACGCCTCCTCCGGGGGGCTGGACGTGGTGGCCAAGCTGCTCAACAAGTTTTTCCGCATGGAGCTGGGCAAGGCGGTGTCCCTGGCTGGCATGTGCGTGGCGGTGGGCTCCGTACTGGTCTACGACGCAAAAATCGTCATGCTCAGCATCCTGGGCACCTATCTCAACGGCATTGTCCTGGACCACTTCATCTTCGGCTTTGACCAGAAGCGGCGCGTGTGCATCATGTCCAGCAAGCTGGACGAGCTGCGCGATTTTATCATCAACGAGCTCCACAGCGGCGCGACCATTTACGAGAGCATCGGCGCCTATGACAACGCCCCCCGCCGGGAGATCATCGTCATCGTGAACAAGGCGGAGTACTCCCGCCTGATGACCCATGTGGAGAAGACGGACCCCAAGGCCTTCATCACGGTCTACGCGGTCAGCGCGGTGTCCTACCAGCCCAAGCCCCTGGCAAAGTGAGCCGCGCCCGGGGCGCCGTCCGCCCGCAAACCGATTATCCATCAAATTTTTTAATTTAACAGGAGGCAGCCATGAACGCAGAGTTTTACACAAACAACCGGCAGAGACTTTTGGAGATGCTGGAGGAGGGAAGCATCGTATTCCTGTACTCCGGCCTGACGCCGGTGAAGAGCAACGACCAGGATATGCACCCCTTCCCGGTCAACCGCAGCTTCTACTACCTGACCGGCATCGACGCCGAGAATGTCTGGCTGGTGATGGCCAAGTCGGCCGCGGGCGTGTCGGCGCGGCTGTTCATCGACCAGCCGGACGAGGAGCTCATCAAGTGGAACGGCAAAATGCTCACCCGGGAGGAGGCCGCCCAGAAGAGCGGCATCCCCGCCGCCAACGTCCTCTACGCCCAGGACATGGACCGGATCGTGGCCGCCCTGCTCTCGGCCTCCCGCCAGCTCACCGGCATCAACGCCGCCTACCTCTCTTTGGATCGTCTGTCTATGAACGCCCCGCCCACCCCCGCCGAGCAGTACGCCGCCAGACTGCGGGAGCGGTACCCCGCCCTGACAATCAAAAATGTTCTGCCCCTGCTGGCCTCCCTGCGCTCCATCAAGCAGCCGGAGGAGATCGACTGCATCCGCCGGGCCGGCGACGTGACCATCGAGGCCCTGCGGCACATGCTGCAAACCGCCAGGCCCGGGGAGTACGAGTACCAGTGGCAGGCGGACTTCGAGCACTACGTGGCCCGCGCGGGAATGCGCCTGGGCTTCACCACCATCGCGGCCTCGGGAGAGAACGCCGTGATGCTCCACTACAGCGACAACAGCTGCACTGTCCGGCCGGGGGATCTCATTCTCTTCGATCTGGGGGCGGAGTACGGCTACTACTCCTCCGATGTCTCCCGCACCTTCCCGGTCAGCGGGAAGTTCACGGACCGGCAGAAGGAGCTGTTCACCATCGTCCGGGAGGCCATGGAGGCCGCTCAGGAGAAGATGCGCCCCGGCGTGGCCGTCAAGGAGGCCAATCAGGCGGTCATCGACTTCTACAAGAAGGCCCTGCGCCAGGCCAGGCTCATCACCGACGACAGCGAGGTGGGCAAGTACTACTACCACGGCGTCTCCCACTCCCTGGGTCTGGACACCCACGACCCCACCGGCCGGACGGTCTACGAGCCGGGCATGGTCATCACCTGCGAGCCGGGGCTCTACGTGGCCCAGGAGGGCATCGGCATCCGGCTGGAAAACGACATCCTGATCACCGAGGGCGCGCCGGAGGATCTCATCGGCGACCGCCTGCTGCGCATTGAGGAAATCGAGGAGCTCATGGGCCGGTAAGGTTTTTTATTTTTTTTCTTGAAAGAAAAAAGAACCAAAAAAGAACTTTTGCGCAAAACTACGTTTTGCTATTGATACTATGTCGTTGTCGGGCAATAGCGCGAGCCGTCCAATGACGCGGGCAGGGCGCTTGACAGAAAGCAATCCCGTGGAATTCTCCTGACAGGAGAATCCACGGGATATTTTTTCGCATCATTCTGTGAAAGGATCGCCGACATCCTCCGGCGGGGGCGGGAACCCCTCCGTTTCCTCCCGGGCGGGAGGCCCGCTCTCCGGCGCACGCTCCTCCGGCTCCTCCCGGACCGGGTACTCCAGGTTCCGGCCCGTCTCCGGGTCGAACACGTGGGCCGCGCTGCCCCGGAAGGTGAAGCGCACCGGCGTACCGGAGCGCAGGGTGTCCTCCCCCCGCTCCGCCGACTCCTCGCTGACCGGCACCACGATGACCACGTCCCGGCCGCAGGCGTCCACGTGGATATGGACCGCGCTGCCCATCATCTCGGATACATCCACGGCGGCGGAGACCCCATCGCCGCCGTCCGTCAGGGAGATGTGCTCCGGCCGGACCCCCAGCACCACCGGCTGGGACGCCGCGCCGGCCGCCAGCAGGCGGGCCCTCTTCTCCGCCGAGAGCTCCACCCGCATCCCCTCCAGCTCCACCCAGTACCGCTCCCCCTCCCGGACGAGCCGGGCGTCAAAGGTGTTCATCTGGGGCGAGCCGATGAAGCAGGCCACAAAGAGGTTGGCCGGGTGGTGGAACACCTCCTGGGGCGTCCCCACCTGCTGGACGAAGCCGTCCCGCATAATGACAATCCGGTCCCCCAGGGTCATGGCCTCGGTCTGGTCGTGGGTGACGTAGATGAAGGTGGTGTTCACCTTCTGACGCAGCTTGAGGATCTCCGAGCGCATCTGATTTCGCAGCTTGGCGTCCAGGTTGGACAGGGGCTCGTCCATAAGGAACACCTGGGGCTCCCGGACGATGGCCCGGCCGATGGCCACCCGCTGGCGCTGGCCGCCGGAGAGGGCCTTGGGCTTGCGCTTCAGCAGCTCGGTGATGTCCAGGATCTCCGCCGCCTCCCGGACCTTCTGGTCGATGACCCGCTTGGGGAACTTCCGCAGGCGCAGGCCGTAGGCGATGTTGTCGTAGACCGTCATGTGGGGGTAGAGGGCGTAGTTCTGAAAGACCATGGCGATGTCCCGGTCCTTGGGGGGCACGGTGTTGACCTTCCGGCCGCCGATGTAGATCTCCCCCTCGGTGATGGCCTCCAGCCCCGCCACCATGCGCAGGGTGGTGGACTTGCCGCAGCCCGAGGGGCCCACCAGCACGATGAACTCCTTGTCCGCGATCTCCAGGTTGAAGGACTGGACCGCCACCACGGTATTGTCGTATATCTTTTTTACATTTCGCAAGCTCAGCTCCGCCATGGCTCACTCCTCCTCCCTCTGCTCCGGCGCGGGCTCCTCCGTCCGCTGCTCATTGAATTTCTGCTCCAGCCGCTCCTCCCGGCGCTTCTCCACCGCCGACTCCACCTTCTCCGGCACCTTGGTCTTGACAAAGCGGCAGGCCCGGCGGATCTCCCGCACCGCAATGACCGTCAGGAAGCCCAGCGGGCACAGGGCGAAGATCACCGTCAGCACCAGCAGCAGCGCGGCATAGTCCTCCACCAGGCGGGCGGCGTTCTCCCAGTAGGGGTATATGATGCCGTTCAGCCGCATGGACCGCCCGGCGAAGCTCCGCAGCAGCTCCCCCAGTCGCTCCAGGCTGAAGCGCCCGGTGTTCTCCACCACCTCGCCGTTGGAAAAGCTGTCCCCCACAATGCCCTTGGCGAAGTTGCGGATGGGGTTGGGCATGACAATCTCGTAGCAGTCGATGGAGGCGGACTCCACCAGCCGCTGTAGGGCGGAGTAGGAGAGGTACACCCCCCCGTCCCCGGCGTAGGCCTTTTGGGTGGCGAAGTCGTCCTCACGGGAGACGACGCCGGAGATCACGAAGGGCTCGTTGTTCAGATACACCGTCAGCCCCGTCAGGTCCGTGCCGCCGAAGAGCCGCCAGGCCATCTCCTCGTCCAGCAGCACCAGATCGTCCATCAGATCGTCCGAGCGGATATAGGAGCCGCTGCGGAGAAAGAGGGGGTGGAAATAGAAGAAATCCCCCCCCACGCCCACGGCCTTCACCGAGGCGGAGCCGCCCCCCTCGCTCTTCACGGTGACGGAGGCGCTGCCGCTGTAGGCGTCCAGGTAGAGGCTCCCGTTCTCCGGGGCCTCCAGGGACTGCTCCGTCAGGGTGCCGTCCAGGCTCAGGCGGAATTTTTGAATGTCCTCCTCCGTCTTGCCCTGGTCCACCGGCAGAAAGCAGGCCAGCTGGGAGAAGCGCGTCTCGCTCTCCCCCTGGAACCGCTCCGCGGCGGAGAGGGTGGAGAGCGTCCCGCTCACCAGGCGCAGCCCCGCCAGGGAGGCAAGGGAGGCCACCACCAGCACCACGTTCAGCACCAGCAGGAACCACTGCTTGAAGCCGAAGCCCCGCAGGGCGGCCAGTGCCCGCTTGAAAGGGTTCTGCCTTGTCATGAATTTTCCACCATCCTCACCTGGGTGCCGGCGTCCAGCGGCTTGCTGGAGGTGGTGATGACATAGTCGTTGGCCGCCACGCCGGACACGGCGGCGCTGGTGTCGTCCTCCCCCAGCACCTCCACGTCCACCCGGGTGGCGGTATACCGGTTGCCCAGGGGGGTGGAGCGGCTGGTGATGACCAGCACAAACTTGCCGTTGGTGTCCTCACGGAGGGCGCTCTTGGGTACGATGGTGTCAAAGTTGGCGCTGCGCTGGCCGATGGAAAGGCTGATGTTGGTGCCCGCGTCGATATCGCCGGAGATGCGGAACACCAGCAGCTTCTTCTGGCCGGGGTTCTCCGGGTCCGGTGCGATCTGCTCCAGGGTGGCGGTGATGTCGCTGCCCCAGTAGTAGTTGGTCACGTCGGCGGTGTCGCCCACCTTCACCTGCTTGGCCTGCTCGCTGGTGACGGGGACCTTGATGGTATAGCCCCGGTCCACCACGTCGATGACCGCCATGGCGCTGTCGGGCTTGGTGTCCTTGCCGGCGGAGACGTTGACGGCGCTGACGATGCCGGTGACCTTGGATTTGATCTCCGTGTCCACGCTCTCGGTCCTGTACTTGTTCACCAGCTCCTGCTTCTGCTCGATTTGCAGGCGCAGGGTCTGCAGCTCCAGGTTGTCCAGCTGCTTGTCGATGTCCTTGCCGGAGATGGCGCTCTCCAGCTCCCGCTCCTTCGTGGCAATGGCCTCCAGGGCGGCCTCATATGCCTCCTTCCGCTTCTCCAGGCCCGCCAGCTTCTCCTCCAGCGTGGTGATGGCCGTCTCCTGCTCCCGCTTGGAGTTCTGGCAGACCCGCAGCTGCTCCTTGACCTGGGTGTTGGCGCCTGAGGCCGCATCCATCTGGACCTGGGCCTCCCGGAGCTTCGACTGGGCGGCGGACATGTCCGACTGGGCCTTGCCTATCTTGTTCTGGATCGTCTGGCGCTGCTCGTTGGCGGTGCCGGTGAGCTCGGCCTGGTCCTGCTGGGCCCGGGCCAGGGCCTCCTGCTTGGACGCCACGTCCTCCTGGTCGGCAATCAGGGCGTTGTAGGCCGTGCGGTACTGAGAGACGGTATAGGGGTCCTGGGGAATGTACTCCCCGCTGCCAGCTGCCGTATAGGTCCGTGTCTCGCCCCCGGTTTCTCCCTCTTCCTTGTCTCCCGGCGTGGTATTGGAGCCGCTCCCGGCAGCCAGCAGCTCCCAGCGCTTCAATGCGCCGTCAATGATAACCTGCTCACCGCTGGTGAAGGCGTGAGGATTGCTGCTCCACGGTATGGAAATCTCCACCAGCAGCTGCTGAATAAACTGTCTGTAGGCGTTCCAGTCCGCCTGCCATTTCGTCTGGGCCTTATCCAGCGCCGTCTGGGCGTCCCGGATTTTCCGCTCGGTTTCCAGGGTCGCGCCGGTGTCCAGCTTCTCCAGGTCCTCCTGGTAGCCCTCCAGGGTGGTGGTGAGGGCCTTGATCTCCGCCGTCAGCTCATCCACCTTGGCCTTGGCGTCATTGTAGACCTCGTTGTTGTTCTGGGCCTCGGTCAGATCCGCGATGGTCAGCTCCAGCTGGGCCAGCTGGGTTTTGGCGGCGGCCAGATCCCCCTTGGCGTAGGAGAGCTCGAAGTCGTTGACCACGCTGGCGTCCCGCTGCTCCATCGCCTTTTGCAGATCCTCCCGGATGTTCTTCACGCTCAGATCGTCGGTGGCGTACTCCTTGGAGAAGTTGAGGATTTTCGTCTGGTAGTCGATCTGGAGCTGGCTGAGCTCCTGCTGGGCGGTGGCGAGCTCCTGGCTCTCCATGTCCTCCAGCACGAACAGCAGCGTCCCCTCCTCCACCTTGTCCCCCGCCTTCACGCACACGGAGCGGACGGTCCGGGTCTGGCCCAGCATGACCTCGTAGCTCTCGTTGGCGGCCACGGTGCCGCTGCCCCGAATCTTGGCGTTGATGGTGCCGGAGGAAACCAGCTGGGTGGCCACCTCGGGCAGGGAGTGGTTCATAATGGTCTGTGAAAAAAAGGTCAGCACCAGCAGCACCGCCAGAAAGATAATGGCGATCGTCTTGATCAGTTCCCTTTTCTTAGACTTTTCTTTTACTTCCATTTCTTCGTCATCCTTTCCTTGGGGCGCTTGGTATCCATCCTTTTCTTTTGAAAAAGAAAACTTTTGCGGCGAAACTTTGTTTCGCCTGTGTCTCTATGTTCGCTCCATGGACGGCAGCAGAAGTCCTGCAGTGCCATTAAAGTTCTTTTTTGATACTTTTTTCTTTCAAGAAAAAAGTATGGTTACCGCCTATCCCTTGACCGACCCCTGGTGGGCGATGCCCTCCACCAGGTAGTCCTCGCCGTGGAGGAACAGCAGCAGAGAGGGCACCATATAGATCGTGGCAATGGCGAAGGCCAGGCCCACCTCGTTGGCGTTGATGGTAGAGAGGTAGACCGAAAGGGGCTGCTTGTTGGCGTCGGGCAGCAGCACGATGGGCTGCTCCACCATGTTCCAGTAGTCGATGAACACCAGAATGGCGATGGAGTACAGGGCGCTGCGGCACTGGGGCAGGCAGATGTCCTTGAACACCTGCCACTCGCTGGACCCGTCCAGCTTGGCCGCCTCGATGAGGGAGGCGGGAATCCGGCGCATGGACTTGGTCAGCAGGAACACGGAGAAGGGGGCGAACATGCCGGGGAAGATGATGGACCACCGGGTGTTCAGCAGCCCCAGCCAGTCGCTGACCAGATAGTTGGGCACCAGGGTGACCTGGGTGGGCATCAGCATCAGAATCACATAGAAAAAGAACAGGAAGGAGCGCACCTTCCCCCGCCAGCGGGTGAAGCCGTAGGCCGTGATGGCGGCCACCGCCAGCTGCAAAAGCACGATGGGCACCACCAGTATCACCGAGTTCCAGAACTTCAGCAGGTAGTCCGGACTCTTGATGAGGGTGGTGATATACTGGCTGAGGCTGACCTTGTCGGGGATAAACTTCAGGTTCACCGTATCGGAGATGTAGGTCTTCCCCTCGCTGCCGGAGACGTTCTTGAAGACCTGGCCGTAGTTGGCGCTGATCTCGCTCTGGGTCATGAAGGAGTTGGTGATGGTCAGCACCGTGGGCATCAGGAAGGTCAGGGCGAACAGCGCCGCCAGCAGCGTGAGCAGAAAGCGCCCTAGATAATGGGGTTTGTTCATCCCTCCACATCCTTTCCGAAGATATCCTCCACCTTGAAGAGCAGGGCGATGAGGGCGACCATCACCAGCGCCATCAGCACCGCCGCCGAGGACATCTTCTGGTAGTCCAGGTTGTTGAAGGTGTTGTTCATAAAGTGCTGCATCATATACAGCCCCTCATAGGGGTAGTCCCCGGAGAGGAGGTAGATCTCCCGGAAGACCTTGAAGGAGTTGATGATGGAGAGGATGGCCACGAACAGCACCGTGGGCGACAGGTAGCGCAGCTTGATGTTGAAGAACTTGTGGGCCGCCGAGGCGCCCTCCACGTCCGCCACCTCCAGCAGCTCCTTGGGGATGTTGTTGAGCGCCGCCATGAAAAGGATCATGTTGTACCCCAGGTTCTTCCACAGAAACAGCACCACAATCACCAGCAGGCAGTACCTGGAGCTGAGCCAGTCCATGGGTGCCACGCCGAAATTGGCCAGCACCAGGTTCAGCGTCCCCCGGTAGTGGAACACCACCTGCCAGATGAGCACCACGGAGGCCACCGGGACCATCATGGGGCTGAGGAAGAAGGTGCGGAACAGGCTCTTGCAGGGGATGCGGCACTCCAGCATCAGCGCCAGCACCAGGCTGAGCACGACAGCAAGAGGCACCGCTATGGCGGAAAACATAGCGGTGTTCCTGGCGGCGGTCCGGAAGGAGGAGTTCTGCAAAACCATCTTGAAGTTGTCCAGAAACACGAACTCCGGGTTGATGGGGCTGCGGATCACGGAGTAGTAGACCACCACCAGGAAGGGGACGATGAAAAACACCGCCACCCCCAGTACGCTGGGGCCCAGGAAGGCCATGGAGTGCATGGTGTCCCGGAGCCGCTCATTGCCCCGGTCCCATGCCTCCACGGCGCGTCCCGCCTTTTTTTTCGCCCTATGTGGTTTTTTCGCTCTTTCTAATTTCATACGTTTCTTTCACTCGCTCTTCCCCCGCCGCCGCGCGGAAACGGAGGTCAGCGGTTCTCATTGACATAGAGCTTCACGCGGCTCTGGATCTGCCCGGCGCACTCGTCCAGGGTCTTGTCCCCGGCGAAGCAGGCCGCGGCCTCGTCGCTGACAATCTCGGAGATCTTCTGGTCATATTCGTCCAGACCCTCCACCGCGTTGTACAGCCCCATAATCTGGTCGTACTCGTCCTGGGTGGTGGCCTTCACCTCGATATCAAAGCCGTCCCAGCTCCAGCCGCCGTTGGAAACCTCGATGGGATTGCCGTTCTCGTCCAGCACCGGGTTTCCGTTCTCGTCGGTCTCGTACTCCGCCTTCATGGCGAGCTTCGCCATCTTCTCGAAGTCCGCCTTGTTGGAGGAGAAAGCGCCGCCCATGCCCCACATGCTGCCCGACTCGTCCAGATCCTCATACTGAGGCAGGAGCAGCTGGCGCATGTAGGACCAGGCGCCCTCCTTGTCCTTGCAGGTGGTGGACAGCGCCAGACAGTTGTTGAGCATGAAGCCGCTGCCCACGCTGCCGTCCTCCCGGGGGTAGCCGATGAAGGACACCTTCCCGCCGAAGAACGCCTTGTACATCTGGATGTCCGTGAAGTCGCTGACGCCCAGGCTCATGAGCATCTGCTTGCCGGCGGAGATACGGGCGGGCTCGCCCTCCCACTCGTCGTAGTCCACGCTCTCCCAGTCGAACTCCGCCGGGAAGCTGCCGCAGAACTCCAGAATGGCCTTGAAGCTGTCGCTGTCAAAGCTGCACTCCCCGGTCTCCCAGTCCACGAAGTTGGTCAGCTGCATGTTCAGCACCTCGCTGAGCATGTAGCTCTGGGTATCGCTCTCGCCGAAGAGGGTGCAGCCCTCGGGCATTTTGGCCAGGGCCTCCTTCATCTCCGCCAGGGTCCAGGTGTACCGGTCGCCCACGATGTCGGGATTGCCGATGACGGTGTGGATGCCGAAGGAGTCGAAGACCTGATAGAGCTTGCCGCCGATCTCCGCCGCCTGGAAGGGGCGCTCCATGAGGCCCGCCCGGCCGCCAATCTCCGTATCATTTTCAATGTAGGGCCACAGATCCTCCAGCAGGCCCTTGGCGGCGTACTGCCGGATGGGGAGCTGGGCGGTATTGAGGATATCGGGCACGTTGCCGGCCACGATCTCCGTGTTCAGCTTGGTGAGGCCGGCGGTGCTGTCCTCGGCGGTGTTGAACTGGGAGTAGTCCCGGACCTCGATGCGGTACTTGTCGCTGGCCTTGTTGAACTCCACGATGGAGTTGCGCTCATCATAGCCCAGGTACATGGTGGCGTAGGACAGGGTGGTCTTCTCCGGCAGGGAGGCGCGATCCGTGGCCGTCAGCACGGCGATCTCGTACTGGCTGCCGCTGCCCATGTCGTCCCAGCTCTGGGTCATCACCGCCACCCGGCCGTCCGGCAGAAAGGAAAAGAACTCGATCTCGCTGGAGTTGATGTCGGAGTCAATCCAGCTCAGCAGCTGCTCGCCCTCGTTCTTCTCCGTGTTCCAGCCGCACAGGCGGTCGCTCTGCTGGTAGTAGAAGAGGTAGTCCCCGCCGCCGGGGTAGACGGTGTAGGCGTTGGGGGGCAGGATGTACTCCTCCCCCTGGGCCCAGCCCTTGGCGGCCTTGTCCACAGGGCGGACCTTGTAGCCGTAGCTGTCGCTGGCGGCTTCCTGGTAGGAGGCGCACACGCCCACCCGGCCGTCGCTCAGCAAAACGACGCTGTCGCCCCACAGGCCCTCCTCCTCAATGGTGAACTTCACATTCAGGGAGGGGTCCAGCACGGCCAGCTTGCCTTCCACCGCCACGAACATATCGCCCTCGCCGTCAAAGACGGTGGCGCTGATGTAGTCTGTCTCCAGCTTCTCCAGGAGGCCGCTGGCGTCCACCCGGGCGATCTCGTTGCCCGTGGAGTCCAGCTGGCGCTGGATCTCGGTGCTGGTGGAGTCGGTCATGTAGTTGTACTTGCTGTCAGTGGTCTCGTCGAAGCCCGCGGGCAGATCGAAGGTGTAGGTGTACATGCTCTCAGTCACCCACAGCGTCCCCTCCGCCCCGGCGCGGATGTTGCGGAGGGAGACGCTGCCCTCCGCGCCGTCGGGGAGCGGGGAGGGGGAGAAGTTCTCCAGCTCGGCGGCCTCGCCGCCGTCCAGGGGGACGCGGACGATGGTATAGCGGGAGTCGTACTCGGTGTACGTCTCCCCGGTCTCCGGATCGGTCTTCTCCGTCTCGGTGTCGATGGACCCGGCCAGGTAGATGTTCCTGCCGTCGGAGCAGCCGCTCTCTATGTAGCTCAGATCCGCGTCAAAGTCAATGAAGGACGGCACGTAGACCATACCGGAGAGCTCCTGGGCGTCCCCGTCCTTGCTGTCGCCCCCGCCGCAGGCCGCCAGGCCCAGCGCCAGCACAAGCGCCAGCAGCAGCGCGGTCAGTTTCTTTCCTCTTATCATGATTCAGTCAACCTTCTTTCCCATTTGGATTTGGACTCCTCCATTCTACGGATCTTTGTATCAGACTTGCATCCGTCTCTCATCACACTTGTTTTATTTTACCTTAAGAATCCCTTAATTTTTTCGCCGCCGCCCCTTGTCAGCGCTGCTCGTTGACGTAGAGCTTCACCCGGCTCTGGATCTGGGCCGCGCACTCATCCAGGCCCTTGTCCCCGGCGAAGTAGGCCGCCGCCTCGTCGCTGACGATCTCCAGGACCTTCTCATCCGTGTAGAAGACGGATTCCACCGCGTTGTACAGTGCCATGAGCTGGTCGTAGTCGGCCTGGGTGGGGGTCTTGATCTCGATCTCCACGTCGTCGGTAATCCACCAGCTGCCCATGGTGATCTCGACGGGGCTGCCGTTCTCGTCCAGGACCTGGTTGCCGTTCTCGTCCTCCTGGTACCGGGGGGTCATGGCGTCCGCCATGGACTTGTCGAAATCCTTCTTGTTGACGTAGAACTGGCCGCTGGAGTACTGCTTCTCATCGTCGGAGACGGGGAGCAGCAGCTGGCGGACAAAGGACCAGGCGGCGTCCTTCTCCTTGCAGGCGGAGGAGATGCTCAGGCTGGTGCCGCCGGAGACGAAAGCGCTGCCCACGCCGCCGTCCTCCCGGGGATAGCCCACGCAGGAGATGTCCCCGCCGAAGATGCCCTTGTACTCCTGGAGGCCGTAGCCCAGCTCGCTGACGGAGGTCTGTGCCAGCATCTGCTTGCCGTTCAGGATGCGCTTGTAGTCGTCCTCGTACTCCTCGGGGTCAATGTTCTCCCAGCTGAACTCCGCCGGGAAGCTGCCCGCGAACTCCAGCATGGCCTTGAACTGGTCCGTATCAAAATGGCACTCGCCGGTGGTCCAGTCCACGAAGCTGTCCGCGTTCATATTCATCAGCGCCTCCAGGATGCCGCTCTGGGTGTCGCTCTGTCCGAAGATGGAGCAGCCCTCGGGCATCTTCGCCAGGGCCTCCCGGAGATCCGCCAGGGTCCAGCTCATCCGGTCGCCCACAACGCTCTTGGCGCCCACCACGGTCCGGATGTAGAAATAGGGGAAGATCTGATAGAGCCTGCCGCCCTGCTCGCCGCACTGGAGCACGTGCTCCATGACCCCCGCCCGGCCGCCGATGTCCGCGTCGTTTTCGATATAGGGCCACAGGTCCTCCAGCAGGCCCTTGGCGCCGTACTGCCGGATGGGCATCTGGCGGCCGCTGTCCAGGATGTCGGGCACGTTTCCGGCCACGATCTCCGTGTTCAGCCGGGTCAGGCCCGCGGAGTCGTCCGAGGCGGTGTTGAACTCGGAGTAGTCCTTGACGTTGATGCGGTAGAGCTGGCTGGTCTTGTTGAAGTCGATGATCTTATTGCGCATGTCGTAGCTGAGGAACATGGTGGCGAAGGTGAGGTCCTTTTTCTCCGGCAGCTGGGACCGGTCGGTGCCGGTCATGACGGCCAGCTCGATGTCCACGCTCATGGAGCCCTCCGCGTCGTTCCAGTCCCGGGTCATGGTGACCACCACCACGCGCCCGTCGGAGAGGAAGGAGAAGAACTCTACGTCGTTGCGGTTGATGTCGGAGTCGATCCAGGAGAAGATTTTCTCCCCGTCCTCCGCCCCGGCCTTGTAGCCGTAGATGGAGTCGTTGTTCATATAATAGAAGAGGTAGTCCCCGCCGCCGGGGTAGGCGCTGTAGGCGTTGGGGGGCAGCGGGTACTCCGCGCCCCAGCCCTTGTTCTCCAGATCGACGGCCTTCATGCGGTAGCCGTAGGTCCCCGTGGCCTCGTCGTTGAAGTAGTTGAGCAGGCCCATGGTGCCGTCGCCCAGCAGGGTCATCTCGCCCCACAGGTTCTCCCCGTCCAGGGTGAAGAGCTTGTTGAGCTGGGGATCCAGCACGTAGAGGTGTGTCTCGTCGCAGACATAGATGTTGCCGGCCCGGTCAAAGCCGGGGGAGGAGTTGAGGTACTCCACCTCCAGGGCCCCGGCCAGGTCTGTGACGTCGATCCTCTGGATCTCCGCCCCAGTGCTGTCCAGCTGCCGCCGGACGGTGGACTCCTGATAATCCTGGTAGTCCCACCTCTCGTCGCTGGTCATGTCCATGCCCTCGGGCAGGTTGAAGAAGTAGGTGTAGATGTACTCCGTCACCCAGATGGTGCCGTCCACGCCGGGCTCCACCTTCTGGATGGACACGTCGCCGTCCGCGCCCTCGGGCAGCTGGGTCATCTGGTAGTTCTCCAGCTGCGCCGCCTCGCCGCCGTCCAGGGGGATGCGGTAGAGGCCGTAGCGGGACGTATAGGTGGTGTAGGTCTCCCCGGTGTCCGGGTCCGTCTCCTCGGTTTCCTCGTCCTTGGAGCCGATGATGTACACGTTCTCCTCGTCGGCGCAGCCGCCCTGGATATAGTCGATGTCCAGCTTGAAGTCCATAAACTGGGGCACATAGACCTTGCCGGTGAGCTGCTGGGTCTTGCCGCCGTCCTTGCTGCCGCAGGCCGCCAGCCCCAGCAGCAGGCACGCCGCCAGCAGCAGGGCGGCCGCCCTCTTTCCATTCCGATTCATCATGTAGCCTCCTCATTCTGATATGTTTGCGCTGTTCCGGATATTCTCCGTCCAGTCGGTTTCTACTCTATAGACGCAGGCCGGCTGAAAAAGGTTTCCTTCGTGCGGCCCTTATTTTTACAGATATGTGTATCATTTTTGCATCTTTTTGACTACAGTCTGGATACAAAACGGGAACAGGCCGGAACAAATCCGGCGGCGCCCCATTTTTCACCCATTTCAGAAAAAAACGAAATACCCCCTTGAAAAGGATAAAAATATGTGATATGGTAGGGATACACGATAGAGGTTGCGGACGCGATGAAGCTGTGCTGGCCGGCGGGCAATGAGCGCAGCGGGGGCAAGTCCGCCGAATCCACTGTCCGGGCGCGGACAGCGGATGGGGGCGGGGAGAACATCTCCGTCACTGTCTGTGGGGCTTCCGGCCCCATAGTTGCGCTATCTGCCCGCACTGACCTGTATGTCAAAGCCGGCGGAGGCGTCCGCCGGCTTTTTCTATGCTAAAAATCCATTTCGCCTCCCCGCTGAACAGGTTCCAAGCAAAACGGAGTTTTGCGCAAAAGTTCTTTTTTGATTCTTTTTTCTTTCAAGAAAAAAGAATGTACGCCTACGTCAAAAAAAGGAGGAACTATCATGGACATCCGCAATCTCAAGGGCTCCATTGTGGCTCTGGTGACCCCCTTCCACGCCGACGGATCGGTGAACTTCGAGAAGCTGAGTGAGCTGGTGGAGTGGCACGTCGGGAACAAGACCGACGCCGTCCTCACCCTGGGCACCACCGGTGAGAGCTCCACCATGACCCACGAGGAGGACGACGCGGTCCTCCAGTGCGTCATCCGGGCCGCCGCGGGCCGGGTGCCCGTCATTGCCGGCACGGGCTCCAACTCCACCCAGACCATGCTGGAGAAGAGCCTGCGGGCGGAAAAGCTGGGGGCCGACGGCCTGCTGCTCATCACCCCCTACTACAACAAGGGGAACGCCGAGGGCATCTGCCGCCACTTCACCGCCGTGGCCGACGCGGTGCGCATCCCCTGCATCCTCTACAACGTCCCCTGCCGCACGGTCTGCGCCATCTCCGTGGAGAACGTGGAGAAGCTCTCGAAGCACCCCAACATCTGCGGCATCAAGGAGGCCAGCGGGGACATGTCCTACGCCATGCGGATCGCCCACTGCATCTCCCCTGACTTCGCCCTCTGGTCCGGCAACGACGACATTACCATCCCCCTGCTGTCCATCGGCGGCAGCGGCGTCATCTCCGTGTGGGCCAACATCCAGCCCCGCGAGTGCCACGACATGGTCATGGACTACCTGGAGGGCCGCCGGGAGCAGGCCGTATCCACGGCCGTGAAGCACCTGGAGCTCATGAACGGTCTGTTCATGGAGGTCAACCCCATCCCCGTCAAGACCGCCCTCAACCAGATGGGCAGGGATGCGGGCCCCTTCCGCCTGCCCCTGTGCGAGATGACCGCGGCCCACCAGGAGCAGCTCCGGGGCCTTCTGAGGGAGGCGGGGCTGGTCTCATGAAGATTCTTCTCATCGGACACGGCCGCATGGGCCGGCTCATTGAGCAGACCGCCATCGCCGCCGGCGACCAGATGGGCGGCATCGTCGATATCGGCAACCTGGGGGACCTGGAGACCATCGGCCGGGTGGCGGACATCGCCATCGACTTCTCCAGCCCCTCCGCCCTGCCGGCGGTGGCCCGCTACGTCCGCCAGACGGGGACGCCCCTGCTCTCCGGCGTGACGGGCCTGAGCGGCGCGGAGCTGAATACCTTCGGCGAGCTGGGCCGCTTCGCCCCGGTGATGCACTCGGCCAACTACTCTTTGGGGGTGGCGGTGTTCCGCCGGGCCCTGGAGGAGGTCCGGGAGGTGCTGGGGGACTTTGACATCGAGATTGTGGAGACCCACCACAACCAAAAGGCCGACGCCCCCAGCGGCACCGCCAGGCTGCTGCTGGACGCGGTGGACCCCCGCCATGAGCGCACCCCGGTCTACGGCCGGCAGGGCATCACCGGCCCCCGTGATAAGAAGGAGATCGGCGTCCACGCCCTCCGGGGCGGCACCGAGGCGGGCACCCACACCGTCAGCTTCTTCGGTCCCGACGAGGTCTTTGAGATCACCCACCGGGCGTCCTCCCGTCAGATCTTCGTCAACGGGGCCCTCCATGCCGCCCGCCGGCTCTGCCGGATGCCCAAGGGCCGCTATGAGCTCAAAGACATCCTATTCGGAGGTACTGCGAAATGATGACAGCACAGGAGATCATCGCCTACATCGGCGCGGCGGAGAAGAAGACGCCGGTGAAGGTCTATATCAACGAGCTCGCCCCCATTGACTACGGCTCCGCCAAGGTCTTCGGCGAGGGCTCCAGCAGGACGGTGTTCGGGGACTGGCGGGAGCTGGGCCCCATCCTGGCGGAGAGCGCCGGGAAGATCCGGGACATCGTCATTGAGAACGACTGCCGCAACAGCGCCATCCCCCTGCTGGACATGAAGAACATAAACGCCCGCATCGAGCCCGGCGCCATCATCCGGGAGCAGGTGTCCATCGGGGACAGCGCGGTGATCATGATGGGCGCGGTGATCAACATCGGCGCCGTCATCGGCGAGGGCACCATGATCGACATGGGCGCCATCCTGGGGGGCCGGGCCACGGTGGGCAGGCACTGCCACATCGGGGCCGGGGCGGTCCTGGCCGGGGTCATCGAGCCGGCCAGCGCCACCCCCGTCATTGTGGAGGACGGCGTGCTGGTGGGCGCCAACGCCGTGGTCATTGAGGGCGTCCACGTGGGCAAAAACGCCGTTGTCGCCGCCGGGGCGGTGGTTATTGAGGATGTGCCGGAGAACGCCGTGGTGGCCGGGTGCCCCGCCCGGGTCATTAAAATGCGGGACGAGGGGACCAACCAGAAAACGGCCTTAGAGGCCGCGCTGAGAAATATTTGAGGGGGCTTTCGCCCCCTCGATTCTTTTGCGGGGCTTCCCAGCCCCACGCCCCGGGGTACCTTTTTGTGCGGACAAAAAGGTACCAAAAAGCCGCCGGGGGAGCGCCCCCGGTCCCCCCGGCATCGCCCTCCGGGCGATACTCCATGTTTTGTTTATTTGCCCTTTGCTGTAGCCGGGCCAATTCTACCGGCGGTGCCTGCCCTTCGCCTGCCGCTGCCCAGCGTCTACCCACGGGTCCTAACGGGGGCGAAGCAGCGGGGGGAGTGCCTGCGGTTTTGCCGCGCAACGACTCGGAGGGTCCCCGTAGATGGCTCTGTCCCTTTAAGAGGCCGGCAGGCGGAGTCGGTCGACCGCCAGACCACCAGATCAGAACCCCGTAGGATCTGCTCGTTCACGGGGCACCGCAGCTCTTCCTTTGCAGGTGTGTCCGAAAGTCCCCCGTAAAACAGAGGGGGTCCAGCCCCTGGGGGCTGGCGGCTTTTTGGTTACTTTTTGTCCGCACAAAAAGTAACCGCAAGCCCCACTACTCCAGCAGCGGCTGAACAGCTCCCTTGAGCTGCTCCGCCGACATGATCCAGCCGCTGCTGACCACCAGGATCCGGTCGCCGTAGAGCAGGATGTACCGGCACCCGCCGGACCGGATGCTGGCCCACGCCTCCTCCGGCGCGGGGGTTATCGAGGGATTATAGGGTTCATACTCCCTGTAGCTGCTCTCCAGCAGCGTCTCACAGCAAAACTCCCGCAGCCACCCCCAGGGGATCTCGCACACCTGGTACTCCAGATAGGGCAGCTCGCTGTCCTCCCCCAGGCCCCTCTGGCTATAGACCGTATGGCGGGCCAGGGGGGAGCGGGATACCTCCGCCTCATAGCTGCAATGGTCCTCCGGGGAGACCGGATAGCCCAGGTCCTCCAGCGTCACCGGCAGCTCGTCCCGGTAGATGTTCCGCTCAATGCCATATTTGGTGTAGGTATACGCCGGGGCCCGCTCCATGGCTCCCGTCTCCGACAGGTGATTGGCCAGGGGGATCCCCCCATAGCCGTAGGTCACCGCCAGCACAACCGTGAGCACGAGATAGGCCGCCCGGGTGTCCCCCCTGGCGCTGCCCTGGCGCTTCATCCGGTTCATCACCCCAAAGAGCACCGCCAGCAGCAGCGCCATGCCCCCGAAGCTGTAGAGCAGGACCCAGCCAAAGCCGGGCCGGGTCAGCTTGGACACGAAGCCTGC
Organism: uncultured Oscillospiraceae bacterium; assembly: GCA_910588365.1. Classification (GTDB taxonomy): domain Bacteria; phylum Bacillota; class Clostridia; order Oscillospirales; family Oscillospiraceae; genus Pelethomonas. The sequence goes on along the minus strand of CAJUQS010000064.1, from coordinate 2,578 downwards.
GATGCCCGCCGCGCACCCCGCCAGCAGCACCCCGCCGGCCCACAGCCGGGCCCGGGTGTGGACCGGGAGGCAGGCCCCGCCCCGCTCCACAGAGCGCTTTGAGCGGAAGTACCAGATGAAGTAGTCCGCCAGATTGCCCACCAGGTAGACAACCAGGACAGCCATCATCAGCCACAGCCCCAGCGTGCCGGAGTCGCTCAGCTCGCTCATGGGGGCCCAGCGGAAATGCCGGACGCGGCCGGGCACGTTGATGAGCTGGGCAAACAGCAGGAGCAGGGAGCCCAGAATCAGCGTCTTCCACATGGACCGGTGGATGGCCCGCAGCTTGGCGGCCTCGTCGGTCTCAATGGGCACCGGGTCCGGCCGGGTGGAGCGGAAGTACTGTGCGGGGCCGTAGGAGGAGACGAACTCCCAGCCCGCGGCGGCGCAGTAGTCGATGTAGGTCTCCTGGTCCCCGGTGGGGCCGGGGTCAAAGATAGATGCCTCGGGGAAGAAGGTGACGCAGTAGCGGATCTGCGCCGGCGCCGATCGCCGGTAGATCCACCCCCAGTTGTCCGCCTTCTCCAGCAGCCAGCCCCTGGCGGCCATCTTCTCCAGGTGGCGGGCCACCGCCTCGCAGTCGTTGATCTGATACCAGTTGAGCTGCCGTTTCCTGTCCCTGCTCATGCCTGTTCCCCCTCTCCAAATGTCTCATAGTCCTCCGTCTGCTGCCGCAGGCGGCGGACCTCCTCCGCCAGCCGCCGCCGGCCCTCCGGGGTGATGAGGTAGCTCTTCTTTCTCCCCTCCACCCGGGCCACCCGGATGAAGTCCTCCTGCTGGAAGCTCTCCAGGAGGCTGTAGAGGGTCCCCGGCCCGATGACCACCCGGTCACGGGTCATCTGCCGCACCCGCTCCATGATGTCCACCCCGCAGCACTCCTGCTGGAGGCAGAGGAGGATGTAAAACATCTGCTCCGTCAGTGTCTGGAATTTTTCCCGGGCCATTTCTCTCCTCCTTCAATATTGATATTCGATATTTAGAGTATATCATCGATATTCGATATTGTCAATCCCTTTATACCGCCGCTGCCCGCCCGGTTGGCGTCTTGAATTTCTGGTGGAAAAAAGGCGAGGGGGCTTTCGCCCCCTCAAAGCTATTTTTTCTTCCACTCCTCCGCAGCCGAAAGCTGCTCTGCCGCCTCCTGGGGGGAGATCCCCTGGGCAATCATGGGATAGGGGTTCTCCATGCCATTTGTGCGCTGGACCTCATAGGTCCCGTACTTGTTGATGACGTCGTCATCGCCCTCCGGCCAGCCCGGCTTCCGCTCGGGCGGCTGGCTCGTGTGGTCTTTCATCGCTCTCACCTCCATGCGTAGTATGCCCAAATTGATTCTCCTGATTTCCCTGACTTTCTCTTGCCTGTCTAAGGCGGCTGTGGTATACTGATAAGCAGGATGCTTCTACCAATTTTTCACTTTTCAGAAGGAGGATACGTTCCATGCTTCGCATTGATCTGAGCAGCAGCTCCGCCAAGACCGGGCAGTACGCCCAGGGCCTCCAGCAGGCCCACACCTGGCTCCAGGAGGCCACCGGCCGGGGAAACGACTTCGTGGGCTGGGTGAACCTGCCCCGGGACTATGACAAGGAGGAGTACACGCGCATCCAGGCCGCCGCCAAAAAGATTCAGTCCGACAGCAAGGCCCTGGTGGTCATCGGCATCGGCGGCAGCTACCTGGGCGCCCGGGCGGTCATCGAGCTGCTGGAGTCCAACAACTACAACCTGAAAAAGAAAAACACCCCCAACATCTATTTCTCCGGCAACGGCCTGAGCGGCGACGCCATGCAGGAGATCTTTGATCTCATCGGGGACGACGACTTCTCCGTCAACGTCATCTCCAAATCCGGCACCACCACCGAGCCCGCCGTGGCCTTCCGCTTCTTCAGGGCCAAGCTGGAGGAGAAGTACGGCAAGGAGGAGGCGGCAAAGCGCATCTACGCCACCACCGACAAGTCCCGGGGCGCCCTCAAGTCCCTGGCCACCGCCGAGGGCTACGAGACGTTCGTGGTGCCCGACGATGTGGGCGGGCGCTACAGCGTGCTGACCGCCGTGGGCCTGCTGCCCATCGCCGTGGCGGGCATTGATCTGGACCAGCTGATGAAGGGCGCGGCGGACATGATGGAAGCCTGCCGGACCGCCGGCCTGGACGCCAACCCCGCCTGGCAGTACGCCGCCGCCCGGAAGGATCTCTACGAGCAGGGCAGGAAGATCGAGGTCCTGGCCGCCTTCGAGCCCCGGGCCCGGTTCTTTACCGAGTGGTGGAAGCAGCTCTACGGCGAGAGCGAGGGCAAGGAGGGCAAGGGCCTCTTCCCCGCCAGCGTGGAGTTCACCGCGGATCTCCACTCCATGGGCCAGTACCTGCAGGACGGCGAGCGCACCATGATTGAGACGGTCATCCGCTTCGGCAGGAGCGCCCATCAGCTGTGCGTGCCCCGGGACGAGGCGGACGGCGACGGGCTGAACTTCCTGGCCGGGAAGGACATGGACTTCATCGCCACCCAGGCCATGGACGGCACCCTGCTGGCCCACGTGGAGGGCGGTG
>CAJUQS010000063.1 GCA_910588365.1 uncultured Oscillospiraceae bacterium | reverse complement strand
GTTGCCGGTGGGTTCGTCGGCCAGAACGATGGCCGGTTTGGTGATCAGGGCCCGAGCGATAGCCACCCGCTGCTGCTGCCCGCCGGAGAGGTTGTTGGGCATATTTTGCAGCTTGCCCTCCAGTGCCAGCATGTGTACGATCTCGTCCATGAAGGTCTGGTCCACCGTGTCGCCGTCCAGCTCCACGGGCAGGACGATGTTCTCATAGACATTCAGAATGGGAACCAGGTTGTAGTTCTGGAAGATGAAGCCGATGTTCCGGCGGCGGAAGATGGTCAGCTCCTCGTCGTTCTTCTTCGCCAGCTCGTCCCCCCGGACGATGACGCTGCCGGAGGTGGGTGTGTCGAGGCCACCCATCATATTCAGCAGGGTGGACTTGCCGCTGCCGGAGGTCCCCACCACCGCCACAAACTCCCCCTGCTCCACCGAGAGGTTCACGCCATCCAGGGCGCGGGTGATGTTCGGCTCGGCGCCGTACTGTTTTTTCAGGTCGATCGTCTGTAATACGTTCATGTGCAAACGCTCCTTTCAAGTGTTGGAGCTATCGTAAATCCCAAATGTCACAGAAATGTCCGAATTGGAGTCCGGGTTGTGAATTTTCTGTGAACAGTTTACCGCCGGGGCAGGAACACGGAGAAGGTAGACCCCCGGCCAACCTCTGAGGCCACCTTGATATAGCCGCCCTGCCGGGAAATGATCTCCCGGGCCAGATACAGGCCGATGCCCACCCCCGGCTGGTCGTGGACCTCCTCCTCCCGGTAGAAGCGCCGGAAGATGGCGGCCTGACGGCTCTCCGGGATGCCCTTGCCGGTGTCGGTCACATCCAGCTTGACATACATCTCCCACCGTTCCACGGATACGCTGATCTTCCCGCCCGCCGGGGTGTACTTCACCGCGTTGTCCAGCAGATTGAACAGGGCCTCCGCCGTCCACTTGCCGTCGTGGGATACCCGCAGGTCCTCCGGGCACTGTACTTCCACTGAAATTCCCTTTTTTTCCGCCCCGTAGACAATGCCGCTCATGGCCTGGGCCAGAGTGTCAACCAGTGGGCCGTCCTTCTTCTCCAGGGTGATCGCCCCGGTTTCCAGGCGGGAGGCTTTTCCCATGGACTGCACCAGAAATTCCAGTTTGTCCGTCTGGCTGCGGATGCCCTGTAAGAACTCCTGACGCTCCTGCTCCGTGACAGGCTTTGCCAGCAGGGTGTCCGTCACCATTTTCAGATTCGCCACCGGCGTTTTCACCTGATGGGAGATGTCCGACACCAGCGTTTGCAGCTCCCGCCGCTCCTCGTCCACCTTGCGCCGGTTCTCCTGCAGGATGCCGTACAGCCGGGAGAGGCGGTAGCTGATGCGGGCAAAGATGGTCTCGCTGTCATCGGCCCGGGCCGGGTCCTCGCCGCCGCTGATCATGCTGTCCATGGTCTGGCACAGGTCGCTGGTGAATTGGGACAGCCGTCTGGCGAAAAACAGCGTCAGAAGAAACATCCAGAAAAGAGCGCAGGCCGTCAGCGCCGCGCCGGCCAGCAGCACCCATCCCTGGCCGGTCAGGTTGAAGAGAAGGAAGGAGAGAGCCAGCATGGAGAGGGCCGCGCCGGCCTCCACCAGCAGGAACATAGTTTTCACTGGAATGCGCCTCACTTCCGCTCACCCCCTGTCCACTGATAGCCGATGCCGTAGATGGTCTTGATGTAGGTATCCCCCTCCGCCTCGATCTTTCCCCGGATGCGGCTGATGGAGGTGGTCAGGGTGTGCTCGTCCACAAATTTTTCGTCCACATCCCAAAGCCGCTCCAAAAGCCGCTGGCGGGTGAGGACTTGGCGTGGATTTTTACAGAACAGGAACAGCATCTTGTACTCCATGGGTGAGAGTGTCAGGGGCTTCCCGTTCAGGGTGGCGGCCTGCTCCGAGAAGTCCAGGAACAGCCTGCCGTCGTCATAGAGATCCCTTGCCGACTTATGGTGCTCCAGCATAGCGAACATGGCGCGAATCTTCCGCTGCAGGGCCCCGATGGAAAAGGGCTTGGTGATGTAGTCCACGGCCCCCGCCTCATAGCCCCGGAGCTGGTCGCTCTCCTGGTCGTTGGCAGTGAGGAAGATCACCACCGTACCGGCGTGCTCCGGTTTGATCCGCCTGCACAGGTCATAGCCGTTCCCGTCCGGCAGGTTGATGTCCAGCAGCACCAGGTCATATTCCGTCCCGGCCAGCAGATTTTCGGCAGTCCTGGCGTTCAAAGCCGGCGTGACATCCCAGCCGTCGGAGATCAGGTTATAGGCCAGGGTCTTATTCAAAAGGGCGTCGTCCTCGACAATGAGTATCCGTTTCATGGCCCGTCCTCCTTTGGTGATAAGAGCAGTATAACAGATAAATGTCCGCGAAATGTTACAGCAGTCTCTCTTTTACAAAAAATCTTTTCTTGAGGCTTTCTTGAGATTCATATGGTATAATAAAAAAAAACCATAGAGAGGAGCGTCCCATTGAAACCGACTCTGTTGATTGTTGACGATGAACGCGGTATTGTGGATACGATGAAAGCCTACTTTTCCCCGCAATATGAGGTCCTGACGGCCTGCAATGGCCAGGAGGCCGTCCAAAAGGCGGAAAGACAGCCGGATTTGATCCTGCTGGACATCAATATGCCGGGAATGGATGGTCTGTCCGTCTGCCGGACCATCCGTGCCCATGTAGCCTGTCCGATCCTGTTTTTAACGGCCCGCATAGAGTCTGCCGACCAGATCATCGGATTCCAGGCAGGGGCGGACGACTATATCCTGAAGCCCTTCGACCTGGACGAGCTGGCGGCGCGGATCGCCGCCCATCTGCGCCGGGAGCAGAGGCGGATCAGCCCCTCCAACCTGCGTTTTTTCGGGGAGTGCGCGGTGGACTACTCCGCCCGCACCGTGACCGTCCACGGAGAGGATGTTCCCCTCTCCCGCCGGGAGTTTGACATTCTGGAGCTGCTGTCCCTGAACGCGGGACAGGTCTTTGACCGGGAGCGGATCTATGAGACCGTGTGGGGCATTGACGGCGATGGCAGCAGCGATACCGTCATGGAGCACGTCCGGAAAATCCGGGCCAAGCTGGCCCGCCATACGCTCCACAGCTACATTGAGACAGTTTGGGGGTGCGGGTACAAGTGGAACGGCTGAAGAATATGGGCCTGCGGCGGGCCTTTTTCCTGCTGACCCTGGGCGGGCTGCTGGCGGCGCTGGCACTGGCCGCGCTGCTGTGGGCGGTTTGCAGGGCGATCTCCTCCCAGTACCCCCTGGGCGGGATGAGCATCGGGATAGACGTCACCTTCACGCCCCTGCCCGCGCCCACGCCGGAGCAGATGCGGCTGCTGCAGGTGCTGGACATCGTCGGCCTGCTGGGCTGGATCCTGTTCCCGGTGACGGGCCTGGGTTTGGCCGGGGCCCTCTTTTACCGCTGGAAGCTGCGGGAGCCCATCGCTCTGCTGCTGGAGGGTACAAGGCGTATCCAGACCCACGATCTGGACTTCGCCCTCCCGGCGGTCTCCACCGACGAGCTAGGGCAGATCTGCGCGGCCTTTGAGGGCATGAGGCGGGAGCTTCTGAAAACCAACCGGGAGCTGTGGCGGCAGGCGGAGGAGCGCAAGCGGCTCAACGCCGCCTTTGCCCACGATCTGCGCAACCCAATCACTGTTCTGAAGGGCAGCGTCAGGCTGCTGCGGCAGGACGCCTCCGATCCGCAGACCATTGATCGCCTCGAGCGCTACACCCTCCGCATTGAACAGTATGTGGAGGCCATGGGCTCCATTCAGCGTCTGGAGCAGATGCCGGTGAAGAGCGCCAGTGTGCCCTGGGCCGTCCTGCGCGCGGAGCTGGAGGAGACGGCACGGCTGCTGGCCCCGGCGCTGGATGCGGGGATCCGAGGATCGGATGCAGGCGCGGTACAGATTGACCATGGAATTTTTCTGACCGTGGCGGAAAATCTCATCGGCAACGCGGCCCGCTTTGCCCGAAGGAATCTGGAGATCACCCTTGCTCTGGAGAAAAACACCCTGTTCCTGTCTGTCGCGGACGACGGCCCCGGTTTTCCGGGTCAGCTGCTCCAGAGCGGTCCAAAGCCCTTTGAAAAATCGGGGGAAAGCGCGGAGCATTTCGGTATGGGCCTATACAGCAGCGGCCTTTTGTGCCGGAAGCACGGCGGCGGCCTCCGCCTGGAAAACCGCGGGGCAGGCGGCGCGGCTGTCACAGCCTCCTTTCAAATAATTTCCCGCTCTTGAGCGTTTCTTGAGATTTAAGCGTTACACTCTCCTTATCCCACATAAGGAGAGTGTTTTTATGAACATCGAAGCAAAGGATCTTTCCAAAATCTACGGCGAGGGGGAAAACCGGGTGACGGCGCTGGACCGGGCCTCGCTGACCATCTCACCCGGCGATTTTATCTCCATCATCGGGCCGTCCGGCAGCGGAAAAAGTACGCTCCTGCACCTGCTGTCCGGCCTGGACCGGCCCACCGGCGGCCGTTTGTGCTATGATGGCAGGGACATCTACAGCTTGTCCGACAAGGAGCTTTCCGCCTTCCGCCGCCAGCGCATCGGCTTCATCTTCCAGCAGTTCCATCTGCTGCCCGTTCTGACAGCCCGGGAAAACATCGTCATGCCGCGGCTCTTGGACAAGAAGCAGCCGGACGAGGCGTACCTGCAGGAGCTGGCCCGGATGCTGGGCATCCAGGACCGGCTGACCCATCTGCCCCACGAGCTCTCCGGCGGACAGCAGCAGCGGGTGGCCATTGCCCGCGCCCTCATTGCCAAGCCGGATGTGATCTTTGCCGACGAGCCCACCGGCAACCTGGACAGCAGGAGCGGCAGCGAGGTGATGGAGCTTCTGAAAACGGTGGGCAAGGACATGGGCAAGGCATTGGTGGTCATCACCCACGACAGCCGCATCGCGGCTATGGCGGAGCGCCGGCTCTCCATTGTGGACGGGGTGCTGTCGGAGGTGGGTGCGGGATGAGAAACTATCGCACGCTGGCACGAAAGGAGCTGCTGGCCCAGCGGGTCACCTCGGTTCTGATCCTCCTGGCCATCGTCCTCTCCACCACGATGACGGCGGTGATCGGCCAGTCCATAGGGGTGCTGTCCGCCATGCGGCAGCAGCAGGCCATCGCCATCGGCGGGAACCGCCACGCCGGATTTGTCCAGATGGACGAAGCGCAGGTGGAGACGCTGAAGGGGGATCCCCGGCTGTCCTTTGTCGGAACCCATGTGGTGCTGGGAAGTATGCAGCTGGATAACACGCTGATTCTGGGCCTCACTGAGTTCGAGGGGGACGCAATCGCCGTCTATCCCTCCATCTCCGCCATCAAAGAGGGCCGTCTGCCCGAGGCGCCCATGGAGATCGCCCTGCCGGAGGACGTGCTGGGGTATCTGGGCTTCTCCGGGAAGCTGGGGGAAACCATTACCCTCTCCCTCACCAAGGCCCTGCGCCACGGCATAATAACCCAGTCCTATGACTTCACCGCCGGGTTCACCCTGGTGGGCGTCACCGAGAGCAACTACCTCAACTACGCCGCCGGGGTCATCCACGGCATCGTGGGGCCGGGGACGTCGGAGGCCCTGCTGCCGGTGGAGTACTTCTACTACAACGTGGATGTCCGTATGGCGGACAGGGATACCTTCCAGGCCACCATGGACGATTTGGTGGCAGCCCTGAACGTCCATGAGCTGGACAGCATATACAACATCCCGTATTTGAACGCCCTGGGCATCCGGTACAGCGCGGAGGCCGCCGATGTATCGGACGACTCCGCAAACGGGTTCCCCTTTATGATGGCGGCGGGGATACTGGTCGGCGGACTCATTCTCCTGGCGGCAGGGCTGGTGATCTACAACATTCTGAAGATCGCGGTTTCCCGCCGCATGACCCAGTACGGCGTCCTCCGCGCCATGGGCGCGGACAAGAGTCAGCTCTACATCCTGGTTGCGGCCCAGGTACTTCTCCTGTGCGCGATAGGCATCCCCATCGGGCTGCTGCTGGGGGCCCTGTCGGCCAAGGGCATCCTCACCGCCGCCACGGGGATGCTGTCACCGGAGATCTTCCTGGTGCGGGATGCCGGGGAATTGAACCGCCTGATCGGGGAGAACAGCTCCGGCAAGGGCGCTTTCCTGCTGGCCAGCGCCGCCGTTACCCTGATCTTTGCCCTGGCCGCCGCCCTCCCCGCTGCCCGGTACGCCGCCGGGGTGTCCCCCACCGTTGCCATGACGGGCAGTCACGGGAGGATCAAACGCCGGAGCCGCAGGGCAAAGAGGATCCGCAATTTTGAGGCGTACTACGCCCGCCTCAATTTGAAGCGCAGCCGGGGCCGCACGGCGATTACCGTCCTGTCCCTGGTCATGAGCATCACCGTTTTCATCGCGCTCCAGGGGGTGGTGGGTCTGCTGAACGCCGCCGGGAGCGGCGTGGCGGAGCACTACGGGGACTACTCCATCACCAACGAGACGGCGGGCTTCTCACCCGAGGAGTATCAGTCCATGGAGGACGACCCCAGGGTGGCGGAGCTCACCGCCATGCAGCTTTCCCTCTACGACCAGGGGACCGACGGCTATCCGGAGGGCATCGCCTTCGGCTTCCCCCTCCAGCCGGCGGAGACCTTCCAGGTGATCGGACTGAACGACGCCCACTGGGACAAGGCGTTCTCCTTTCTGCCGGCCGAGGTTTTGGAGAAGCTGAAGGCCGGGGAGGGCTGCATGGTCCGCAACCCCCTGCCCCTGGTCTTCGAGGGCCAGGAGATCCCCCGCACCCAGATCCTGACGGGGGACACTATCACCGTGGCGGGGCGGGAGCTGGAGGTGCTGCACACCCTGGACGGATATGACACCTATCTGAGCGTGGGGAACAGCGGCTTTGTCAACGGCGTCCAAATTGTCGTAAACGAGGAGCTGTACGCCGCCCTCACCGGGAAGACGGCCTACAACTGGCTGCTGCCCGCTTTGGCGGAAGGGGTTGACCGGGAGGAATATGACGGCGTGGTGGAGGCCCTGGCGGAGCGCACCCCCGGCACGATCTGGCTGTCCTATGAGGACACGGACCGCCAGCTGGAGGAGAGCTTTGCCCAGATCCAGCTTCTGGCCTGGGGCCTGATCCTCTTTGTGGCGCTGATTGGCCTTTTGAACATCGTCAACACGGTCTACACCAACATTCACATCCGGGTCACCGAGATCGGGATGCAGCGCGCCATCGGCATGAGCGCGGGGAGCCTGTTCAAGGTGTTCCTGTGGGAGGGTGCCTATTACGGTATGATTGCGGCGGTGATTGGAAGTATCGCCGGATATATCTGCACCATCTTCGTGGAGGCTGCAAGGACAGATACGATTCAGCTGGTTGCCGTGCCTGTCATTCCCATCCTGGAGGCGGCTGTGCTTGCGATTGCCGCCTGCCTGCTGGCAACCTGCATCCCGCTGAGACGGATCAGCAAAATGAGTATTGTGGATTCCATTGAGACCGTGGAATAGCGCCGGCGTATTCGCTACGGTTCCCCCTGGACTGCCGCAGCTTCCTGTACTTTTTCACTGCGCTTTATCCCATCGTGAATGAATTTTACAATGAGCCGTTTTGTGAGGTCAGGAAGCTGATCGGCAGATTTCAGGTATGCAGGCAGGCTGTCGCAGACAGCACCGTCCGCCATGATGTTTTCAACCATTACGCCATCAGGATAGCAGAGCATTCAAATCACCTCACAGAAAGCTATGCTCCTATCAGGTTGTCCGATGCCCGCGCTTATGCAAAATAAGGACCTGTATGCGTAACCGTGGAATGCCGGATGGACGTGCCGTCATTTTTCAAACGAGCCATAAGAGCCTGTTTAACATCTCCCCGCGCCCGCCTTGGCGGCATATTTTCCGCCCTGACTGCGTTAAAAATCCTTGCAATCCGTCAGGATTGCTGCGGCTTTTTGCCTTGCAGGACAAAAAACCTGTCTCGCCAATCCGCACACGCTGAGATATTAAACAGGCTCTAAGACCGCAATTTACGGAATAGACTTCTGGAGATCCAAGGGTCTGGCGGAACTGCTGCGGTACGTGCTGTCCGGCGCGGCCGTGCGGCTGGTGCCGATCCAATAAAACACCCCGCCCCGGTACTGCGCCGGGGCGGGGCTATCGGAATCTGGAGGAGCTGAAATGCCGAAAGAACATACCCCGGTATTTGGTTATGTCCGCGTATCAACAGACAACCAGCTGGACAACTACTCCATCGAGGAGCAGGCCGAGCGAATCAAAGCCTACTGCAAGGCAAAGGGCTGGAACCTTCTGTACATCTATACAGACGGCGGGTATTCCGGCGGGAACACAAACCGGCCGGCACTTCAGAAGATGCTGGCCGCGATAAAGCGCAGCGAGGCGGCGGCGGTCGTGGTTTACAAGCTGGATAGGCTCTCGCGCTCCCAGAAGGACACGCTCACATTGATTGAGGACTCCTTCCTGGCATATAACACGGATTTTATCTCCATCAACGAAAACTTTGATACCTCCACGCCATTTGGCCGGGCGATGATTGGCATTTTGTCGGTGTTCGCCCAGCTGGAAAAGGATCAAATCACAGAGCGTTTCACGATGGGACGGATCGGCCGCAGCAAGGCGGGGTACTTCCATGGAGGCGGAAACGCCCCCACAGGGTATGACTACCGGGACGGTCTGCTGGTGGTCAATGAATATGAGGCCATGCAGATCAGGGAGCTGTTTGACCTGTTTATAGCCGGGAAATCCGCAAACCATATCTGGAAACTGTTTGAGAAGAAATACACGACCAATTGGACAAGCGCAAAAATAATAAATGCTTTGCGAAACAGTATCTACATAGGGGAAGTACATTTCAGGAAACAGAGTTATCAGGGCGTCCATCAGCCGATTATTGACGAGCAGACCTTCCGCGAGGCGAACCGTATCCTCACCAGCTCCGATCGGGAACGCAAAAAGACCACAACGCAGAAATCGCCTTTCCGTGCCGGATATCTGCTCTCCAGCTTGGTCTTCTGCGCCAGATGCGGTGCCCGGTACTCAGCAAACCACGGCTTTTACAAGTGCTACTCCCGTTCAAAAAGCAGCTTGAGGTTTGTCGTTGATCCCAACTGCAAAAACGACAACTGGAGGATAGAGGACCTGGATAAGCTGGTGATTGATCAGGCGGCACATATGGTATCGCAAAAGAACATATTGGACGATGTATTGGGCGAGGACAGGGAAAGCGAGCCTGAAATTGACGTGAACGGGATAGAGAGCCGCCTTATGGAGATTGATAAGCAGGAGAGCAAGCTGCTTGATCTGTACCAAATCGGAAGCATACCGTTTGAAAACATCGCTTCCCGCTTAAACGCCCTTTCAACTGAAAAGGAGGCCTTGCGGCAGGAGCTGCAGAAGAAAAACGACACGCCGGCATCCGATCGGTTTCCGGACGCGGTAGAGGCGTATCAAGAAGGGTTTCGGTTCGGAGATACCGATACAAGAAGGCTTCTGCTCTCCTCCATCATCGAGCGCGTTGCGATAGATGGAAAATTGGTGAGGGTATATTGGAGAGTTTGACAAAATTGTATTGGCCATGTGCATGGGATTAGGATGCAACGCCTGCGGCGTCATGGGGTGCCGGATCATCCAGAGCCCCCGGGAGCGGCTCATCGCCATCCTCACCAACTCCTTCATGCCCTGCAACGGCCGCCTGCCCACCCTCATCGCCCTCATTTCCATGTTCTTCGTCGCCGGCAGCGGCCTGTGGAGCTCCTTTGCCTCGGCGGCCATGCTGATGGGCACCATCGTGCTGGCCGTGGCCATGACCCTGTGGTCCAGCCGCCTGCTGGCGGGGACGGTGCTGCGGGGCGAACCGTCCTCCTTCTCCCTGGAGCTCCCGCCCTACCGGGCCCCCCAGGTGGGACAGGTGCTGGTGCGCTCCATTCTGGACCGGACGCTGTTCGTGCTGGGCCGGGCGGTGGAGGTGGCCGCCCCTGCGGGACTGCTGATCTGGACCGCCGCCAACGTGCGCCTGGGCGGACAGAGCATCCTGCTCCATCTGGCCGGACTCCTCCAGCCCCTGGGTGGGCTCATGGGCCTGGACGGCGTCATCCTGCTGGCCTTCCTTCTGGGCTTCCCGGCCAATGAGATCGTGGTGCCCTGCATCCTCATGGGCTATCTCTCCGCCGGCTCCCTCACCGAGTACGGCAGCCTGGCGGAGCTCCACACCCTGCTCTCCGCCAACGGCTGGACTGCGGCCACCGCCCTTTGCGCCTTGCTGCTGACCCTGTTTCACTTCCCCTGCGGCACCACCTGCCTCACCATATGGCGGGAGACCCGCTCTGCCAGGTGGACCGCCCTGGCCATCGCCCTGCCCACGGCGGTGGGGGTGGGACTGTGCGTGCTGGTCAATCTGGTGTGCTCACTGATTTAGCAAAAACGAGGCAGAAGCTGACGCTTCTGCCTCGTTTGTTCTCCAGTGGTCCATCCGGCTAGAAAATGCACTATTCCACCCCCTTCGAGGGGTGGAATAGTAAAAATTTTTCCAAACACTAAGCTCTAAAACAAACCGGATGAGACACTATAGCAATCATCAGAATTCCTGGCAAAAGCTCGGGGGTGCAAAGCGCGCATGGCTGCGTTGTCGTCCTTGGCGGGCGTCAGCCCGCATGCGTCCTCCGCCTTGCCCTGCACGCTTTGTCCTCCCCTCCTTTTTTGTCATGAATTCTGAAGCTTGCTATAGTTTGCCGGTGCCGGCTGCTCCGTTTTGCCGGGGACCTGCTCCAGTACGCCATCCACCCATCGGTCCAGGGCCGCCCAGTCCTCACCGGCGGTAAAGCCGTCCAGGACCACGGCGTCCTCCCCGGCGCACCGGCGGATGAAGTCCATGCTCCCCTCCACGCCGTCCACCGCGCTGGTGCAGAAGGGCGCCACGGTCTGCCCCGACAGGCCGCAGGACTCCAGAAAGCTCCCCACCGCCATGGGCGCGGTCATCCACCAGATGGGGTACCCCAAAAAGATCACGTCGTAGATCTCCGGGTTCTCCAGCTCCTTGGCCAGGGCCGGACGGACGTCCCCGTTCTTCTCATCCAGAGCGGCATCCACCAGCTGCGTATAGCTGTCCGGGTAGGGCTCCTCAGTCCTGATCGCAAAGAGCGCGCCGCCGGTGCGCTCCTGAACGCGCTCCGCCGCAGTCCAAGTGGTCCCGGTCTGGGAGAAGCAGGCCACCAGGATATAGCGCCCCTGATCGTCCGGCTGGGGATCCGGCATGGGGGGATCCTCCCGCTCCATGGTCAGAAACCTTTGCAGAATCGCCGCCAGCTGGGCCCGGGTGGCCGTCCCCTTGGGGTCAAACCGGCCGTCCGCCACGCCCCCCGCCACGCCATGCTCCCGGGACCAGTCCACGGCCCGGGCTGCATAGTGGGCGATGTCCAGCTCGTCAATGTAATCCCCGGCGTCCTCCGGTTCGGGACTGCCCTCATAGCGCCACAGGACGGTGGCCATGTCCTCCCGGGTGAGGAAGCCGTCCGGCGCGAAGCTGCTGGCCAGTCCCCGCAGCAGTCCGCTCTCAGCGGCCCAGGCCGCCGCCCCGGCGAACCAGCGCCCGGCGGCCTCCTCCGGGGGGGCCGTCTCCGCCTCCGGGCTCCCGGCGTCCCGGTGGAGGATGGTCACCAGCATGGCCAGGCTGGTGGGGGTATTCGGTGAGAATTCCCCGCCGCCGGTGCCGTTCATCAGACCGTTTTCCACGGCAAACTGAACCGCCTCTGCGTACCAGGAACCGGGGAACACGTCGGAGAACCCCGTCTCCGCCGCGTAGGCCGTTACCTGAATCGGCAGCAGCAGCGCGCACAGCAGCGCACTCAGCAGCCGTCTTTTCAGACTCCCCATGGGCCCTACGCCCTGCCCAGCCGCCGGAGCATGGTCTTCTTCACCGCCCGCAGGATGTTCTCATACCCGGTACACCGGCACAGGTGGCCGGAGAGCAGCTTGCGCAGCTCCTCGTCGGCGTACGCCCTCCCGCTCTCCAGGATCTCCACGGCGGTCATGAGGAACCCCGGGGTGCAGAAGCCGCACTGGATGGCGGCCTCGTCGATAAACGCCTGCTGGATGTCGCTGAGCTCCCCGCCGGGGCCCATGAGGCCCTCCAGCGTGCGGATGGACTTGCCGTCCGCCCAGGCGGCCAGGTACAGGCAGGAGTTGAAGCACTCCCCGTCAATCAGCACGTTGCAGGCCCCGCACTCCCCCACCTCGCAGCCCTTCTTCACGCTGGTGAGGCGGAAGTCGTTGCGGAGCATGTCCGTCAGGGAGGCCCGCACGTCCACCATCTGCTCCACGTCCCTGCCGTTGATATTGCAGCGGATCAATTTATACTGTGCGCTCATCCGATCTCACCTCCCGCCAGCCTGACCGACTCCGTCAGGCACCGCCTCGCCAGCTCCACCGCGATATGCTCCCGGAACGCCTTGCTGGCCCGCCAGCTGTCCCGGGGATGGATGTCCTCCAGCACCGCCGCGCCGAACGCCTCCACCGTCTCCGCCGTCAGGGGCCGGTCCTTGGCCGCCGCCTCGGCGGCGGGGGCCCGCATGGGGATAGGACCCGCCACGCCGTAGGCGATCCGCGCCCGGGCGATGGTTTTTTTGTCCCCGCTGAGCACCACGTTGACCGAACAGCCGGTGGTGGCGATATCCATGGCGTTACGCATGGCGTACTTGATGTAGTGTCCGAAACAGCCCTGATAGCTGGCCTTTGGGATGAGGATGGCGGTCTGGATCTCATCCGGGCGGATATCCACCTTTCCGGCGGAGAGGTAGAACTCCTGGATGGGGATCCGCCGCACGCCCTCCGCTCCGGTCAGCTCAATGACCGCGTCCCAGGCAAACAGCGTGGAGGCCGAATCCGCCGAGGTGACGCCGTTGCAGGTGTTGCCGCCGATGGTGCCGGCGTTTCGGATCTGGGGTCCGCCCACCATGTCCACGGCCTCCCCCAGGACGTTGATATACTTCTGGATAATGGGGTCCCTGGTGATATGGCTGAAGCTGGTCAGGGATCCGATGCGGACGCTCTCCTCCGCATCCAGGGACACGCCCCGCATTTCGTCAATGCCGTAGATGGAGATGAGCTCCGCCCCGGCACGTTTCCCCTCCCGCATCTGGACCAGCACGTCGGTGCCGCCGGCGAGAATCTGGGCCTGGGGATGCTCCAGGCGCAGGCGCACCGCGTCCCGGACCGTTCTGGCCTCATATAGCGCTTTTAGATCATACATGGCATGATTCCTCCTAGTCAAGTGAGATAGCGAGCGGATCGACCGTATACACGACATTGGGCGCGCCCGGGCTGTGCCGGATCAGGAACAAATACTCAACGGAATCATAAAAACCGCCAAAGGATATGCCGTGAAGCTGGAGGGAATCCTCCATCATGTAGGTGGCGATCCCGCGTCCGGCCAGCCGTCCGGCTTCCACAAAGTAACCGGAGGAGATATCACCGGACCACTTGTCCCTCAGCCCATCCAGAAACGACCCCGGCTCGGGCTCCAGTGCGGACACAAAAGTCGCGCCGTCCAGCTCCATCGTCCCCCGCACCATGGTTCCCCGGAAAAAGGAGCGGTGGATCGTGAGGTCCGTCTGGAGGAGGCCGGATCCTCCCTTGCCGTCGTATACTGTTACCTCCAGCGCGCGGTGGAGGGGGATATGGTACCAGATCCCGAAGAGGACCAGGCCGGCCAGGACGATCCCAACCACCCGGCGTCTCAGCCGTGGGTTCGCCGCTCTTTTCATCTACAACAGTCCCTCCTCCTTGAACCGGGCAAAGAGGACATGGGGCGTCATGGGCGCGTCGTTGACGGCCACGCCGGTGGCGTTCAAAATGGCGTTGCGGATGGCCGGGGCCGGGGAGCAGGCCGGGGGCTCCCCCAGGGCCTTGGTGCCGTAGGGGCTGGTGGGCTCCGGGTTCTCCACGAACTCCGCCCGGAGCGCGGGGTGGTCCATAAAGGTGGAGAGCTTGTAGTCCAAAAGATTGTTATTGAGCGGCCTGCCCGTCTTCTCATCAAAGAGCATCTGCTCACTCAGGCCGTAGCCAATGCCCATGGACATACCGCCGTGGACCTGGGCCTCCGCCAGGGCGGGGTTGATGAGCCTGCCGCAGTCGTGGACATTCACAATGTCCAGCAGCTTCACCCGGCACAGGGGGATGTCCACCTCCACCTCGGCGAAGGTGCAGCCGAAGGAGTAGGCGTTGTTCTTGATCTGGCAGGTGCTCTCGGCGGTGAGGTGCTGGGAATGGGTCAGGTTGTAGAGGACCTCCGTGGCCAGCTCCCCCAGGGTCATCAGCTCCCGGCCGTCTGTGACACGGACGATCTTTCCCTCCACCAGATCCAGATTCTCCCGCATCTGCCGGGTGAGCTCCGCGGCGCAGGTGAGGATCCGATCCTTCAGCAACTGCCCCGTCTGCCGCAGGGCGAAGCCGCCCACGTAGGTCTGCCGGGAGGCGTAGGCCCCGGTGCCGAAGGGCGTGATATCGGTGTCCTGGGTGGATACCATATGTACGTCCTCAAAGGGAATGCCGATGGCGTCGGCCGCCATCTGGGCAAAGGCGGTGTCACAGCCCTGGCCGATCTCCGTCTCTCCGGTCTGGACCTGGACGGACCCGTCCTGGTTGAGGACCATCCGGCAGGAGGAGGACTCCAGGGAGATGGGCCAGACGGCGGTGTTGTACCAGAACAGCGCCATGCCGATGCCCCGGCGGACCGGGCCGGTCTGATTCTGACAGGCCCTCCGCTTCTCCTCGTAGCCAATGGCGGCCATGCCCCGGTCCATCACCTCGCGGAAGGTGTCATAGTAGTTCTCGTTCTTGCTGAAGCCGTCCACGAAACCCTTGGGCATCGCCACCTGCCGGCGGTACTCCACAGGATCCCGGCCCAGGGCCCTGGCCACATCGTCCAGATGGGCCTCCCCGGCCCACATGGCCTGGGGAATGCCATACCCACGCATGGCGCCGGCGGCGGGCCGGTTGGTAAACACGGTGTACGCATCCCCCTCCACGTTGGGACAGGGGTAGATCTGGGGGAAGGCCCCCATGCCCTTGGCAGCAATGCCGTGTCCGTGGGAGGCGTAGGCCCCCTGGTTGGAGAAGCACTCGATCTTCCGGGCGGCGAAGGACCCGTCGGGCCGGACGTAGGAGATGATGTGGGTGCGGATGGCGTGGCGGACCCGGTTGTTGACAAAAGTCTCCTCCCGGGCGCAGTCGATCTTCACCAGCCGCCCCCCAAGCTTTGTGGTCAGCCAGGCGCACAGGGGCTCGTAGAGCGCGTCCTGCTTGTTGCCGAAGCCGCCGCCGATGTAGGGCTTGATGATCCGGATCTTCCCCCAGGGGATCCCCAGGGCCTGGCCGCAGACGCGGCGGACGATATGGGGAATCTGGGTGGAGGAGGTCACCACGACGCGTCCGCCCTCCATGTGGGCGGTACAGACATGGTTCTCGATGTGGCAGTGCTGGACCGTCGGCGTGTCGTACCAGCCCTCCACCTTGATAAGGCCGGGCTCCCGGCTGGCGGATTCATAGTCTCCGTTCCGGATCTGGGTATGGGCCAGAACGTTGCCGGGATACCGCTCGTGGAGCTGGGGCGCCCCCGGATCCATGGCCTTCTGCACGTCCAGCACAAAGGGAAGCTCCTCATAGCTCACCTTGACCAGCCGTGCCGCCTGGGCGGCGGCCACCTCGTCCTCCGCCACCACCACGGCCACGTCGTCGCCGTAGAACCGGACGTGCCTGCTGAGCAGCAGCCGGTCCGCCACGTCCTGGTGGTGCGGGTCTGTGGACCAGGGGTGTCCGGCGGTGGGGAAATAATTTTCCGGCACATCGAAGCAGGTGAATACCTTCACCACGCCGGGCACCCGCTCCGCCGCGCTCACGTCAACAGCCGTCACCAGGCCGTGGGCCACAGTGGCGTGGACCAGGCGGGTCACCAGGGCGCTCTTGTCGCAGAGGTCGTCGGTATATTTCGCGCGGCCCGCGGCCTTGTCAAAGGCATCCACGCGGGGTTTGCTCTGACCTGCGCTTTTGCTCATAGGGCGTCAGCCTCCTGTCATGTGGAATGATTTGGGCAAGGATACGGAAAGTGCTCCCCTGCCAGTAAGAATAATTGTTATGATACCACAAAAAAATGCCGTTGTACAGAGGATCCTTATTTTTGATTCGTAAAGGAAAAGCGCAGCGTACATACGGCTATGCACACTGCGCTTTTTCACTTTCAGGCGCTGTTCGGATATGCCGGCATTTTTCAAGTAAGCCCCATTGGCACTAATTGAGAAAATCCTTCAGCTTCTTGCTTCTGCTGGGGTGGCGGAGCTTGCGCAGGGCCTTGGCCTCAATCTGGCGGATGCGCTCGCGGGTGACGTTGAACTCCTTGCCCACCTCCTCCAAGGTGCGGGTGCGGCCGTCCTCAATGCCGAAGCGGAGCTTGAGCACCTTCTCCTCCCGGGGCGTGAGGGTGGAGAGCACATCCACCAGTTGCTCCTTGAGCAGGGTGAAGCTGGCAGCCTCGCTGGGCTCGCTGGCGCCCTCGTCGGGGATGAAGTCGCCCAGGTGGCTGTCCTCCTCCTCGCCGATGGGGGTCTCCAGGCTGACGGGCTCCTGGGCGATTTTCAGAATTTCCCGGACCTTGTCCACAGGCATGGACATCTCCGCGGAAATCTCCTCCGGGGAGGGGTCGTGTCCCAGCTCCTGGAGGAGCTGGCGGGAGACCCGGATGACCTTGTTGATGGTTTCCACCATGTGGACGGGGATACGGATGGTCCGGGCCTGGTCGGCGATGGCCCGGGTGATGGCCTGACGGATCCACCAGGTCGCGTAGGTGGAAAATTTGTAGCCCTTGGTGTAGTCGAACTTCTCCACCGCTTTGATCAGGCCCAGGTTGCCCTCCTGGATGAGATCCAGGAACAGCATCCCCCGGCCCACGTAGCGCTTGGCGATGGAGACCACCAGACGGAGGTTCGCCTCAGCCAGCTTCTGCTTGGCCTTCTCCCCCTCCTTGATGATGGCCTTGAGACGGGCCAGATCCTGCTCGGAGAGCTCCGCCCCCCCCAGGCTGTCCACCTGCTCCTGGGCCAGATTCCCGTCGCTCATCTTCTGCGCCAGAGCGATCTCCTCCTCCGGGGAGAGCAGGGGCACCTTGCCGATCTCCTTGAGGTACATGCGAACCGGGTCGTCAATGGCGAAGCTGTCAACCAGCGTGTTGGGATCGACCAGCTCCTCCTCCTCAATCTCGGCGATTTCGTCAATGGGGGGATCCATATCGTCGGGCATCTCGGGGAGGATGTCCTCCTCGCTGCCGATCTCGATGGACAGTGCCTCCAGGGAGTCGTAGATCTTCTCCATTTGTTCGCTGTCCAGCTCGATCTCGTCCAGAACGTCCATCATCTCCGAGGAATCCAGGCGGCCGCGCTTCTTGCCCCTGGCGAACAGATCCATGATCTTCTCGTTTGTATTCAGGATGGCGGCCGCGGGCAGGCCGGCTACCACCTTCTCCGGCAGCCTGGCGTATTTCTTGTCGCCCTCGGCCTTCTTGGCCTCTGCGGCCACAGTCATCTCATCCTTCTTCTTAGTCATTTTGCTTTCCTCCGTAACCCTTTTTCTCTTTGAATTTATCCTTGGCAGCCAGCAGAGGGTCCACTGTCGGATCCCCTCCGCGGCGCTTGTCCGCCGACTCCTTAATCACGCGTATGTAGTCCCGCAGGGCCCGATCCGCCCGCCCCATGTCTACGGGCTCGTGCATGACGGCGGTCAGGTGCCCCATCTCCTCCGGGGTACACTCCCCGGCCAGGGCCGTCAGGGACAGGGCCTGACGCTGCGCCCGGGCCTCCAGCAGCCGCTGGTAGATCCTGCCCAGGAAGGGGGCGCTGAAGTCCTCCGCCGCCAGCTCCCGGCACCCGTCCGCCAGCGAGGCGTCGGTGAGCAGCAGCTGAATCAGCCCCTGCTCCGCCATGGCGGAGCGCATGTCGGTGTAGCGGATGGTCCGGTCCTTGGGCTGGCGCAGGGCGCCGGCGTTGAGATTTTCTCTCTGAAGCGCCCGCCGCTCCTGCCCCCGCTTTTTGCCGAAGGCCCGCTTGACCTCCAGCAGCATGGCCTCCCGGGAGATTCCCGCCCTTTCGGCGGCCCGTCCGGCATAGACCTCCCGCTCCACCGCGCTGGACACAGAGGCGATGAGCTGGCTGATCTCCCCGGCGTAGGCGATCTTCTGCTCGCCGTCAGACAGGTCGTATCTGGCCGCCACCGCCTCCATGCGGTAGTCCATCTGGTTTTCGCTGCCGCTGAGGACCGCCTCAAAGGCGGCCGCGCCCTGAAGCTTGATGAAGTCATCCACGTCCTGCTTGACATATTCCCCATCCACCAGGCGGCGGGGAAGCTGGAGCACACGGACGGAGAAGTCGCTGTCCTTGAGCAGGTCGATATTTTTCTGCGTGGCCATCTGTCCGGCGGCGTCGTTGTCGTAGCACAGGACCAGCTCCTTGGTGTACCGGCTGAGGATTTTGGTCTGCTCCAGCGTGAGGGCGGTGCCCATGGAGGCCACCGCGTTGTCAAAGCCCGCCTGATGGAGGGTAATGACGTCGATATTTCCCTCACAGAGGATGAAATTGGGGCGCTTGGTCCTCTTGGCAAGGTTGATGCCGTAGAGGTTGCGCCGCTTGCTGTAGACGATGGTCTCGGTGGTGTTCATATATTTGGGCTCGGACTTGTCCAGCACCCGGCCGCCGAAGGCCACCACGTCCCCCCGCACGTCGATGACGGGGAACATGAGCCGGGAGCGGAACTTATCGTAGAGCCGCCCCTGCTTGTTGCGGACCACCAGCCCCGCCGCCAGCAGCTCCGCCTTGGTGTAGCCCTTCTCCTGCATGGCGGTGAGCAGGGCGTCCCAGCTGTCCAGGGAGGCGCCCAAGCCGAAGTTCATGGCAGTCTTCCGGCTGATGCGCCGCCCGGCCAGATAGGCCCCCACCGCCGCCCCCTCCGGCCGGGAGAGGTTCTGGTAGAACCAGCGGGCGGCGTCCTTGTTCAGCGCCAGCACCCGTTGGCGCCGGCGGGACTCCTCCCGGCTGGCTGAGTCCTCCGGCACGTCCAGGTTCACCCGCTTGGCCAGAAAGCGCACCGCGTCCGGGAAGGCGAGATTCTCAATCTCCATGATGAAGTTGACCACGCCGCCGCCGTGCCTGCACCCGAAGCAGTAGTACATCTGCTTATCCGGCGAGACAGAGAAGGAGCCGGTCTTCTCGTTGTGGAAGGGGCACAGGCCGAAATAGTTGCCGCCCTTCTTGGCCAGGGCGACATAGGAGGAAACCACATCCACAATATCGTTCCGGCTTGCCAGCTCGTCCAGGAATTGCTGTGGAAACGCCATGGTCCGCACCTCTCCCTATTTTGAGATTCTTCTATAACAGTATACAACAAAAAAGGCAAAAAACCTCTTTTCTCAAAAAATTTTTTGAAATTATTTTTGATTTTCCTCCCGTCCGCCGTGACAGCCGGCCCACACCGGGCATAAAAGGGACCGCAAACCCGCAGGAATACGGTATTCCTGCGGGTTTGCGGCCTTTTTGCTTCAAAGCGGCAGAAGCACCCATGCCGTCAGCTCCACAGCTCGGCGGCATCCGCTGCCGAGCGGGTTCAATCATCGCCCTGGACATATTCAAGAATGTCCCCGGGCTGACAGTCCAGCACCTTGCAGATGGCGTCCAGGGTGCTGAAGCGGATGGCCCTGACTTTTCCTGTTTTCAGGCAGGAGAGGTTGACGTTGGATATGCCGACCTGGGCGGCCAAATCATTGAGCCGCATCTTTCGATCCGCCAGCACCCGATCAAGCCGAATAATAATCATAATGTGTGATCCACCTCGTCCTGCAAATGCACGCCATAGTGGATGATGTACGCGGCGACGAGAAAGGCGATGCCGGGGATGAGCGCGCTGAGCATATTCTGCCCGGTGGAGATGGTTATCCGTCCGTCAGAGGCAAGGCTGGCGAGCCAGCAAATCAGCAGCTTGATAAATGGAACAAAGACAGCCCCGAAAAATTGGAGCAGCCCGTAATAAAGCAGGAAGGAGGCGTTCTGCTCCGTGAAAATCCGGCCCCTGTGTATGTTGGAAAATACACGGCTCAAAAACCAGAAGGCAAATATAACGGGAACGGTATGAACGGCATACATGAGCGCAAGGCCGATCCGGATGGCCGGTTCAATCTGGCCGCTGCCGTTCGTCCATACGTGAATATCATCTCCCGTATGGACCGTCATGTTACGGGCAAGAGGGTCTTGACCGCCCTCCGCAGCGATTGCTTGTACAATATGTTTATTCGTATGGAGCGTGAAGGTCTGACGGCCCATCAGGCCGAGGACTGTACACAGGGCGACGAAGGCAATGACAAAATAGCAGGCAGCTTTCAGGAACCCGGCAGCGGATCTCGCGAATCGCTCGTTTGTGAGCTTTTGAAGGAATTTCATTCCGATCACCTCGGGTTTATGATAACACATCTGTCCTCATCCGTCAATAATAATTTAATGTTTATCATTAAATTATTATCGATAGATTCAATATGGGAGCGCAGAAAAGAAGCCGCTTCAGAAAAGGCCGGGGTGAACCGCCGCGCCGCTTCGCGTTCCTTCAGCGGCTGCTGAAAACCCGCGTTCTGGAAATTAGGGTACCCGGCTTGCAAATCTCCCCCAGTTTTGTTATACTGTGGATGAATCGCGCTTTTTACACGAATACGCCCCCTCCCAGGGGCTGACAGGAGGTTTTCCCATGGAAAACAAGCACTTCTATATCACAACCCCTATCTACTACCCCTCGGGGAAGCTCCACATCGGCCACGCGTACTGCACGGTGGCCACCGACGCCATGGCCCGGTATAAGAGGCTTCAGGGCTATGAGGTGATGTTCCTGACCGGCACGGACGAGCACGGGCAGAAGATCGAGGACACGGCCAGGGAGGCCGGGGTCACCCCACAGCAGTTCGTGGACAGCATCGTCACCGCCCCCGGCGGCGTGCTGGATCTGTGGAAGCTGATGAACGTGAGCTATGACCGCTTCATCCGCACCACCGACGAGTACCACGTGTCCGCCATCCAGAAAATCTTCCGGAAGATGTATGACAACGGCGACATCTACAAGGGATCCTACAAGGGCAAGTACTGCAAGCCCTGCGAGAGCTTCTGGACGGAGAGTCAGCTGGTGGACGGCAAGTGCCCGGACTGCGGCCGGGAGGTGGCGGATGCGGAGGAGGAGGCGTACTTCTTCCGCGCCTCCAAGTACGCCGGCCGTGTGAGGGATCTGCTGATGAACACCGACTTCCTGGAGCCCCGCAGCCGCGTCAACGAGATGGTCAACAACTTCATCGACTGCGAGGGCGGCCTGCAGGATCTGTGCGTCTCCCGCACCAGCTTCACCTGGGGCGTACCTGTGGACTTCGACCCGGGCCACGTGGTCTACGTGTGGCTGGACGCGCTGTTCAACTATATGACAGCCCTGGGTTATCAAAATGATAAATATAACGATTTAGATAAGTTCTGGCCCGCTGATGCCCACTTTGTGGGCAAGGAGATCGTCCGGTTCCACGCCATCTATTGGCCCGCCTTCCTCATGAGCATGGACCTGCCCCTGCCGAAAAAGGTCTACGGCCACGGCTGGCTCAACTTCAACGGCGACAAGATGAGCAAGTCCAAGGGCAACGTGGTGGACCCCTACCTGCTCTCGGAGCGGTACGGCGTGGACGCGCTGCGGTTCTTCCTGCTGCGCACCTTCCCCTTCGGCTCCGACGGCAACT
>CAJUQS010000062.1 GCA_910588365.1 uncultured Oscillospiraceae bacterium | reverse complement strand
TGTGCGGATTGGCGAGATAGATTTTTTGCCCTGCAAGGCAAAAAGCCGCAGCAATCCTGACGGATTGCAAGGATTTTTAACGCAGTCAGGGCGGAAAATATGCCGCCAAGGCGGGCGCGGGGAGATGTTAAACAGGCTCTGAGAAGGGGCGGCCCTTTGGCCGCCATCATAGCCGGTTCATCGGGCGGAAAATCCCGCATAAAAAACAGCCGGACCGCCATGGTCCGGCTGTCTGCGTTGTATGCGAGTCAGGAACAGGTAAAATCTGCCAAGAATTTTCTGGACATTTGCCGGGAAATATAGTATAATTTAACAAGCGGATCAGATATTGACCGGTATCCCTGGGAAACATAAAAAGGAGGGAACTCTATGGAACCTAAGTTTTTCAAGCTTCCCGTCTGTGTGGGCGATGTGACGCTGCGGGTGGCTCAGGGCCACTTCGCAACCAGAAACAGCCACACCAATTACTTTATCGACGTGACAAACCAGCAGTCCTGCCTCCAGGAGGCGGACGCTGTGGCGCAGCAGCTGGCACAGCGCCTCCTGTCCTACACGATGGTGGATACCATCCTGTGCATGGACGGCACCCGGGTGATCGGCACCTGCCTCGCCCGGCAGCTGAGCCAGGAGAGCTATCGGGCAATCAACGCGGGGAAGGACATCTACCTCCTCCGGGAGAACCTCAGCTCCAACGGGCAGCTCATCTTCCGGGACAACGCCCGGTTCATGCTGGAGGGGAAGAACGTGCTTTTGCTGCTGGCCTCCATCACCACCGGCGGCACCGTCCGGAAGGGGATGCGCTGTGTCAGCTACTACGGCGGCAAGACGGCGGGGGTCGCCTCCATCTACAGTCATCTGAAGGATGTGGACGGCACGCCGGTGATCTCCCTGTTCGACACCGGGCACCTCCAGGGCTACGCCAGCTACTCGCCGGAGGAGTGCCCCCTCTGCAAACAGGGCGTGGAGATCGACGCGGTGGTAGATAATTTCGGCTATTCCAAGCTGTAGCGGTCAGGGCGTTTTGACATTTTTCAAACACGCCCCAATACGGCGGCCGCGGCCCAATCCGGGCCGCGGCCGTTGTCGCTGTTTTAATACAGGTTCTAAAAGCGCTCGCGCAGAATCTGCCTGGCCTCCTCGCTGCCATTGTCCGCCGCGGCCTCCAGCCAGCGGCGGGCTTTTTTCGGGTTCCTCGTCTCGGCGCGGCCTCGGAAATACATCCAGCCGCACTTGAGCTGGGCCTCCACACAGGACTGCTTGGCCGCCTGCTCGTACCAGAACAGGGCCCGCTTGAGGTCCATCTCCGTCCCCCGGCCCAGCTCGTACATGCCGGCGCAGGCCACCTGTGCCCCGATGTGGCCCTGCTTGGCCGCCCGCTTGTACCACGCCAGGGCCGGCCTGTCGCCGCCCTCCGGCACCAGCCCCTTTCGGAGCATCTGGGCGCACAGGAACTGGGCCTCCGGGTGCCCCTGCCCGGCGGCGGCGGAGAGCGGCGCCCACGCCTCCTCGTAGTCTCCGGCCTCATAGGCCCGCAGGCCCGCGGGAAAATCCCCGTTCTCCGGCGGAGCCTCCGAAACCTCCGGGGCCTCCGAAACCTCCGGGGCCACCGGGGCCTCCGGGGCCGCCGGCCCGGCGGCGGGTTCCGCCTGCTCCGGGCAGTCCCCGGCGGCGGGCTCCGGCGCGGGCGGCTCTGCCGGGAGCTCCGCGGTCTCCCCGCCGGGGGGCGTCTCCTGCACAACGTCCTGGTCCTGCTGCTCCCGCTTCCCGCGGGTCTGCGCGCGCTTTCCCTGAGGCTGTAAAAATGACAGCCGTTTTGCCACATATTCCTTCAGCATGGCCGATTTCCCCTGTCTTTTTATCTCTCAAACCGCATTTCTGTGAATCTGCGGAGTCTATATTATACATGCTTGCGGGGGCATTGTCAACGCCTCCGAAGGGCTGGAAATATGTACGCCTAATTTCTCCGCAGCTGGGGCAGCAGGGTTCCCAGGGCGGCCAGCAGCAGGAACAGTCCCGCCTGGTGGCGGAGGGTGAGCACCAGGGCCGCGGCGGTGAGGGCCAGGGCGCAGGCCAGCCCCACCCGCCGGCAGGCCAGATCCGCCGCCGCGGGGTCCATCAGCCAGCTCACCAGCAGATAGAGGGCCCGTCCGCCGTCCAGGGAGGGGATGGGCAGCAGGTTGAACCCCCCCAGCAGCAGATTCGCCCCGGCCAGGATGTAGTCCCCCGCCATCCGGGAGAGGATCAGCGCCAGGGCCAGATTGACCGCCGGCCCGGCCAGGGTGCACAGGATCTCCCGGGGGTAGGGGAGGAAGCGGGTGTCCGCCAGGATCTCCGCGCCGAAGGCGGTCAGGCGCAGGCGCTCCACCTCCGCCCCCGCCAGACGCAGGGCCAGCAGGTGGCCCAGCTCGTGGCACAGGGCCGCCAGTCCCACCAGGGGCAGCACCCCGCCCGCCCCGGCCAGAAGGGCCAGCGCCAGCATGACGCCGGCCCCCCAGCCGATCTCCAGCTTACCCGATTTCCACATAGTAGATGGGGTTGAGGTACAGCGCCCCGTCGTGGAGCTCGAAGTGGAGGTGGGGGCCGGTGGCCAGGCCGGTGGCGCCCACCTCGCCGATCTTGTCGCCCCTGGCAACCGCGCCGCCTGTGGCGGTGACCTTGCTGCAGTGGGCGTAGAGGGTGATATACCCCCCCTGGTGCTGGAGCATGATATAGTTGCCCAGGGTACTGCTCTCCCCGGTGGCGTAGACGGTGCCGTCGGCAAAGGCCAGGATGTCCGTCCCCTCCTCGGCCGCCAGGTCCACCCCGTAGTGGAACTTGCTGCCCCCCTCGACAGGGTGCTCCCGCCAGCCGAAGGTGGAGCTGAGGGAGCCGTGGACAGGGGAGTCGTGGACAAAGCCCAGGTTGCGCTGCTCCAGGCTGGCGTTCTCCGGCAGGGCGGGCATGGTATATACATAGGATAGCGCCTCGGTGGTGGCGGTGTCATCGGGCTCCTCCGGCGGCGGGGCGGGCTCCGGTGCGGCGGGGGCGGCGGGGGGCGGCTCCTGCGTCCCCTCCCCGGCCGGGGCCTGGACGGGGGACGGCGGGGCCGGGCTGCTCCCCGTCTCCACCACCGTCTCCGTCATGGCCGGCTCCGGCTCCCTGACGGAGAGGTCGTGGACCGTGTAGCGCATCAGCCGGACGCCGGGGTCCATGCTCACGCCGGCGGTGGGCTCCGGCCGGGCCGCGGTCTGGCCGGAGGGGCTGAATACGGCGGTATAGGCGTCCTGGAGGGAGTCGCTGACCGCCGCCTCGCCGCTGACCGCCCGGCCCATGGCGGCGAAGGCCGCCCTGAAGTCGGCGTCCCGGCCGATCAGCTGTCCGGCGGAGCGGGCCAGGGCGCTGATGGCCCCGGGAAACAGCAGCTTCACCGCCACCAGCAGCACGAATGCCGCGCCGCAGATCACAAGGCGGGCCAGGGCCCGGTTTTCGGCATTCCGGCGGCTCCCGGCGGTTCTGGTACGGCCCCGCGTCTGCCGGACCCGGCGGCGGGCGGAGTTGGTTCTGTTCAAAAGCGGTCCCTCCCTTTTTCTTCTCTGTTCTGCCATAGTGTATGCGCAGAATGAGCCAGATTATGCAAAAGCCGGTTATTCTTCCGGATTCCGGCAACAATAGGGGGGAGGTGATTGGAAATGAAATCCATTTGGCATCAGAGCGCGGCGGGGACACCCAGGCCCCCGCTGGAGGGGGACGTGGAGGCCGGAGCGGCGGTGATTGGCGGCGGCATGGCCGGAATTCTCACCGCCGCGCTGCTGGAGGAGGCCGGGGTGCGGACCGTGGTGCTGGAGGCGGACCGGGTGGGCTCCGGACAGACCGGGAACACCACCGCCAAGGTGACGGCCCAGCACGGGGCCGCCTACCACCGGCTGGAGAAATCCCTGGGGGAGGAGGCCGCCCGGCTGTACGCCGTGGCCAACCAGACGGCCGTGGAGTCCTACCAGCGGATGATCGAGGACCGGAGGATCGACTGCGGCTGGGAGCGGCTTCCGGCCATCCTCTACGCCGTGGAGGACGGGGATCTCCTCCGGCGGGAGGCCGCCGCCCAGGAGCGGGCGGGGCTCCCGGTCCGATTGACGGAGGACAGCGGCCTGCCCTTTCCGGTGCTGGGGGCGGTCCGCTGCGGCAATCAGGCCCGGTTCCACCCCCTGCGCTTCCTCTATGCCCTGGCGGAGGGGCTGACGGTATACGAGGGGAGCCGGGTGCTGGAGGCGGGGGAGGGCTGGCTGCGCACCGCCGGCGGAAGGGTCCGGGCGGAGCGCATCGTCTTTTGCTGCCACTACCCCTTTGTGAACGCGCCAGGGTACTACTTCCTGCGGATGCACCAGGAGCGGAGCTACGTCCTGGCGCTGCGCGGCGGGCCGAAGCTGCCGGGGATGTACTACGGCGCGGACACGGGCGGAATCTCCCTGCGCAATGCCGGGGAGTACCTGCTGGCGGGGGGCGGGGGACACCGGACCGGGGAGAACCGGAGCGGCGGGAGGTACGCGTCCCTGCTGAAGTCCGCTTCCCTGCTGTTCCCCGGCGCGTCGGAGGCCGCCCGGTGGTCCGCCCAGGACTGCGTGACCCTGGACGGCGTACCCTACGCGGGCCGCTTTGCCGCGTCCACCCCCGGCTGGTATGCGGCCACGGGATTTGGCAAGTGGGGCATGACCGGCTCCATGGCGGCGGCCCAGCTGCTCCGGGACCAGATTCTGGGCCAGTCCAACGCCTGGGAGGGGCTGTTCTCCCCCCAGAGATTCACCCCCGGCGCCTCGGCTGCCGCGCTGCTGGAGGAGGGGCTCCACGCGGTCCGGAATCTGAGCCGCCGGCCCCTGGAGCCGCCCCGCGGCGCGGCGGAGGCGCTGCCCCCCGGCCACGGCGGCGTGGTGGAGCTGGACGGGGAGAAGCTGGGGGTCTATAAGGCGGAGGACGGAACCCTTTACACCGTAGATCCGCGCTGTCCCCATCTGGGGTGCCAGCTGGAGTGGAACCCGGATGAGAGGAGCTGGGACTGCCCCTGCCACGGCTCCCGGTTCGATTTCCAGGGCCGCCTGCTGTCCGGCCCCGCCCAGGCGGAGCTGGCCGCCGCGCGGAAGCAGCCCGCGGCGGCGCGGTGAGGGGCGGGCCAGGGGTCCCGGGAGGGCGCGCCGAAAAAATTTCCGTCCCCCCTCTTTCCTTTCCGCCGCAGTTTGCCGATATAAGGAATAAGAAACGTACAAGGCAGGGGGGATGAAGATGGACGAGATCGCTGTGCAGGCGGCTGCGGCAAGCCAGCAGAACGGCTGGAACCAGGAGCAGGCGCCGGTGGAGGGCGCGGCCGCGCAGGAGGGCGGAGAGGCGGAGACCGTTCGTACGCTGCCGGACCACGCGGAGGAGGAGTCCAAGAGTCTGGCGGAGATGATCAAGGACGCCCAGGAGAAGGCGGAGGCCCACCGCAACGCCCTTAAAATGCCCAAAAATAACGTCCGGTACGGCGACGCGCCTCTGGAGGCCTATGCCCGCCTGGCCCGGGCCAGGAGCGCCGCGGAGGTCAACTCGGCCTCTGGCTACGCCCGGCGGCGGATTGCCCAGTTCAAGAGCTCTCTGCGCGTGGACAGCGAGAACGCGGCCAAAATCAAGGCCGCCATCAGCCAGCTGCAAAAGGCTGTGAACCGGGGCGAGAAGAAGAAGCGGGAGCTGAACCGCGAGAAGCTGGAGGAGCGCCGCAAGGCCCGGTCCGAGGAGGCGGAGCAGAGGATGAAGCAGGAGCTCCGCCGCCGCAGGGCCCAGCGGATGATCCGCGAGTCCGGCTACCTGCGGGAGGCGGAGATCTCCGGCCGCCTGGCCGCCCATTTGACCGCTACCCAGGTGGAGCTGCGCCAGCAGGCCCAGGCCATCTCCTCTGTCACGGCCGCCGCCATGGATGCCGCCGCCCAGCAGTACACCACCACGGCGGCGGAGGCCGACGCCGCCCCCGCGCCTCCCGCCGCTATCAGCGTCCAGGGGTAGGCGGCTGGCTGAAAATGCTCCATACACGCACAAAAGTCCCGCCCCGGTTCACCCGGGGCGGGACTCTCGTATGCGGCTCAGCTGCGGGGGACTGGCCCTAGCTGTACTGCCGCACCACGGCGGTGACTTTTCCCAGCACCTGGGCGTTGGTGCCGTCAATGGGCTGGTAGGCGTCGTTCTCCGGCAGGAGCCAGACGGCGCCGCCCTGGCGGGAGAGGCGCTTGACCGTGGCCTCGTCCTCCAGGAGGGCCACCACAATCTCGCCGTTGTTGGCGCTCTGCTGGCGGCGGACCACCACCAGATCGTCGGGCAGTATGCCGGCCTTCAGCATGGACTCGCCCCGGACCCGGAGGGCGAAGAACTCGTTCTCCCGTCCGCCGCAGTCAAAGGTCAGGTAGTCGTCGATGCACTCCTGCGCCAGGATGGGGGTGCCCGCCGCCACGCTGCCCAGAATGGGGATGCGGTCCCGCTGCCGGGGCTGGGTGAGCACGATGGCGCGGCCCTTGAAATCCCCCTTCTCAATGAGGCCCCGCTCCTGGAGCCGCTTGAGGTGAAAGTGGACCGTTGAGGGGGACTTCAGCCCCACGGCCTCACAGATCTCCCGCACAGAGGGCGCGTACCCCTGCCGGGGAATCACGGTTTGCAGATACTCATAGATCTGCTCGGTCATCTGTGTTTTCTTTGGCATAAACAGCCCCTCCCAATCGACTGGATTGTTGTATTGGGGCCATTATACCACATGTTCACGAAAAGTGCAACACCTGTTCTTGTATTTCGCTGAAATATTTTGCGGATTCTGCCGGATGCCCTCCCGCGGCCGTCCAGAGGGAGCCTTTTCCGGCGGGATTTTCGCGAAAAACCGCCTCTTTTGACACAAAAACCGCCGTTTTTTGGTGCTCCGGGTCACATACAACGGCCTCCGGCCGCCGGGAAAGCTTCCGGTTCTGGTGGTTTACAAACGCCTCAAGGAATGCTATACTATCCGCGGACCAAAATTTGGAGGGACACATGCAATGAGCAAGGAGCGTGTATACCAGCTGCTGCGGGAGCGGCCGGAGGGCTTCCTCTCCGGCGAGGAGCTCAGCCGCCTGCTGGGCATCAGCCGCGCGGCGGTCTGGAAGGCCATCGACAGCCTGCGCCGGGACGGGTACACCATAGAGGCGCGCACGGGGCTTGGCTACCGCCTGACCGCCGCGCCGGACGCCCTGGTGGAGCGTGAGGTGCGGCGGCATCTGGCCAGGGAGTGCCCGGATCTGCGCTGCCTGGAGGTGATTGACTCCACCAACTCCTACCTGAAGCGGGAGGCCCTGGCGGGCGCGCCCCACGGGACCGTGGCTGTGGCCGACTGCCAGAGCGCCGGCCGGGGCCGGATGACCCGCACCTTCCGCTCCCCGCCGGGGCGTGGGGTGTACCTCTCCGTTCTGCTCCGGCCCCAGCTGCCGCCGGAACGGCTGATGGGCGTGACGGGCATGACGGCGGTGGCGGTGTGCAGCGCCGTGGAGCGGACGGCTGGGGTCCGGCCGCAGATCAAGTGGACCAATGACCTGGTGCTGAACGGGCGGAAAATCTGCGGCATCCTGACGGAGCTGGCCCTGGAGGGGGAGACGGGGCAGACCCAGTCCCTGGTCATCGGGGCGGGGGTGAACGTCAGCCATACGGCGGAGGATTTTGGCCCAGAGGTGTCCCAAATGGCGACGTCTCTGGCCCAGGAGGGATATCGTGCCTCGCGGCCCGCCCTGGCGGCGGCCATGATTGAGGAGCTCTACCGCCTGTCGGACAGCCTGGGGGGCGATCTGAGCCCCTGGCTGGCGGCCTACCGCCGGGACTGCGTGAACCTGGGTAAGCCGGTACGCCTGATGTGGACGGACCGCCAGACCGAGGCGGTAGCGGCAGACGTGGACGACCAGTTCGGGCTGGTGGTCCGCCTGCCGGACGGCAGCCGGCAGACGATCCGCACGGGGGAGGTATCGGTCCGGGGATTATACGGTTATGTGGAGTGAGTGACGATGAGACGGCAGAGAAAGAGATTTGTTAACCCCTATCAGGCGTACAGGGGGAAATCCCGGGCCGGGAAAACGCTGCTGGTCCTGGCGGGAAGCATCCTTGCGATACTGGCTGTGCTGCTGATTGCGGCGGGGCTGATATTCCGCCGGGAACTTTCTATCGCAAGTACTGTTAAGCAAATTAACTTTACATGCCCAGCCTACTTTATGGAGGTGACGGGGGACTACCACTTTGAGGAGTTCCTTGAAAAGGGCGGCGCCTCCTCCGACGGGGAGGTGAGCGCCTTCCTGTCCAAGAAGATCGCCAAGGGGCTGGCCGGCGTCCCGGTGGAGGCCCACGGGACGGGGTGCAGCGCCCTCTCCGCCAAAACCGGGGAGGGGGAGCACCTCTGGGGCAGGAACTACGACTGGACCGGCTCCGTGCCCATCATCCTCCGGCATGTGCCAAAGGAGGGCTACGCGTCCCTCTCCACCTGCGATTTCCAGAATATTACGGGAAATCCGGAGGTGCTGCCGGAGGGAATGGCGAACAGGATGCTTGCCATAGCAGCCCTGTACGTGCCCTTGGACGGGGTGAATGCGGCGGGGCTGTGCGTGGCGGATTTGCAGGTCAACGAGGGCGGGATGCCGGACCCGGACACGGAAAAGCCGGATTTAACCGTCACCACCGCCATCCGGCTGCTGCTGGACAAAGCGGCCACGGTGGAGGAGGCGGTGGCGCTGCTGCGCCAGTACGATGTCCACCCCTCCGGCGGCGTCAGCCACCACCTGGCCATCTCCGACGCCGCGGGGGCGACTGTCGCGGTGGAGTTCACGGAGGACGGGGAGGAGGGCGTGACGGTCATCCCCGCCGTGGCCGTGACCAACTTCAACCTGGCAAACGGCGATACCGCCGCCGGCGGGGAGAGCGCCCAGGCCCGCTACAAGCGGCTGCAGGAGATCTACCTGGAAAAGAAGGGTATACTGACGGGGAAGGAGATGCGGGACGCGCTGGCGGAGGTCTCCCAGCCGGAGGGCCAGTGGACAACCCGGTGGTCCATGGCCTACAACCAGGCGTCCCCCCATGTCACCTGGTACTTTGACGGGGATTTTTCCAGGGGCACCGGCTTCTCCATCCTGCCGGAGCCGAAATAGGGCTTGTTTGAAAGGAGAGAAATATGAATATCTACCCAGATTTATTCCTCACCTTTGCCAAGGTGGGGGTGATGACCTTCGGCGGCGGCTACGCCATGCTGCCCATCCTCCAGCGGGAGGTGGTGGACAACAAGGGCTGGGCCACCGAGGAGGAGCTGATGGACTATTTCGCCATCGGCCAGTGTACCCCGGGCGTGATTGCGGTGAATACCGCCACCTTCATCGGGCAGAAGAACAAGGGCGTTGCCGGCGGCATTCTTGCCACACTGGGGGTCGTGTTCCCGTCCCTGGTCATCATCTCCCTGCTGGCGGGGGTGATCACCACCTTCTCCCATCTGGCCTGGGTACAGCACGCCTTCGGCGGCATCCGCGTGTGCGTGTGCATCCTGATTCTCAACGCGGTGGTGAAGCTGTTCAAGAAGGCGGTCATTGACGCGCCCGCAGCCGTTATCTTCCTGGCGGTGGCACTGGGCAGCTATTTCACGCCCCTGAGCCCGGTGATCTTCGTGCTGGCTGCCGGCATCGCGGGGATTGTGCTGAAGAACGCGGGGGTGAAGAAATGATGTTGTATCTGCGGCTGTTCTGGGAGTTCTTCAAGACGGGCCTCTTTGCCGTAGGCGGCGGCATGGCCACCATCCCCTTTCTCTACAACATGGCCGATGCCACCGGCTGGTTCACCCGCAACGATGTGGCCAACATGATCGCCGTGGGGGAGTCCACCCCCGGCCCCATCGGCGTGAACATGGCAACCTATGTGGGCTATGTCACCGGGTCCAACGCGGGGGGGCTGCCCTTTGCCATCCTGGGGGCGGTGGTGGCCACCATCGGGCTGATCACGCCCTCCATCATCATCATCCTCATCATCGCCTCCTTCCTCAAGAGCTTCCGGGACAACCGGTACGTGGACAGCGCCTTCTACGGCCTGCGGCCCGCCTCAACCGGCCTGATTGCGGCGGCGGGCCTGTCAGTGGTGGTGTCCAACCTGTTCTTCCCCGAGGCAATGGCGGAGGGCTTCTCCCTGGCGGTGCTCAACTGGAAGGGCTGGGCTTTGGCCGTTGTGCTGTGGGCGCTCACCAACAAGGTCAAGCAGACCAAAAAGCTCCACCCCATCCTGTTCATCCTGGCCTCCGCCGTGGTTGGCGTACTGTGGGGGATGTAAAAAAGCCGGCCCCGGCGGCGTCTTCGGACGCCGCCGGGGCCTTGCTGCTGCATTTGTCCTTGCGGTTAGTGGCAGCAGCTGCAGTAGTGCTTGGTGCCCTCGTAGTCGCAGGGGCTGTTGAGGCTGTTGGGGGGGAAGAACTCCTCCACAGGGAAGTTGATGTTCTGGAACAGCTCGCAGGGATCCTCGTTGGCACCGCAGCAGCCTCCGCAGGAGCAGTCCTTGTCGGGCAGGCAGTAGTCGAACACCGGCATGAGCAGCTGGCTGTCCCGCTCCAGACGGATGATGGAGAACTGCCCCAGGGTGATAAAGGCACGGCGGTAGTCGTCGCCCATGGTCAGCTCACAGCCGAAGCACTGGCACACGCAGGCCGGAATCTCGCAGATGTCGCAGTCGCAGCAGCGGCTCTCGCAGCACTCCACCAGCTTCGCGTCCAGCACGATGGGGTCGACGGCCTCCACCACCGCCACGGGCATGTTGCTCTGCTCCAGCATCTGGCGGTCCAGTGCGTCGATGCGGAGCTTGGAGGAAAAGATCTTGGCGTTGCCCTCGCTGCCGAAGAGGATCACCCGCTTGTCGAATACGCACAGTCCTTCCACCTCGATGGGACGGGGGCAGGAGCAGTAGGCATTCAGGGTGACACGGTAGAAGAAGCGCATATCCACCGTATAGAAGCCCCGGTTAAAGACCACGGGCTCCACGTTGATGTACGTATAGAGCAGCTCAGCCTTGCCGCCCTTCACCGTCTGCGCGCGGTTGAGGATATCCTGGCCGGCGGCGGTGGGGTAAAAGCGCAGATCTTCAATGCAGTCCTTGTCGCGGCAGCTGTCGTAGATCTTCTTGGTATGGATGCAAACGGCCTCGCAGTTATCCTTCAAGCCGGAAACCGGGCCGGGTACGATGCGTTCAGGCATAGTTGGACCTCCTAAAAAGTAACTCTGGCGCCTTCTCCTCTGAGAGAAGGCGGGACGTTCCCCCCGGGCCGCCCTGCCGGCGTTTCCTCCGGGAGAGAAAGTCTGATTCTGATGGGACGCCAGGGATTGGTCTGGCATCTGGAAGGCGTCTGCCTTCATTTCAGTCTATGCTCCTCCCGTCGGGAGGTGAAAATTGGGGGTATACAAATTTTCCGGGGACAGGTATAATAGGGATAAGACTTCCAGGAGGTGCGCCATGTCTGCATTCGGCTTTATCAGCGACAAGCTGGAGATCAAGTTTCTCATTCTCTACATCGCGGCCCGGGTTGTCGGGCCGGTCCCCTTCGAGGTCCTTCAGGAGCTGAGCATGTGCGATGCCGGGGTAGACTATTTCGGCTTCTCGGAGTGCCTGGCGGACCTTGTGCGGACCGAACACCTCACGGTGGACAAGAACGGGCTCTATGCCATTACAGACAAGGGCCGCCGCAACAGCGCCGTCTGTGAGAGCAGCCTGCCCTACTCCGTGCGGATGCAGGTGGAGCAGAACCTGGTCAGCCACAATGAGCAGCTCAAGCGGAAGGCCCTGGTGGGCGCGGCAGTGGAGCCGCGGGAAAAGGGGGGGTATGAGGTGACCCTCTCCCTCAGTGACGAGCTGGACGATCTGATGAACCTGCGCCTGCTGGTCACCCGCCAGGATATGGCGCTGGACCTCCAGAACCGGTTCCGCTCCGGCGCGGAGGAGCTCTACTCCAAGATATTGGCCGTACTGTACGGCGGGAACCCCTGAGGCGGGAGGCGGAGGCCGATCCGGCCGGGAGACCCCGTGCGGCGGCGCAAAAAATCCTGGTGAGAAGCACTGCTTCTCACCAGGATTTATAAAACTATTGTGCGCATTAGGCCTCGTAGATGGAAACCTGCTTCCGGTCCTTCCCGAGACGCTCGAAGCGGACGACGCCGTCAGCCTTGGCGAACAGCGTGTCATCACTGCCGCGGCCGACATTGACGCCGGGATGGATGTGGGTGCCGCGCTGGCGGACAAGGATGTTGCCAGCCAGAACATGCTGGCCGTCAGCCCGCTTGGGCCCGAGGCGCTTGCTCTTGGAATCACGGCCGTTCTTGGTGGAACCGACGCCCTTTTTGTGGGCGAAGAACTGCAAACCAATGTTCATCATAATCGTGTGCCATCCTTTCTGTAAGATGTTTGCGGGGGAGAGGAGGCTATTCGGCCTCCAGAACTTCTATATAGCCGGGGTACTCGCCGTGGAGCCCGGTGAGATAGACCATCATCCCCGTCAGAAGCGTCTGGCAGGTACTCTCGGCGGTCTGTCCCAGAGAGCCGGGGATCCGGAGGGAGATCGAGGCGGTCCTCTCGTCGACCTTCACCGACGCGCACAGCCCCATCACGTCATTCAATACACATTCAATGAGCCGGACCGTGCTGGTGACGGCGGCGCAGACAATGTCTCCGCCCGCGTCCGCATAGCCGCTGTGTCCGGCGGCGTCAAAGCCGGTGATGCGGGATCCCTCCGTATAGAAGGTGACCGTCGTCATACCTTAGGCGCTGATCTTCTTGATCTCAACCTTTGTATAGGGCTGACGGTGCCCCTGACGCTTGCGGTAGCCCTTCTTGGGATTGTACTTGAAGATGCGGATCTTCTTGCCCTTGCCGTTCTTCACGACAGTGGCCTCCACGGTGGCGCCGGCCACGGTGGGAGTCCCGATTGTGGCGCTCTCGCCGTCCAGAACAGCCAGAACCTGGTCAAAGATGACCTGACCGCCGGCCTCCTGGGGCAGCTTCTCGATAAACAGTGTGTCGCCCTCGGCCACCTTGTACTGCTTACCGCCGGTAACGATGATTGCGTGCATTCCTTTTGCACCTCACTTTCCTTTATTATGGAGCACTGACCGCGCTCCTTTACGGGCACGCTGTCGTAGGCGGCGCAAGGCTGCGCACTTTTCACAGAGCTCATCCGTACAGGAGACACGCGCGGGCTGGATGCCAGCGTCTGCGCATGGTCCGTCCGGAAGGACGCTCAGGCCCATTCAAAGCGGCCTGTACAGTATACCAGTGAAAAACTTCCTTGTCAACTGTTTTCGCGGGGTGGAGGCATAATTTTTCGGGGAAAAGGTAAAAAATGGGCTTCTGCCCGGCAGGGGGGAGGCGGCCGAACTCGGCCCGGCCCCCTTTCTCAAAAAAGCAGCGCTGCCACTTTTTTGAAACACAGACAGGCCCTCCGCCGGCTGGCGGAGGGCCTGTCTGTACATCTATTGATAAAACATGTGGCAGCCGATGGAGGTGTAATAGGTGCAGTTGCGCCGGATCCACTGCCCCGTGGACAGGGAGGGGTTGAAAAAATACATGCACCCGCCCACCACGCTGGCCCCGCTGAGGACCAGGCGGGCGGCCAGAATACTCTGCCGGGTGGGCTCATCGTAGATCGTGCCGTTGGCCACAGGTTCAAACTGGACGGCGTCCTTGCGGTCGAAAATCACGCCCTGGATGGTGTCGGGAAATTTACCGGAGGCCCTCCGGTTGAGGATGACGCTGCCCACGGCCATCTGGCCCAGCAGGCTCTCCCCCCGGCTCTCGGCGCTGATGATGCGGCTGAGCCAGTAGAGATCCTCCTCTGTGTACTCCGCCTCCTGGCCGGAGGAGACCGTCACGGGACTGCTCCAGTCCACGAACTCCACCCGGGCGCCCAGCAGGCTTGCCAGGCTCCGCAGGGGCACATACGTACAGCCGCCGCGCACCAGGGTGGCGGCGCTGGTGTCAAAGGGAAAGCCGTCGGCCAGCACCTGGCTGCGCCAGGCGGGGACGGAGAGGGAGAACAGCCCGGTGTCTGCCGTAGCGGTGCGGGTGGGCTGGTCCCAGCCGGTCTCCCAGCCGCCCAGGGCCTCCAGCAGGGGGGCCAGGGGGACGTAGGCGACGCCCTCCTCGGCAAAGGAACCGCCGGTGAGCTCCTGGCCGTCCACGTGGACGGTCAGATCCTTGGCAAAGGCGGTCTGGGCCGTGAGAAGCAGGGCCAGCAGAAGGCAGATTGGTAACGTTCATTTCATGATAACATCGCTCCTTTTGCGTTTTGCGGGGTTTTGCGCCCGGCCAACAGTATAACGGAATTCTCCCGGCGGCGGCAAGCTGTAAATCCTGGAAATTTTACAAAGAAAAATAGGGTATCAAGTTGACATCATACAACGCTTTGCAGAAAATTTTACCTTTCCCTTGAAAAACGGCCTGTCCCATGATATGCTATAGGATATTTTAGGAGGGGCAGGTGTGTTTTTGTGATCTATACCATTACAACAAATCCATCTCTGGACTATACGGTGGAGGTGGAGCTGGTTATGGGGCAGGTGAACCGGACCAAAAGCGAGGTCATCTACCCCGGCGGGAAGGGGATCAATGTATCCCTTGCGCTGCAGCGCCTGGGGCAGGAGACGGCTGCACTGGGCTTTGCCGCCGGCCGCATCGGTCAGACCATCCGGGACCTGCTGGACGACATGGGCTGCCCCCACAAGCTGCTGGAGCTCAGCGGAGGCGGTCAGAGCCGCATCAACGTCAAATTCATGGGCGAGGAGACGGCGGTCAACGGCATGGGCCCCAATCTGGGGGAGGACGACATGGCGCGGCTGCTGGAGCTGCTGCGCGGCGTGGATCCCACGGACGCGGTGGTGCTCTCCGGCTGGGCCCAGAGCATCCCCTTTTACGTCTCCATCCTCCAGCAGGTGGTGGCCACGGGCTGTATGACCGTGCTGGACTGCAGCGGCGAGGCCCTTTGGCAGTGCCTGGGCTGTCACCCGTTCCTGGTCAAGCCCAATCTGCTGGAGCTGGGCTCCCTGTTCGGGGTGGAGGATCTGGAGTACCACGAGGGGGTGGAGCTGGCCCGCCAGCTCCAGCACGAGGGCGCCAGAAATGTGCTGGTCTCCATGGGCGGGAACGGCGCGTTCCTTCTCACGGAGGAGCAGGAGCTGTACTTTGCCACCGCCTGCACGGGCACCATCCGCAACACCGTTGGGGCGGGGGACTCCCTGGTCGCGGGATTTTTGACGGGACTGCGGCAGACCGGGGACTTCGGGGAGGCCCTGCGGATGGGCGTGGCCGCCGGAAGCGCCACAGCCTTTAACGACTGGCTGGGGACGAAGGAGGAGACCCTGGCGCTGATGAAGCAGGTGCGGATCGAGAAGACCCGTGCCCCCGGCGCGGAATAATCCATGCATGAGGGCGGTATCCGGCGCAAGCCGGATACCGCCCTCTGATGTCAGATGGTTTTCCAAAGCAGCCGGTTCTCCCGGATCTCCGCCTCCAGCCTTCCGCTGTCCCGCAGCCAGGCCAGATAGGAGCGGACGGTGCTGCCCGCCAGGGCGTACTGCTCGAAGGTCATCTTCAGGCCGTAGTGCTGGAACACCTGCCGCAGGATCTCCTCGAAGATGGCCGGCTCCCGGCAGATCTCCAGCAGATGCGCCGCCACCTCCAGGATTTTTGCCCGGTTGCACCGCACCAGCGCCCCGATGTCCGCCGAGGCCTCCGCATGGGAGGGGACGAACAGCGCCGCCTCCATGGCCTCGACCCGGTCCAGGGTGGCGAGGCTGGCGCCCACATCCCAGAGGAAGGATACCGCGTACTTCTCCAGTGTGGCCGGGCTGGCCACGCAGTCGGCCAGAAAGACCACGTTGTCCGGCGTGCGGAAGCCCACCATGTCGAAGGAGTGGCCCGGCAGGGGGATGGCCTCTATTTCCCCGGGAAAGTCCGGGCTGGAGAAGGGGGAGACATCGCTGGGCTGGGCCAGGAGGAACTTGTGGCGCAGATCCCTGGGCGGACAGCCGCCGTAGAGGGAGGCGGACTCCAGGATCGGATGGGCGGTAAAGGCCCCCTCAATGCCGTGGGCGAAGACCCTGCACCCGGTCTGGCTTTGCAGATACCGGTTTCCGCCCACGTGGTCGGCGTGGGAGTGGGTGTTGAGAATGCCCAGCAGGGGCCAGCCGTTTTTCTCCAGAATCTGCCGGAGCTTTTTCCCCGCGTCCTTGTCGCCGCCGCTGTCGATGAGATAGACGCCCCGGTCTGTGCGCCAGATGCCGGCCTTTGCCGGACAGTCGATGTAATAGGTGTTCTCGCCCGCTTGAATGAGATCGTACATGGCAGGGCCTCCTTTGCCGTCTGTCTGGTTCTGATATGATATTATTTCCGAATTCTTAGAACCTGTATTCATAGCCGGGGGATGAGGGATTGGCGGAGGATTTTGCCGTCAATCAAGGCAAATTTTCGCAGGCATCCATATCGTGCAATGACCCCATCGAGGGGTCATGCACGATTATTCTGCACAGGCGCTCGATGC
>CAJUQS010000061.1 GCA_910588365.1 uncultured Oscillospiraceae bacterium | reverse complement strand
TCCAAAATAGGTGGCCAGTGCTTCGGCGGCCTGTCTGCGGGTGATACCCGTCATCTCCACCTCTACACCGAAGCATTGATCCTTGATGCCGATCTCGCTCATGCCGCTGCCTCCTTTCGGAGCTGCTCATCCACCGCCCGGATTCGGCGGCCAATGGCTTCGATCACATTGACAGTGACGCTGTTCCCGGCCTGCTTGTACGCCTGGGCATCTGAGGTGATAGCCAGCAGGCGGTCGATCTGGTCCTCCGCGAAGCCCTGGAGGCGGAGGCACTCCCTGGGCATCAGGCGGCGGATACGCCCGCCGCGTTCCACGATGCCCTGGATGCTGCTGGTCTCCAAGGTGTGGGCGATGTCGCGGCCCACACGGCCTCGCCGGGTGTTGCTCCCGGCGTAGCCCAGATCCACGGTGTCGCCGGGGCCTGCCTCCTTGTAGCCCCGCTTGGTGGCCTCCTTGATCAGCAGCACCCCGGAGCGCTCCCTGGGGTGGGTGGACAGGCTCGTCTGCCCGTACCGGGCGGTGAGACACCGGGCGATATCCGTCTGTTCCGGCGCACCTTTGCTCAGGTCCACCAGGTACAGACCTGTCTTGCCGCCCATGCCGCCTGCGCCGGAGGTCTGGGTGCAGGCTAACCCTTCCGGGTCGTAGACTCTCGATCCCTGTGGCCCGCCGATGAGCTGTATAAGAGCTTTTGCGTCATCTCCGAAGACAGGAAGTATTTGGCCGGCGCATCGGGGATCAAGATAGCAGATAAGGAACACCCGCTTCCTTGATTGGGGGACGTGGAAATTGGCGCTGTTAAGCACTGACCACTCGACATGATACCCCAGCTCATCCAGCGCGGAGAGGATGACAGCAAACGTCCTCCCCTGGTCATGCGTGAGAAGGCCGGGAACATTTTCAAGCAGCAGGTACGCAGGTCTCCGGGCTTCAGCCAGCCGGGCAATTTCAAAGAAGAGAGTGCCTCTGGCGTCATCGAATCCTTTTCTTTTGCCAGCGTTAGAAAACGCCTGGCAGGGAAAACCTCCGCACAGGAGGTCAAAGGGGGGCAGATCGTTGGGGTCGATCTCTCTTGCGTCTGGATAGTATTTTTCCTCCTCTCCAATGTCATGGATGGCGCGGTAGCTGGCGTCGGCGTACTTGTCGATCTCGCAGTGGCCAACACACTGGAAACCGCCCGCGCGGGTCAGTCCGGCCCGGAAGCCGCCGATCCCCGCGAACATATCAAAATAGCGGATCAGATCATTCGTCACCTCCATCGTTTTGCAGCGCAAGCAGAAAGCCGAGGACGTTGTCATCCACGTCCCCGGCCTGCGGCTGCTCTGCTTTTTCTTTTGCTGAGATAAGTTCCACGCCGCGCAGCTCCTCCCGGATGATCTGGCGGACAGCCTCCAGCAGAGTGTCCTGCTCATACATCCGGCAGACGGCGCGGCACACAGCGTCCGTCCGCTGCCCGGAGGGGATGGCGCACAGCCGTTTCCACGCCTCCCGCTGGAAGGGCGAGACCATGGAGAACGAGAGGTTCAACCGCCGTTTATCAGCCAACCTTCACACCCCGCGACAACTGGCCCACAAGGCGCTCGTAGCCTTTGGCGTTCAG
>CAJUQS010000060.1 GCA_910588365.1 uncultured Oscillospiraceae bacterium | reverse complement strand
TAAGGTCCGTGGAGGGACCTTGAAAGGAGGTGAGAGCCATGGGCGGGAAGCGGGAATTCCTCAACCGTGCGGGGCTTCGGCGCAGCTTCGTGGTGCGCGGCCCCCCGGAGGGATAGGCGCGAAACTGCGGCAGCGCGCAAGCCGCACATGAAAACAAAAAAATGAAACAGTTAGGAGTAATGCAATTATGAAGAAGCAATCCATTGCCAAGCTGCTGGTCCTGGTCATGGTTCTGACCATGGTGCCTGTGACGATCCTGGCGGCGAGCGCCGCGAACGCGGGCACCAACAGCGCGTACTACACGATCTATGAGGACACCACCGTGCGTGTGGACGACACCGTGGACGGCGCGATCAAGGCGACCGTGGTGGGCGGCAAGGCCACTGTGGCTCTGAGCGCGAAGGCGGTAGAGAGCCTGGCGGAGATGGTGAAGGACGGCGCGATCGTTCTGGAGATCGAGGCCGAGGGCGCGACCAAGATCGACGTGACTTTCCCGGCGCAGGCTCTGACTGCGGTGGCGAAGGAGACCGGGGCTGACCTGACGATCAAGAGCAGCGTGGCGACCATCACGATCCCCAACGAGATTCTGAGCAGCGAGTTTGCCAGCTTCGGCACGGTGCGGATTTCTGCGCAGAACAGCGAGGACAACGTGGGCTTCTCCATCCAGGCCGGCGGCAAGGCGCTGAAGAACACCGACGGCATCAAGGTGGAGTTCTAAGAAAAGTACCTCAAGGCCGGCGGCCCGGACCCGGAAGGGGCGGGGGATAGCCGG
The DNA here is from genome assembly GCA_910588365.1 of uncultured Oscillospiraceae bacterium. Taxonomy (GTDB): domain Bacteria; phylum Bacillota; class Clostridia; order Oscillospirales; family Oscillospiraceae; genus Pelethomonas. Next base: position 9,334 of record CAJUQS010000060.1, on the reverse strand, counting down.
TTAAGACGGGAAGGAGGGGGCAGGGCCCCCTCCTTTTCCCAAATGCCCGGCGGCGCGGGCGGCGGCGGCGGGCGGTTGGGAAAGGGAGCAGAGCGGAACAAGGAGGCGGCGGCATGGGAAGCAGGCGCGGGGGCGCGGGAATGGCGCGGGAGGCAAAGCGGAGCGCGGCGGCGGCAGGGACGGCGTGGGTATTTTTCATGGCGGTGTGCCTGTGCTCGGCGGGAACGTCCCGGGGAGCAGGGCTGGTGCTGGGGATGCTGGCGCTGAGCGGGGTGTTTTTCCACTACGAACGGGTGCGGGGACGGCTGCGGGGCCCGATGCTGGCGCTGGCGCTGGTGGCGGCGGCGGACGGTATGAGCTGCCTGTACGCGGCGTCGGGGAAGTTCGCGCTGTATGAGTATTTGAAGGTGTTCACGGCGTTGTGCCTGGCGGTGCTGGTGCTGGCGCTGGCGGAGGGGGAGGACGCGGACCGGCGTGTGTGCGGGATGCTGGAGGGGTTCGCGGCGCTGGCAGGGCTGGTGAGCATAGACCTGCTGTCCACGCGGTGGGTGAGCGGGGCGGTGCTGGGCGTGGTGGGATGGTTCACGCAGGACTACACGCAGCTGGCGGCGGTGGAGGAAGGCGTGCGGATGACGTCGGTGTTCATGAGCCCCAACGTGTTCGCGGGGTGCATGGGGATCGGCGTGCTGCTGTCGCTGGGGCTGGCGGTGACGGAGGAGCGGGCGTGGGCGCGGGGTGCGCATGTGGCGTGCCTGGCGGTGAGCTCGCTGTCGTTTGTGCTGGCGTTCAGCATGGGCGGGTGCGCGACGATTGTGCCGGCGTTTGCGGTGCTGCTGGCGCTGACGGGGAAGGGGCGGCGGATGGAGCTGCTGCTTCTGATGGCGCAGACGCTGGTGGTGACGGCGGTGTGCGCGTTTCCGATCTCGGTGACGTCCATGACGGCGTGGACGGGGCCGCGGCCGGTGCCGCTGGCGTGCGCGGTGTGCGGCGCGGCGGTGCTGTGCGTGCTGGACCGGCTGTGCGGGCGGCGGACGGCGGAGAAGCTGGCGCGGCACGGGAAGGCGGTGGCGTGGTGCTGCGCGGCGCTGGCGGCGCTGGGGGTGGTGCTGGTGGCGGCGGCGTGCACGCTGACGGGCGGGGTGGAGCTGGCGGCGGGGGAGGGCCTGCGGCGCTCGATCTACCCGGCGGCGGGGACATACCGGCTGACGTGGGAGGGCGAGGGCGAGGTGCAGGTGGTGATCGAGAGCCAGAACCGTGAGCAGGCGATGATGCACACCAGCACGCAGCTGTACCGAGGGACGCTGGACCAGGCGGAGTTCACGGCGCCGGAGGACAGCCTGGTGGTGTGGCTGCGCTTCACGGCGCAGACGCCGGCGCAGATGGGGCGGGTTTCGTACGCCGGCGCGGCGGGGGAAGGGACGGTGCGGCTGGGATACCGGCTGCTGCCGGGGTTCATCGCCAACCGGCTGCAGGGGCTGCGGGCCAACCAGAACGCGATCCAGCGGCTGGTGTTTTTCGAGGACGGGCTGAAGCTGTTTGCCCGCAGCCCGGTGCTGGGACAGGGGCTGGGCGCGTTTGAAAACGGTGTGCGCAGCGTGCAGTCGTTTGAATACGACACGAAGTACGCCCACAACCACTACATCCAGACGCTGGCGGAGACCGGGCTGGTGGGCCTGGCGCTGTTCCTGGGGCTGCTGGGGATATCGGCGCGGTGGATCTGGCGCGGGCGGCGGCAGGGGCTGGCGCCGGCGCTGGGGGGCGCGCTGGCGTTCATGGCGGGGCACGCGATGGTGGAGTTCACCTTCTCCATCTACTGCTATCTGCCCATGGCGTTCGGGGTGTTCGCGGCGGTAACGCTGTGCTGCGGGGATGCGGCGCAGGCGCCGGGATGGCTGGAGAAGAGGGGGGTAAAAAACGGGATCGTGCTGGGGATATGCGTGCTGATGGCGGTGTTCATGGTGCTGCTGGGGTGCAATATCACGGCGCAGAACATGGTGGCGGCGGACGCGGGGCTGGAGAGCCTGGAGCGTGCGGCGCAGCTGGACCCGTTTGAGAAGGCGGACCACATGCTGTCCTACGTGGTGCAGGTGACGGGCGCGGAGGCGGACGGGACGGTGCGGGAGAAGGCGGACGGGTACGCGGCGCGGCTGGAGCGGATCGAGTCCAACATCATCCCGTACTACCTGGCGGCGTATTACCTGGACACGGGACGCGTGGAGCAGGGGCTGGAGCAGGCGCAGCGGTATGTGCGGTATGTGGCGGCCAGCGGGGAGACGTGGGAGCGGACGTTCCGGCTGCTGGAGGAATACGAGCAGGACACGGCGCAGTACCGGGCCGGGGTTGCGGAGATCGCGGCGCTGCTGGAGGAGTGGAACGGGAGGAACCTGGGCCGGATCGAGCTGGACGGCCAGGCCCAGGCGTTTGTGGAGCGCATGGCCGGCTGAGGATGGGCCGGAAAAAACGTGAAAAAGAGAGATCAGATATGATAAAGGAAAATCAACGGCTGCTGAACCGGCTGCACGTGCTCAGCGACGGCGCGGTTTTGTACCTGAGCCTGCCGGCGGCGTTCTGGATCCGGTTCCATGTGCTGCGGGGCGGTACGGTGACGGTGCCGCTGTGGCGGTACCTGGTGCTGGGTGTGGTGCTGACGCTGGCGCAGCTGTTTGTGTACGCGGCGCTGGGTCTGTACCAGTCCCAGCGCAAGGCGCGGCTGGTGTGGGAGCTGGAGCGGCTGTGGCTGGCCGGGGGGCTGGTGATGGGCGCGCTGCTGAGCTTCCTGTTTGTGCAGCGGTATGTGGACTACTCGCGCCTGACGCTGGTGGTGTGGTTTTTCCTGAGCGGCGGGCTGCTGAGCTGCAAGCGGGCGGCGCTGCGGCGTGGCCTGCGGTACTTCCGGCAGCGGGGGTATAACCAGAAGCACGTGGTGGTGATCGGCAGCGGGGAGATGGCGCGGGCGTACTGGGAGACGGTGCGCTGCGACCTGGAGCTGGGGTACACGGCGGTGGGGTATGTGTCGGGGCGGCCGGAGCCGGGGCTGGAGGGGCTGCGGTGGCTGGGCGGATACGAGAAGCTTGGTGGCGTGCTGGAGTCGGGGCGGCCGGACGAGGCGGTGTGCGCCATCGGGCCGGAGGAGTACGGACGGATGCCTGAGATCATCTCGTGCTGCGAGAAGACGGGCACGAAGCTGTCCATCATCCCGTTTTACGCGAAATACATGCCGTCCAACCCGCAGTTCGACGAGCTGGAGGGAATCCCGCTGCTGAACCTGCGGCGGATCCCGCTGGACAACTGGGCCAACGCGCTGTGCAAGCGTGGGATGGACATCGTGGGGTCGCTGGCGCTGATCGCGGTGAGCGCGCCGCTGATGGCGGCGTGCGCCATCGGGGTGAAGCTGAGCTCGCCGGGGCCTGTGATCTTCAAGCAGAAGCGGGTGGGGCTGGGGAAGCGGCCGTTTGACATGTACAAATTCCGGTCCATGTATGTGAACGGGACGCAGGGCACGGCATGGAGCACGAACCACGACGGGAGGAAGACGAGGTTCGGCGCGTTCATGCGGAAATGCTCGCTGGACGAGCTGCCGCAGTTCTTCAACGTGCTGAAGGGCGACATGAGCCTGGTGGGCCCGCGGCCGGAGATCCCGTACTATGTGGAGAAGTTCAAGGAGGACGTGCCGCTGTACATGGTGAAGCACCAGGTCCGGCCCGGGATCACGGGCTGGGCGCAGGTGAACGGCCTGCGGGGCGACACGTCGATCAAGGCGCGGGTGGAGCATGACGTGTACTACATTGAGCACTGGAGCGTGCTGTTCGACATAGAGATCCTGCTGAAGACGGTGTTCGGGGGCAAGTTTGTGAACGGGGAAGCGCTGCGTTGAAGGAGGACGGAGAATGGGTGGGAAGGTACTGTTTACGGCGTCTACATACTCCCATGTGGTGAACTTCCACCTGGCGTACCTGGAGCGGTTCTGCCGGGAGGGGTGGACGGTGCACGTGGCCTGCGGGGGAAGGCCGGTGGCGGTGCCGTACGCGCAGGAGGTAATCGGCCTGCCGCTGGAGAAGCGGATGTGGTCCGCGGGAAACCTGCGGGCGGCGGCGCAGCTGCGGGAAAAGATGGCGGCGGAGGGGTACGACCTGGTGGTGGCGCACACGACGCTGGCGGCGTTTTTCACGCGGCTGGCGGCAAAGGGGCTGCGGGCGCGGCCGCGGGTGGCGAACATGGTGCACGGGTATCTGTTTGACGATGAGACGCCTGGACTGAAGCGGGGGGTTCTGCTGGCGGCGGAGCGGTGGACGGCCGGGGAGACGGACCTGCTGCTGGCGATGAACGAATGGGACTATGGGACGGCGAAGCGGTACAAGCTGGGCGGGACGGTGGTGCAGGTCCCCGGGGTAGGGGTGGACTTTTCCCGGTTTGAGGGGACGGGGCCGGACAGGCGCAGGGAAATGCGCAAAAAATGGGGCGTCCCGGAGGACGCCTTTGTGGCGGTATACGCGGCGGAATTTTCAAAGCGGAAAAGCCAGGAGGTAATCATCCGCGCCATGGCGCAGCTGCCGGAACGGATGTGGCTGGCGCTGGCGGGGGACGGGGCGCTGCGGGGGCGGTGCGAAGGGCTGGCCCGGGAGCTGGGAGTGGCCGGCCGGGTGCTGTTCCCCGGGCAGGTGGAGGACGTGCCGGGGTGGTACGCCATGGCGGACGCGGCGGTGTCGGCCAGCCGGAGCGAGGGCCTGCCGTTCAATATCATGGAGGCGATGTACGCGGGGCTGCCGGTGGCGGCCAGCGATGTGAAGGGGCACCGGGACCTGATTGAGGACGGCGGGACGGGCCTGCTCTACCCCTACGGGGACGTGGAGGGGTGCGCGCAGCGGCTCATGCGGCTGGCCCGGGAGGACGGGCTGGGGCGGGAGCTGGCCCGCCGGGCCAGGGACAGCGTGGAGCGCTTCCGCCTGGAGCGCGTGCTCCCCATCGTCTGGGAGCAGTACGCTGCCCTGGCCTCCCAAGCCGCCGCCGTATAGGCGGGCGCCCGGCTCAGCCCAGCGCCACATCCAGCCACAGCATGAGGGTGAACCCAAACGCGAAGAAAAGCGTGCCCAGGTTTGAGTGGGCGCCGGCGGACGCCTCTGGGACCAGCTCCTCCACCACCACGTAGACCATGGCCCCGGCGGCAAAGCTGAGCAGGTAGGGCAGGGCCGGGAGGATCAGCCCCGCAGCCCAGATGGTGAGCAGCGCGGCGATGGGCTCCACCGCGCCGGACAGCACCCCGTAGAGAAACGCCCGCCGCCTGCGCGTCCCCGCGCCCCGGAGGGGCATGGAGATAATAGCGCCCTCCGGGAAGTTCTGGATGGCGATGCCGATGGACAGCGCCAGCGCCCCGGCCAGGGAGATGGTCTGCTCCCCCGCAGCCCAGCCGGCCAGCACGGCGCCCACCGCCATGCCCTCCGGGATATTGTGGAGGGTGACGGCCAGCACCAGCATGGTGGTCCTTTTCAGCTGGGCGTGGAGGCCCTCGGGCTGGCTGCTGTCCTGGTGGAGGTGGGGGACCGTCCGGTCAAGCGCCAGCAGAAACAGGATGCCCAGCCAGAAGCCAAGCACCGCCGGAAGAAACGCCGGCTGGCCCATGTCCGCCGCCTGCTCCATGGCGGGGACCAGCAGGCTCCAGATGGACGCCGCCACCATCACCCCGGCGGCAAAGCCGGTGAGCGCCCGCTGGAGCATGGGCCGCAGGCCGCCTCGCATAAAGAACACGCACCCCGCGCCGAGAATCGTTCCCAGGAAGGGGAGCAGAACCCCCTGTATCACTTCAATGCGCATGATCAACCGCCTCCCGCGTTTGTTTGATCCCATGTTTCCCAGATGGACGCCCCGCCATTCTCCTGACGGCCTTCCGCTAGGGCTCCCCGCCGTTGAGGACGGCCAGAAACCGCTGCGCGGCTTTGGAGAATACCTGCTGCTTTTTCCACACCACGCCCATATGGGCGGGCGCCTCCGGCGTCAGGGGACGGAAGCACAGCCCGCTCTCCCCGGCGGTGTTGATGATCCCGCCCAGGCACAGCGCGTACCCCAGCCCGTCCTCCACCATCAGCGAGGCGTTGTAGAGCAGGCTGTAGGTGGCCGCGATGTTCAGGGGGCGGGGAAGCTGCTGAAACCACCGGCCCAGCGGATGGCGGGGGTCCAGGGAATCCCGGCGGCCCATGAGGCGGGAGACGATGAGGGGCAGGTCCGCCAGGTCGCCGGCGGCCACAGCCTCCTTTTGGGCTAAGGGGCTGTCCCGGCGCATGAGCACGCCCCAGGCGTCCCAGACGGGCAGGGGGCATACCCCGTATTTTTTGCGGTCAATGGGCTCAAACATCAGCCCAAAGTCGATCAGCCCCTGGTCAAGCCGCTCGGCCACGTCCATGGTGTCTCCGCTGGAGATATGGAAGCGCACCAGGGGGTAGCGCTCCCGCAGCCGCATGGCCGCCCGGGTGAGCACATGCACCCCCTGGGTCTCGCCGGCCCCGATGTATACGTCCCCCGCCACCGTCTCCCCGGCGGCGGCCAGCTCCCCGGCGGTCTTGTCCGCCAGGGCCAGGATCTCCTCCGCCCGCCGGCGCAGCAGCACCCCATGCTCCGTCAGGGTGATCCGCCGGCCCCGGAGGAACAGGGGCCTGCCAACCTCCGCTTCCAGGTCCATGAGCTGCCGGGACAGGGTGGGCTGGGTCAGGTGCAGGGCTTGGGCGGCGGCGGAGATGCTCTCCTCCCGGGCCACCGCTAAAAAGTAACGCAAAACGCGCAGCTCCATGGCCGGACGCCCCCTTCCTTTTTCAAAAGTATATCAGAGGGGGACCGCCCCGTCAAGCGCGGGCAAGGGGGGCGGGGCGGCGGGCGATATTCCTTGACATCGTGGCCAAAATGTACTATTGTTATTGTCGGCAAAAGCTGCCGCGCGCGGCCCCCGAATATGAATCAGGATACGGGCGGGTGGACAAAATGGTAAACCTTGTCATAATACTGGAATGTCTGGGCACATGCCTCATTTTTGTGGCCCTGATTCTCCTGCTCAACGGGGACGGGGCGCGGGAACAGAAGCTGCTGATTTTTATCATGTGCGGCTCGCTGGTGCAGAATGTAGGCTACCTGCTGGAGCTGACCGCCCCCACCGTGGAGGCCGCTGTGGCGGCGGTGACGATGGAAAACGTGGGCTCCGCCTTTGTGCCGCTGTGCTACTGCTGGTTTATCTACACCTATTGCTACGCCACTCCGCCCAAAAAGCTGCTGCGCGTGCTTGGGATTATCAATTTCTTGATTCTGCCCACGGTATTTTTCAACTGGAACGGCCTGTTTTACCGGGAGTTTGAGTGGCTGTCCACTGCGGACGGCTTCCACTATGTCAGCATTTCCTACGGGCCGCTGTATATGCTGTTCATGGTTACTCGCATCATCATCCCCTATGCGCTTTGTATTTTCACCCTGGTGCGGGCCATCCGCCTGCGCTCGGACCGGGAGGTCAGCCGCCAGTACCAGACCATCCTGGTCATCTCCACCCTGCCTGTCATTGTGCTGGTGGCCTATGTGTTCAAGCTGGCCAATGTATTCGACCTGACGCCGGTGACGCTGGCCATCGCCATGTCCATGGTGGTCATCGTGGTGTGGAGCCGCCGCAACTACGACTTCCGGCACCTGGCGGCGGAGAAGGTGCTGGAAAGCCTGGGGGACGGCGTGATCGCCCTGGACGACCACGACCGGCTGGTGAGTTACAACCGGGCGGCGGCCAACATTTTTGCCAGCCTGCCCGCCCATAAGCTGGGGGAGAATATCCGGGTGGTGGAGGATTTCCGGGAGGAGATGCTCAACGAGCACATTCCCTGGAGTTTTTCCATCAACGGGCAGAACTACGAGTGCCACAGCAAGCAGATCGTGGACGAAAACGGCCAGAAGCAGGGCTGCGTCATCCTGGTCCTGGACATGACCGATATCAAGGCTTACATCAACGAGATCAAGCGGGTGCGGCGGCAGGCGGAGAAGGCCAACATCGCCAAGAGCGAGTTTCTGGCCAACATGTCCCACGAGATACGCACCCCCATGAACGCCATCATCGGCCTGAACGACATCATCATGGAGGAGTGCCGGGACTCCGCCATCTACGCCCACGCCAAGGATGTGCAGTCGGCGGCAAAGAACCTGCTGGCCATCATCAACGACATTTTGGACCTGTCCAAGGTGGAGGCGGGAAAAATGGAGCTGGTGTACACCGACTACCACCTCAAGACGGTGGTGGGCGAGGTGGTGGGCATGATGGACATGGCCGCCTCCAAGCGCGGGCTCATTATGAAGTATGAGTGCGACGACACCCTCCCCTGCCGCTACAACGGCGACGAGGGGCGCATCAAGCAGATTTTGATCAACATCATCAACAACGCCATCAAGTTCACCAAGGAGGGCTATGTCCGCGCCAGCGTCACCGGGGAGCCCGGCCCCGGCGGGGACGAGGAGCTGATTACCTTCCGGGTGGAGGATACCGGCTGCGGCATCCGGAAGGAGGATCTGAACAAAATCTTCGAGGACTTCCGCCAGGTGGACTCCAAGCGGAACCGGAGCGTGGAGGGCACCGGGCTGGGGCTGGCCATTGTCAAGCACCTGGTGGAGCTGATGGGCGGAACGATCCGTGTGGAGAGCGTCTACGGCGAGGGTACCACGGTTATTATCACGATCCCCCAGAAGATTGTGGACCGGCGCACCATTGCGGAGGCGCCGGAGGTATCCCAGTCGGAGCTGGAACGGGTGGAGGCGTTCACCGCCCCCGGAGTGAAGGTGCTGGTGGTGGACGACAACGTCATCAACCGCAAAGTGGCCCGGGGCTTTTTGAAGAGCTACGCCTTTGACCTGGACGAGGCGGAGAGCGGGCCGGAGGCCATCGAGCTGGTGCGGCAGACCCGCTATGACATTATCTTTATGGACCACATGATGCCCATGATGGACGGCATTGAGGCGGCGATGATCATCCGCCGGCAGTGCGGGGAGAACGGGAAGGCCCCCGCCATGATCGCCCTCACCGCCAACGCCATGGAGGGGATGCGGGAGAAGTTTTTGGACTGCGGATTCCAGGACTTCATCGCCAAGCCCCTGGACCGGAGGGAGCTGGGCCAGCTGCTGGCCCGCTGGGTGCCGGAGGACCGGCGGCAGTCCGGGGACGGCGGGGAGGAGGGCCGCCCCGCCCTGAATCCGGCGGCGTTCCCCATCGTGGGGATCGACATGGACACGGCCACGCGCTATTACACCGGGGATGAGGCGGGCTTTGTGGAGCTGCTGGAGCTGTACTGCATGGACGGCCGGCGCAAGACGGGGCTTTTACGGGAGC
>CAJUQS010000059.1 GCA_910588365.1 uncultured Oscillospiraceae bacterium | reverse complement strand
TCCAGGGTCTTGTGGAACATCTCCATGCTGGTGACGACGGTGGTGCGCTTCTCATCGGTCAGCCCGACGATCTCAACGGTCTCACCGGCCTTCAGCTGGCCGCGCTCGACACGGCCGGTAGCCACGGTGCCGCGGCCGGAGATGGTGAACACGTCCTCAACGGGCATCAGGAAGGGCATGTCGGCCTTACGGTCGGGAGTGGGGATATAGCTGTCAACAGCGTCCATCAGCTCCTTGATGCAGGCATACTCGGGAGCGGAGGCATCGGTGCTCTCGCTCACCAGAGCGTTCAGAGCGGAACCCTTGATGATGGGGATGTCATCGCCGGGGAACTCGTAGAAGCTCAGGGTCTCGCGGACCTCCATCTCCACCAGCTCCAGCAGCTCCTCGTCATCAACCTGATCGCACTTGTTCAGGAAGACAATGATGGCGGGCACGCCCACCTGACGGGCCAGCAGGATGTGCTCCTTGGTCTGAGCCATGGGGCCGTCGGTGGCGGCGATAACCAGGATAGCGCCGTCCATCTGCGCAGCGCCGGTGATCATGTTCTTGATATAGTCGGCGTGGCCCGGGCAGTCAACGTGAGCGTAGTGGCGGGCATCGGTCTCATACTCCACGTGAGCGGTGTTGATGGTGATGCCGCGCTCCCGCTCCTCGGGGGCCTTGTCGATGCTGGAATAGTCGGTGTAGTCAGCCTTGCCCTGGAAAGCCAGGAACTTGGTGATGGCGGCGGTCAGAGTGGTCTTGCCGTGGTCAACGTGGCCGATGGTGCCGATGTTGACATGGGGCTTACTTCTCTCAAACTTCTGCTTGGCCATTGGGAAAATCCTCCTTAACGGTTAAATGAATTGGTTGGAATCAGCCTGAAAATCATTATGCTGATATTCTACAACAAGTCCGCAGAAAAAGCAATCCTAAAAACGGACTTTACACGGAATATTTTGGTTATTTCATGGCGCGGGCGCCCATGCGTTGATCGATGATCTTCTCCCGGATGCTCTTGGGAATCTCCAGGTAGCTGTGGGGCTCCATCGTATACTGGCCGCGGCCCTGGGTGCGGCTGCGCAGATCCGTGGCATAACCGAACATCTCGCCCAGAGGCACCAGCGCGTCCACCTGAACGGCGCCGGAGCGGTTCTCCTGGCCCTGGATCTGTCCGCGGCGGCTGTTCAGATCGCCGATGACATTGCCCAGATACTCGTCCGGAACAATCACACTGACCTTCATGATGGGCTCCATCAGCGTGGGATCCGCCTTCTGGCAGGCCTCCTTGAAGGCCATGGAACCGGCGATCTTGAAGGCCATCTCGGAGGAGTCCACCTCGTGGTAGGATCCATCGTACAATGTGACCTTCACATCCACCACCGGGTAGCCGGCCAGCACACCGGAGAGCATGGCTCCCTGGATGCCTGCGTCAACAGCGGGGATATACTCCTTGGGCACCGCGCCGCCAACCACTTCGTTGACAAACTCGTAGCCCTTGCCGGACTCGTTGGGCTCCACACGAATCTTGACATGTCCGTACTGGCCCTTACCGCCGGACTGGCGGGCGTACTTGGTATCCTGCTGAACGCCCTTCTTGATAGTCTCCTTGTAGGCAACCTGGGGCGCGCCCACGTTGGCCTCCACCTTGTACTCCCGGAGCAGGCGGTCCACGATGATCTCCAGATGGAGCTCGCCCATGCCAGCGATGATGGTCTGTCCGGTCTCCTCGTCGGTATAGGTGCGGAAAGTGGGGTCCTCCTCGGCCAGCTTCATCAGGGCAATGCCCATCTTCTCCTGGCCGGCCTTGGTCTTGGGCTCGATGGCCACGCGGATAACCGGCTCGGGGAACTCCATGGACTCCAGAATGACGGGGTGCTTCTCATCACACAGCGTATCGCCGGTGGTGGAGTTCTTCAGACCGATGACGCCGGCAATGTCGCCGGAGTAGATGGTCTCGATGTCCTCCCGGTGGTTGGCGTGCATCTGCAGGATGCGGCCAATGCGCTCCTTCTGGCCCTTGGTGGAGTTGAGCACGGAGGTTCCGGTGCTCAGCGTGCCGGAGTACACCCGGACGAAGCTCAGACGGCCCACGTAGGGGTCGGTCATGATCTTGAACGCCAGGGCGGAGAAGGGGGCGTTGTCGTCGGAGGGACGCTCCTCCTCCTCCTCGGTCTTGGGGTTGATGCCGGTGATGGCCGGCACGTCCAGCGGGGAGGGCATATAATCCACGATGGCGTCCAGCAGACGCTGGATGCCCTTGTTGCGGTAACTGGTGCCGCAGGTGACGGGGATCATCTCCACCGCGCAGGTGGCCTGACGGATGGCCTTGCGGATACGGTCCTTGGGGATGTCCTGGCCCTCCAGATACATCTCCATAATCTCATCATCGAACATGGACACGGCATCCAGCAGCTTCTCGTGGTACTCGTCAGCCAGCCCAGCCATATCGGCGGGGATGTCCTCCTCGCTGATATCCTTGCCCAGGTCGTCGTGATAGATATAGGCCTTCATCTCCACCAGGTCGATAATGCCCTGGAAATCCGACTCCTTGCCAATGGGCAGCTGGATGGGCACCGCGTTGCACTTGAGGCGCTCGTCGATCATGCGCAGCACGTTGTAGAAGTCCGCGCCCATGATGTCCATCTTGTTGACGTAGATCATGCGGGGGACCTTGTAGTGGTCCGCCTGGCGCCAGACGGTCTCGGACTGGGGCTCAACGCCGCCCTTGGCGCACATGACGGTTACGGAACCGTCCAGCACACGCAGGGAGCGCTCCACCTCGACGGTGAAGTCCACATGGCCCGGTGTATCGATGATGTTGATGCGGGTCTGGGGAAACTGGTTCCTCATACCCTGCCAGTAGCAGGTGGTTGCGGCAGAGGTGATCGTGATGCCCCGCTCCTGCTCCTGGGCCATCCAGTCCATGGTGGCTGTGCCCTCATGGGTCTCACCGATCTTATAGTTCACACCGGTATAATACAGGATTCGCTCGGTCGTGGTGGTCTTTCCTGCATCAATGTGAGCCATAATGCCGATATTTCTTGTGTTTTCCAGTGATACCTTTCTCGGCATACTGCTCCTCCTAACTTACCAACGGAAATGGGCGAATGCCTTGTTGGATTCGGCCATCTTGTGGGTATCTTCGCGCTTCTTCACGGCGCTTCCGGTGTTGTTTGCCGCGTCCATAATCTCGTTGGCCAGACGCTCGGCCATGGTCCGCTCACTGCGGGAACGGGCGTAGTTGGTCAGCCAGCGCAGACCAAGGGTCTGACGGCGGGCGGGACGTACGTCCATAGGCACCTGGTAGGTGGCGCCGCCCACGCGGCGGGCCTTGACCTCCAGGCTGGGCATGATGTTGTCCATGGCGGTGGTGAACACCTCCAGGGGTTCCTTGTCGGTCTTGTCCTTGACAATGTCAAAGGCGCTGTAGACGATCTTCTGCGCCACACCCTTTTTGCCGTCCAGCATGATGGAGTTGACCAGCTTGGTCACCAGGATGCTGTTGTACATCGGGTCAGGCAGGATCTCTCTCTTGGGAACATTACCTCTTCTGGGCACTATGCTTCCCTCCTTCATGAAATTTATGAAATCATAGGTACTCACCAAGACAGCGCTCACGCCGGCTTGGGGGATAACCGTTCGCGGGCCGCAGGCCGGAGAGCGGCACTCCCGGGCTCCGCCTCGCACGGAGCCTCCTTCCAGCGAAACACACGCTGCCCTGTGTTCGGCCTGCCAAAGAGGTCACAGTTTATCGTCAGAAAACTATGTTCAACCTATTCGGCAAAGCTTCGTTTCGCTCCTTACTTGCTCTTCGGGCGCTTGGCGCCGTACTTGGAGCGGGCCTGCATACGGCCCTGGACGCCCTGGGTGTCCAGCGTACCGCGGATGATGTGGTAACGCACACCGGGCAGATCCTTGACACGGCCGCCGCGGATCATCACCACGGAGTGCTCCTGGAGGGAGTGGCCAACGCCGGGGATATAGGCGGTGACCTCATAGCCGTTGGTCAGGCGCACACGGGCGATCTTCCGCAGGGCGGAGTTGGGCTTCTTGGGGGTAGCCGTACGGACCGCCGTGCACACGCCGCGCTTCTGGGGGGAGGGCAGGTCGGTCTCCTTATTTTTGAGGGTGTTCAGGCCGTACTGCATCGCGGGAGCGGTGGACTTGTAGGTCGCCTGCTCCCGGCCCTTGCGAACCAGCTGGTTGAAAGTAGGCATAGTTTTCTCCTTTCTCTGAAAATGGCGGAGCGGAACGCTCCAAATTTATTTTTTACAGGATATCGGAAAAATATCCCGAAAAAACCAGACGCTCCATACTTTTTCTGAAAAAAGTATGTTGAGCTCTAACCGGGATTTTCTGTGCGCTGCTGCGGGCCGGGTTTCCTCCCGCGGCGCGTCCGGCAGAAGCCGCCGCTCACCTGTCCTCAAGCAGGACCACCACAGCGGCCCCCACCTGGATTCCGGCGGCTTGTCCCAGCTCGCGCATGGTGCAACCCGACTCCACCGGGACGGTCTTCTCCCGGCACTGTGCCAGAAGCGGCCCGGTCAGCGCCGGGTCTGCGTCGCAGGCCAGGAAGACCTGCCGGGCGCGGCCTTCCCGGATGGCGCGGCGGGACTGCTTCACGCCGATCACCTTTTCTCTGGACCGCAGCTCCTTCAGCAAATGGACTCCTCCCGTTTGGCGCACAAAAATTCGCGGACATTTCCACGCAGTTTGTGATTATACCACATGCCTTCCCGCCAGTCAAGTACTAATTTGCCACGCCGCCCGTTATTATGCGTATATGACATAAATTGGCGGATTTCCCGCGCCGCTATCGTGCAATCCCACTTGCCGCAAGGCCGCCGCGGCAGGTCCGGCCGCGGCGGCCTTGTGCTGAGCGGGAGCCGATCCACTCTACAGATTTGCAAACACGTCCATCTGCCTCTGGAGCTCCCCCACAATCTCCTGGTTTGTATCCATGCGGGCGGTGATGCCGGCCATGTCGTCCACCAGGACGCGGGTGCTGCCGGCGGCGCCGGTAATGCCAGAGGCCGCGCCGTCAATGGCGCCGGCGATTTCGTCCATGGCGGTCCTCAGGCGGTCCGCCCGCTGGTGGAACGCCTCCATGGAGCGGCTGATGTAGTCGGAGTCCTCCCGGTACTGCCGTCCGCCCTGGACCGCGCCCTCCAGCTGAGAGAGAAGAGCCTTGCCGAGATACTCCGCCAGCTCCTCCGCACTGCCGGAGAGGTAGTCCACCGCCCCCGTGACCACCGTGCTGACCTCCTGGATGTGGCTGGCGGTCTCGGCACAGGAGTCGGCCAGCTTGCGGATCTCCTGCGCGACGACTGCGAACCCCTTCCCCGCCTCCCCGGCCCGGCTGGCCTCAATGGAGGCGTTGATGGCGATCAGATCCGTCGAGGAGGAGATGGCGAGAATATCCTTCGTCAGGACGCTGATCTGGTTGACGCTGTGGCTCTTTTGGATGGCCTGGTGCAGCATGTCCATGATCTCCTCCGTCCTGGCCCGGACCGCCTCCATCTCCGCCTGGGCAGAGCGCTCCATCTCCTCCGCCCTCCCCCGCATACCGCCGGAGTAGTCCGTGATGGCGGCGCACTCCTCCACCATGTCCCTGGCATCGTTCTGGGTGCCGGAGGCGCTGGCGGAGATGGAGGCGGCACTGCCGGCGATCTCCTCCAGGGCGGCGGAGAGCTGCTCCGTTATGCCGGACAGGCTGCGGACGCTGCCGCTGGAGGTCTGGGTCCGGTGCCGGACCTCGCCCACCACGCCGCTGATGCGCTCCGAGCTGTCCTGGAGCATCCCCATGGCGCCGCGGATGGGCGCAATAACGGACCGGCGGATGATGCGGAAGGCCGCCGCCACCAGCAGAATCCCCAGCAGCAGCGCAATGGCGCTGGTCACCAGGGAGATGATGTAAACCAGGGCGAGGCGGCCGCGGGCGGCCTCCGCCCGGGCGCTGACAGAGCCGTAGAGGGCGTCGATGTCCTCCTCCGCCGCGCCGCTCCAGGCCGCCACGTCCCCGTTGGCCGTGTCGTAGGCCGCCTGCGTCCTGCTGTCCGCGCTGGCACAGACCAGATGGACCAGGGCGTGCTTGAATGAATCGTAGTCCTCCAGGAGCGACCGGTAGGTACCCTGGTCCTCCCCGGCGACAAACGCCTCGTAATCCGCCAGCCTTCCGTCCAGCTCGGCCTCCTCCGCCTTGATCTCCTGAACCAGCCGGATCATGGTGGTGTGGTCCTCGGCCACGATGTGGGACAGGGCCAGGCGGTGAATGTCCATCATGGAGCGGCGGATCTCCTCCAGCCGGGCCTCGCTGACCATGAATTCGTCCACAATGGTCCCCGCGTTGGCGTGGACGTTATTGATGCTGAATACCGCCAGGATATTGGACAGCAGCGCCACCAGTCCCAGCAGAACAACAGGCAGAATCAGGCGCTGCTGCAATGTCAGCTTCCCTTTCATGCGATCTCCTCCGAATGATAGTCTACATCTGTGCAAAATCGCTAACGCGCCGTCACGCCCTCCACCATCCGATCCAGCTGGGCCTGGAGAGACGCGCCGGTGGGATTTCCCGCCGCCATGCTGCCGGCGAACTCCGCCACCGGATCCCAGAACTTCCCCCCCACCCGCTGGAGCTGGGAAAATTCCGACTGGGCCAGCAGGGCGGCGATGGCCGGCGAGGCCTGGACCTCCGGGGAGTTGGCCGCGCTGGTGTTGGCGGGGCCCTGTCCCCGCATCTCACAGCGCAGGCGCTGGCCGGACTCGCTGGTAATCCACTCCGCCAGCCGGGCCGCCCACTCCGGGTGCTGCGAGTAGGCGTTCACGCCGATGAGCTTGCAGCCGGAAAAAGAGGCCATCTGCACCTGCTGCCCGGCGCACGAATAGGACGGCAGCCGGGCCGCCCCCATATCCTCCCCCCAGGCCTCCTGGACGGCCACCGCGTTCCACACGCCGCTGACCCCCGCGATGACGGAGCCGTCCCGCACGCCGTCCAGAAACTCTGTATCCGTCCGGCTGGCGAAGCCGGGGCTGGCGGCAATGGACAGCATGGACTGTGCCACGTCCACGCCCCGGATGGGGCCGTCTGTGCCGTTCCACGTGCAGTAGTTGGTCAGCCCGTCATCGTTGAGGCCAATCTCCAGGCCGGTGTTGCCGAAGAAGGCGTAGACATACCACGCGGAGGACCAGTCCATCACCACCAGACGGCCGGCCTGCTCCGCAGCGTCCAGCATCCGCTCCAGGCTCCGAACGTCCTCCTGGGTGAAATACGCCTTATTGTAGTAGAGGAAATAGCCGTTGTCCGCCGTCAGGGGATAGGCGTACAGCTCGCCGCCCACGCTGGCCGCCTCCACCGCGGCGGAGAGGCTGGCCGCCCGGATGGACGAAGCGTTCTCCACCGGATCCAGGCCGCCGGCGGCGGCCAGCGCGGCCACCTGATCGTCGGCAAAGGCGAACACGTCCGCGCCGCCCTCCAGATCCCCCAGCAGGGCGTCCTTGCAGTTGGACTCGCCCTGGGGCTGGTAGGTGATGCGGAAATCGGCCTGGCCGGCATAGTGGGACTGGAAGGAGGTGAACAGCTCCTGAAGCAGGGCCTCGTCCTCCTCCGCCCCCCACACCGTCAGTTCCACCGTCCCGCCGGCATCCCCGTCTTCCGGAACCGGCGGCTGTGCCTGATCGCCGCAGGCGGCGGTCAACAGCAGCGCCCACAGGGACAGCAGCAGCGGAAAAATTCTCTTTTTCATCATATCAGGCCCTTCCAAACATTTCAGGAGGTATGATTCCCGCATGAAGAATTCGGGAATCATACATTTGATTCAAGCCGTTTTGCTCGCAGCAGCCAGCGACAGCAGCCGCAAAACATGGCATGTATTCCTTCCGATCTTTCCGTTCGGGAGTAATATAGTCGACGCACTTGAAAATCGGTAAAGTTCGGCGGTCAAAATGATACGGGGCGGCGTTGTCGTCTTTGGCGGGCGTCAGCCCGCCTGCATCCTCCGCCTTGCCCCGCGTCATTTTTCCTCCCCTCCTTTTTACCTCT
>CAJUQS010000058.1 GCA_910588365.1 uncultured Oscillospiraceae bacterium | reverse complement strand
TTTCTCGCTGGGCGGGATGACAGTGACATTTTTGCTCATGCCTGCGGCCTCCTTCCTTCTGTGTACCGACAACACTACCACACCTCGACGGGAATAGCTATCACTATTCCCACACAGTTGCGGGGCGGTATCGCTCCAGCGCCAGCCGCTTGGCGGCCCACAGTTCCTCGGCGGACAGAAGGCCGGCCTCCGCCGCCTGTTCCAGCAGGCGGGTCACCAGGATATACCGCATCTCGTTCTTCACATCGATCATGCGGATGCCTCCCGGAAGTAGTCCGGCCCTTTCACTGCCCGGATAAACCGTGCCACCTCCTCCAGGCTGCCGGTGACCGGCATCTCCGGCAGGGCGGCCAGCACATCCTTACTGTACCTCTTGCCCTTGGCCGCCCGTTCATCCAGGATGGCCACCACGCAGGTGTCAGTCTCGGTGCGGATGGCCCGCCCGAAGCCCTGCTTCAGCTTGATCTGCATCTCCGGCACCACCACCGCCCGGATGAACAGCCGGAGTGTGGGGTGGTTCTCTCGTTCTTTCTCTTTCAGAGCGTCCGGGACGGCGAAGGGCAGGCGGGGGATGATCAGCAGGGATACACAGTCGCCGGGGAAGTCGAATCCCTCCCAGGCGGCCCCCGCCGCCAGCAGCACACTGCCGGGGCTGGACTTGAACTGCTCCGTGGTATGGATGGCGCTGCGGCCCATGGTGAACAGCGGGTAGCGCAGGCCGTGATTCGGCAGGCGCTCCTTCACCGCCGACATGGCGGCGTAGGACGTGAACAGCGCCAGGGCGTGGCCCTGGGCCGCGTCCAGCAGGGCGGCGATCTCCTTCGCCAGTTCGTCATAGTAGGCGGCGGCTTTCTGCCTGGGCGGAAATTTGGGTAAGTACAGCAGACAGTTCTGCTGGTAGTTGAAGGGCGAAGGGGCCACAGACTCCGTAACACGGCTGTCGGTCAGCAGGCCCGTTTCCTCCTTGAATCGCTGGAAGTCCTGACCCACGGCCAGGGTGGCGGAGGTGAGGACAGCGGGCCGTTCCTGCCGCCAGAGCGTCTGGCGGAGCTGGGCGGTCAGGTCGGCAATGGTGGCGCACAGCATGGTGCCGCCGCGGGTGTCCTCCTCGGTGTAAAACACCATATTCGGGTTGCCCTGGTGGAACAGGGCCACGCTGGAGGAGACATTCTTCAGCCGTCTGCGGGTAGCGGGCGTGAGCAGGCCGTGGAGCTGCCGGTCGATCACCGTCAGGCTCCGCTCCGGCGCGGCCAGCGATTTTTGGTAGTAGTCGAAGAGCCTGCCCTCCGGCGGGCGGTCCAGTTTCCGCAGCAGGGACTTGGCGCTGTCGGTCAGCACTTCCGCCGCCAGCAGGAACCGTTCTCCCCGCAGACTGTGGGTAAGGGCGCGGATGTCCTCCGCCGCCAAGGTCACCCCGAACATCTGACGAGCTGTCTCTGGCAGCTTATGGGCCTCGTCCACGATGAGGGCGCAGGCGTCCGGCAAAATGGGCTTTCGCCCGCTGCCACGGTGGATGGCGTCCGCCAGCAGCAGGTTGTGGTTGCAGATCTGGAAGAGATACCGCCCGGAGTCACAGTCCTCCAAAAAGGCGCGATACCGGCAGTCCTCCCGTCCGCAGTCGCAGATCCGGGGGACGCAGACGCGCTCCCGGTCATAGCCGCTGAGATGGGCCGCCTCGTCCATGTCAAGCT
>CAJUQS010000057.1 GCA_910588365.1 uncultured Oscillospiraceae bacterium | reverse complement strand
TTCGGATTGGCGAGATAGGTTTTTTGTCCTGCAAGGCAAAAAGCCGCAGCAATCCTGACGGATTGCAAGGATTTTTAACGCAGTCAGGGCGGAAAATATGCCGCCAAGGCGGGCGCGGGGAGATGTTAAACAGGCTCTAAGAGAAAGAGGTGCCCTTCATGAATTTAGGAAACCATCTGTTTCAGGCGCGCAAGAGATGCGGCCTCACCCAGGAGGAGGTGGCGGAGAAGCTGGGGGTGAGCCGGCAGACCGTATCGAAGTGGGAAACCGATGAAACCCTGCCCGATATCCGGCAGTCCAAGCGGCTCGCGCTCCTGTACCGCCTGTCCCTGGACGAGCTGATTGACTTCGATCTGGATGTCCAGGAGGTGGAGCAGGCCATTGAGCGGACCAGCGCCGCGCTGGAGGAGAAGATCGACTGGACGAAGGCCTGGGGCAGGAAGTACCCGATTCTGCTGACCTACCGGCAGGACGTGGACGTGGACAGCTATGCCGTGAGGCTGGAGGCGATGATCGAGGAGCTGAGGAGCTGCTGCGGCTACAGCGAGCAGGACGCCTTCCTGGTTCTGAAGGACATCCTGGCCGCCGTGTGGAAGGGCAGGAAAGGGAACGCCTGAAAATTTCACACGGATTTCACAGAGACCTCACGCCGATTTCATACCGCCTGTGTAAACTCTCCTTATCACAGATAAGGAGGGTTTTTTATGTTCTTAGGTCTGCAGTGGTACTGGTGGCTGGCAATCGCGGCGGCGCTGATTGTCTCCATCCCCTTCAAGGTCAAGTTTATGAGGTGGTGGAGCGAGCGCCAGCAGGAGAAGAAAGGCCGGCGGGGAAGGTGGGGTGAGGACGAATGATCGAGGTCAAAAACCTGACGTTCTCCTACGGCAAGGACAAGCAGGCCCTCCGCGGCCTGGACTTCACCGTGGAGGACGGGGAGATCTTCGGCTTCCTGGGGCCCAACGGCTCCGGGAAGTCCACGACGCAGAAGATACTCACCGGGATATTAAAGGGCTATGGCGGTAAGGTTTCCCTGTTCGGACAGGACGTCTCCAACCCCCACGGCCAGGAATTTTTCCGGAAAATCGGCGTGCTGTTTGAGTTCCCGTACCTGTACGCCAATCTGAGCGCCGTAGATAACCTGAACTACTTTGCCTCCTTTTACCCCAAGGAACAGCGGAGGGACATAGGCGAGCTGCTGGACGCACTGGAGTTCAAGCGGGACTTTCTGAGAAAACCGGTGTCCTCCTACTCCAAGGGGATGCGCCAGCGGGTGAGCATGGCCCGGGCATTGGTCAGCAATCCCCGGCTGCTGTTCCTGGACGAGCCCACCAGCGGCCTGGACCCCTCCGGCGCGGTGCTGTTCCGAAGGATCATCGAACAGGAGCGGAAAAAGGGGACGACGGTGTTTGTCACCACCCACAATATGGTGGACGCCGACCTCCTGTGTGACCGGGTGGCGTTCATTTCCAGCGGAAACTTGGTAGCCCTGGATACCCCCAAACGGCTGAAGGAGAAAAACAGCAATCACCGGGTCGTGATCGACTGCCTGGTTCGGGGACAGCGGGAGACGAGGACCATCGAGGCCCCGGAGCTGGAGGCGGGCATTCCCTTTGCCCACGACGAGATCATCAGCATCCACTCCCAGGAGCCGACCCTGGAGGATATGTTCATCCAGTACACGGGGAGGGGGCTGTCCTGATGGGAAACGGTTTCCTTGCCCTGGTCAAAAAGGACTGCCGGATGCTGGCGTCTGGGAAGTTTTTCCTGATGGCAATGGGCTTTCTGGTCCTGTATACCGCCTATGTGAACCTGGGCTATCTCCGCTTCATGCGGATGCCGCCCTACAATGTGTATCTGTACGACCCCGCCGGGACGCAGACGGAGAAATCGTCCCTGGTGTGGAGCGTCTCCTCTGTGGAGGAGATGGACGCCGCTCTGCTCTCCGACGCCAACGGCGTGGGGCTGGACGCCAGTGCCGGGGAGGTGCGGGTGGTGCTCTACAAGGGGGCGGAACACGTTGACCGCCACCGGGCGGACTACGCCCTGTCCCTGCTGGAGCCTGCTGCCAGCCGCACCCCGGAGGTGCTTGGCACCAACACGCCGGAGCAGAAGGCGCGGAAGGAGATCACCTGCGAGCTGCTGTTTTTCGAGCTGGCCGCCGTGGGATTCTTGGGGATTGCCGCCGTGCTGTTCAAGGAGAAGGGCATGGGGGTCATCCGCGTCCACGCCGTTCTCCCGCTGCGCAAAGAGCTGTTCCTCCTGTCCAAGCTGGCGGTGTTCCTGCTCTCCGATCTGGTCTTTGCGGTGCTGCTGACCCTGCTGAATGTGGGGCTTGCCGATGGGGCGGCGGTGCTGCCCGCCGTCCTGCTCCAGACGGCTGTCCTGTCCCTGCTGATGGCACTGGTGGGCCTGCTCTGCGCCCTGCTGCTGAAGGATTTCCGGCAGTTCACGCTGGCCTATCTGGTGATTGCCATTTTCGCCGCGACACCCGTATTTTTATCCGCCAATACATCGGTGAAATTTGACTGGATTGGCTGGCACCCGTTCTACCATATTTATATGGGCCTGAAAAACGCCTATTTCGGAACGGCGATCTCACCGGTCTATTATGCCGGTGCTGTGGCGGCGATCGTGCTGTTGTTCCTAATGGTGCAGCTTGCGTTCCACCGGGAAATGGGAAAGGAGGGGTGAGGCATGGGAGGCTTGAAATACCAGCTGAAAAGCGTCCTGCGGGACAAGTTCTGCCTGATGACGTTCCTGCTGCCCATCCTGGTAGCCGCGGCGCTGAACTTCATGGGTTCCATTGATATGTCCAGCCTGGGTGAGCTCCACTTCGGCGTCCTGGAAAACGGCCTGCCCCCGCAGACCGTCACATGGCTGGAGCGGTACGGCCCGGTGACAGCCTATGGGACACAGGAGGAGCTGACCGCCGCCATCATGGAGCCGTCCACCAATGTCATTGGCGTGAGGGCGGACGGGGACGGTCTCAAAACGGCCATTGCCGGGGACGAGCTGGACATCTTTCAGCAGGCGGCGGCCACCCTCCCGGCCCTCTATGAGAGGCGGGCAGAGGCGGAGCGGGCGGAGGTCCTGACGCTGGAGCGCCCGGACATTCTGGAAAGCTTCCAAGACATTTTCATCCCCGCGGTGCTGATTGTGGCCATGTTTATGGGCTGTACGTTCAACGCCATGAACATCATCTCCGAAAAGGAGGACGGCGTGGCACTTGTCAACGAAATTCTGCCCATGACGCCGGGGCAGTATATTTTGCAGAAGGTTGTGGTAGGCTTTCTCTTTGGGAGCCTGTCCGCCCTCGTGACGGCGTGCATCTGTTTCCGGCTGTCCTGGCAGAATGCTGGGATGATGCTGGCGCTGATTGTTCTGTCGTCCTTCGTGGCGGCGCTGATCGGCCTGTTCATCGGCAGGTTCTCCGAGGGGCTGATGATCGGCGTGGTCTATATCAAAATCGTCATGCTGGTGTTTATCGCGGTGCCCATTGTATGCGCCCTGATTGGGGTCAGCGGGCCGCCGGCGCTCCTCTGCAATCTCGTCCCGTCCCAGCCCGCCTTTGAGGGGATGATGGCTCTGTCCGCCGGGGATATGGGCACGGCGGCAAGGGATACCGGCATTCTGGCCGTTCACTGCGCCGCGTGGTTTGCCCTGTACGGTCTGCTCACCGCCCGGCGCCGCGGTTGCCGTCGGCCTGGCTGAGGGGACGCGGCGGAATTCCGGCCCGTATTTTCCCGGGAAATCCGAGGCCTGCTTCGGAGGCGGGCGGGCCGATCCGGCCCCCTGGCGGCGCGGGAATGATAACCCGCCGTATTTTTGCACCATCCCCTGCAAAATGGCGGCGGAGGGATCGGCTCCTCCCGCGGATCCGACGGGTTTCGTGGGCCGGCCTCCCCTCCGCGCATCGACAAATTCTCCTAAATTGACAGAAATCAGGAGAAAATCCGGCAGGTTCTCGGTCCTTTTTTCTGACGCGCTTTTGTTCGACAGGTTCACATAAATTCGCTGATAATTCGTTAGTACAACAAGTTATACACAGTTTCCACAGGGTTTTCCACAGACCCTTCCGCCTCTGTCTCCCCTGATCTGCCGGGATTCCGCCATCCGATCCGGCACCGGCGGGACCGTTTTCCCCAGAATGCGGGAGACGCTTTCGTTTACATAAGGACAGTTTTTGCAATTGTCCGGCATTTCCCAATCTTTTCCGCCCATCCCGCCGGGCGGCCGGGGTCTTGCAAGGCTGGAAAAAGTCTGCTATACTTTGGAAGAAGCCCGGAGGCGGAGGAGGGAGCGGCCCATGGACAGCATTTTTTATCACTATACGGATTTTCAGGCCCTGGACGGCATTCTCCACAGCGCCCAGCTGCGGGTGAACAACGTCCTGCGCATGAACGACTCGGCGGAGATGCGCCACTTTATGGGGCGGCTGTCCAGCGCGATTGTCCGGCAGCTGGCGGCGGAGGGGGAGACGGCCCGCGCCCGGGCCGTCCAGACCCTGTTTCAGGAGGAGCTGGAGAAGGAGTACTCCGCCTTTGCCGCCTGCTTCTCCTTTCGCCGGGATGACGCGGCCCAGTGGGAGCGCTACGGCAACCAGGGGCGGGGGGTGTGCATCGCCTTCCAGGGGGAGCTGCTGCGGCGGATGGCGGCGGGGCCCCTGTCCCTGCATACGGTGTTCTACGAGGACGACATGACCGGCCACCCCATGGTGGACCGCTTCTGCGGCCTGGTGCGGGGGAAGGCGTCCCTGTCCGGGGAGGACCGGGACATCCAGCTGGCCATGCGGGATGCCTGGGCCTGCTCGGTGGCCTTCAAGCACCCGTCCTTCTCCTCGGAGGACGAGGTGCGCCTGGTGGTGTCCCCCTTTGGCAATGAGGAGCTGGACGTGCGCCCCTGCTACCACGTGACCAAGGAGCGGATCAAAAAGTACTACCCCCTGGATCTGCGGACCATGTGCCGGCAGGCGGGGGCGTCCCTGGAGGATTTGGTGGCCGAGATCATCATCGGCCCCGAGTCCACCCAGTCCCTGGCCATCCTCCAGGACTATCTGGCCGGAAACGGTCTGGCGGTCCTGGCGGAGCGGGTGTCCCTGTCCGGCTGTCCCCTGCGGGGAATGCCCAAATAGGGGCCGCGGGACGGCTGCGCCGTTTTTGACAGAAGAAAAGGGAGAGGCCCGGAACGGGGCCTCTCCCTTGCTGCTTTTTCTATGATCTGCCCTATGCCTTGACGCTGCCGTCCGGGTTGAACACGGGCAGGGGCGCCAGATAGGTGATATCCTTCCTGGGCAGGGCGTCGCCCTCGGCCAGGACGGCGGCACGGCCGGTGACGATGCCGCCGGCGGTCTTGACCAGCTCCTCCAGGGCGTGGAGGCTCTCGCCGGTGGAGATCACGTCGTCCACGATGAGGATGCGCCGGCCCTTGATGAGCGCGCAGTCGTCAGCGCCCAGGAACAGGTCCTGCTGGCGCAGGGTGGTGATGGAGCGCACGGAGACGTGGATGGGGTCGGGCATGTAGACCTTGGACCCCTTCCGGGCGATGAAGTACTTTTGGGCCCCGGACTGGCGGGCCATCTCGTGGATCAGGGGGATGGACTTGGCCTCGGCGGTGAGCATGTAGTCATAGCTGTCCGCGGGGACGGCGTCCAGCAGGGCCCTGGCACAGGCCACGGTGAGCTCCGCGTCGCCGAACATGACGAACGCGCCGATGTACAGTTCGTCGCTGACCTTGCACAGGGGCAGCTCGCGCTCCAGGCCGGCGACCTTCATGGTATAGGTCATAATCAGTAAGCCTCCTCAAAATCGGCCGCCGCCAGGCGGGGCCTTCGTTGGGTTTTACGCATTTTATTATACCTTTCAGGGGAAAAAAGTCAAGGGGGCGGAGCCCCGCGCCGGAGAGCGCGGGGCTCCGCCCTGTTCAGCCGCCGATGCGGGCCTGGAGCTCCCGGAGGGTGACGTCGTAGGCCTCCGTCTGGTGGGGCAGCGCCGGCAGGACGGCGGGCGGCTCCCAGCCCTTCCGCTCAAACAGCCGCCGGGTGAGGCAGTCGAGGAAGGCCGGGTTTTTCACCAGGACCGGGCCCGTGAGGTGGGTGGCGAGGATGTTTCCGGACACATATCCCTCCGCCCCGTGCTCCGCCTCATTGCCAAAGCCCAGCGGCAGGCTGCTGAAAAGAGGCGCGGCAATGCCGCGGGTTACGCTGCATTTGTTCATAAAGCCCACGGCGGGGGCGTCCCAGAGGGTGGGCAGGGCCACCACGTCCTCCGGCGTGCGCGTTTCCGACTCCACGCTGGTGAAGTCCGCCAGCGCCAGCCCCTGCCAGAGCCGGCCACCGGCGTCGGTGACAGAGGCCCCCAGGACCTCCATGGCGCTGCCGGTGAAGAGGATGAGGGTCCCCCGGTCCGCCGCGTCCTTCAGCTCCTGCCGCACCGGCAGGAGGCACTCCATGGCCAGCTTCTGCCTGCGCTCGGTGCCCGCGCCCATGTAGATCATGTCCGCGCCGTCAAAGTCCGGCCTGTCCGCCCGGCAGGCGGTCCGCACCGTCACCTCCACGCCCAGCGCCTCCAGCCGGCGGCGCAGGACCGTCACGTTGGCGTACTCGCCGTACAGGCTCATGAAATCGGGATACAGGTGTAAAATGGTCAGTTCCATCGTCATTTCCTCCTCACTGCTCCTTCTGGACCAGGCCCAGCAGCTTGTCCCGGTCGGAGAAGCAGGTGACCACGTACAGCTCCTCGCTCCCCTGGTCCTTCAGGGCCTGGGCGGCCTGGGGGACCGAGTCATAGCAGACGATTTTCTCCCGGGGGATGCCGGTGCAGTCGAAGCGGAGAGCCAGATCGTTGACATACTTCCCGCACAGGACGATCCGCTCCACGTGGCCGCAGTTGAGCTGGTCAAAGTCGATATCCCACAGCCAGCTGGTCTCGCCGGTAAAGTACTTGCGGCTGATGGCGTCCACGATGATGAGCACCGTGCAGGCGTCCCCGGATGCGCGGATATACCCCAGGTTGGTGTCGTAGGCTACGGAGTTCTCGTGCTTGCTGGTCAGCAGGGTGCCGTGGTGCGCGCCCAGGGTGAAGCGGACCATCCGGCCGTTTTTCAGAATATAGTTGTTGATAACCGAGGCCATGGTCTCCCGGTCCACCCCGGTCAGGGAGCACACGGACCAGGCCGCCAGGATGTTGTAGACGTTGTAGATGCTGCGGAAGGCCAGGCGGATCTCCGTATCCCCGTCCAGCACCAGCCGGCCCGCCTCCAGATCCAGCTCCGTCACGGCGAAGTCCGTCTCGTGGCGGCGGTAGCCGCAGCCGGGGCAGTGGTAGCTGCCGATGTGTTCATAGTGGTAGAAGGCGTACTCCATGACGCCGCCGCACACCGGGCAGAGGGAGCCGTCGTGGTAGACGCCGTGGTGGTCCGGGGTGCTGATGGAGCAGCGGTCCAGGCCGAACCAGCTGACCTTTTCGTGGTCCCGGGCGAAGCAGGAGACCAGGGGATCGTCGGCGTTGAGCACCAGGGTCGTCTCCGGGTGGATGGCGGGCTTGATGGCGTCGTAGACCCACTCTGGATGGCCGTTCCGGGTCAGCTGGTCCCGGTAGAGGTTGGTGATGACGAAGTGGGTGGGGCGGAAGAAGCGGAAGGACCGGCGGGCGTAGCGCTCGTCGCTCTCCAGCAGCAGCACGTCCCCCCGGACTTTTCCGCCCAGGGTGCTGCCGCAGAGGATCAGGGTGGCGACGCCCTCGATCTGGTTGGAGCCCTCCGCGTTGTAGAGCACCGTCCTGCCGCTTTTGCGCAGTATGGCGGCGATCATCTCCACGGTGGAGGTCTTGCCGTTGCTGCCGGTGACGGCGATGATGGTGGGGGGGAGCTTCACCCGCCCCAGCACGTCGGGACAGATCTTCAGGGCGTATTGGCCCGGCAGGGAGCTGCCCTTTCCCACCAGCCTGCCCACGAAGCGGAGCAGCTTACAGATGATAATGGCCAGTATCATTTTCATAATCAATCACTCCTTGTATTAGCGAGAAAGTCCGCCACAGCCCGGTTAAAGGCGTCCGGCTCCCTGGCCGCGATGAAATGGTCCCCGGCCACCAGCACCAGGCGGCCGCCGGGCAGGGAATCCGCAATCAGCCGGGTGTGCGCCTCCTTTATCATGTCCCGCGTTCCCGCGATGACCAGGGTGGGCACGTGCAGTCCCCGCAGATCCTCCGGCGGGATGTGGGGATCGTTGACCATGAGGCCCAGCAGCTCCGCGTTCCGCCGGGCCTTTGGGCTCCGGCGGGCGAAGAAGGAGGCGATCCGGTACCCCAGCACAATGGGAGCCTGCACCGAGGGCTTCACGCCGGAGGGGTCCAGGTTGGCGCCGTTGAGCACCAGGCGGCTCACCCGCTCCGGGTGGGCCAGGGCAAAGGTCAGGGCGACGTTGCCCCCGTCGCTGAACCCCAGAAGGTCCGTCCGGGCAATGTCCTGTTCGTCCATGAAATCCAGCAGATCCCGGGCGAACTGCTCTATGGTGAAGGGGGCGGTCCCCCTGGGGGATTGGCCGTGGCCCCGGGAGTCAACGGCGTAAACCCTGCGGGTTTTGGAGAAAAACGCCAGCTGTCCGGCAAAATAGCGCCCGTCCTCCCCGTTTCCGTGGAGGAGGATCAGGGGCGGGCCGCTGCCCCGGCAGGTGAAATGCAGCTTGATATCCGACATAACCTCCTCCTCACAAAATACAAAGGGACTCCCCATCGTACAATTGCTTATCAAAAATCTCCCGCAGGGACCTGTCTCCGATGGCAATCCCTGCGGCCCTTTCCGCCAGCAGATCCAGCTCCCTGGAGGCGCATATCCGGATGAAGGGGGCCCCGTCCGTATCGCCATAAAAGTTCCAGAATCCCCGGGCATTGGTGATAGAGTACTGCTTCCCGCCGCAGACAAACTCGATCTCGCGCCCCGTTTTCAGATGCGCGGCGATCTCCGCCCAGCGTATGATCTCCATAAAAATTCCCTTCAACGGCGAAACAGCGTTTCGCCCAAAAGTTCTTTTTGATTCTTTTTCTTTCAAGAAAAAGAATGACTGCCTATTGTCCATGCTCCAGCCAGATCATCAGCGCGGCCACGTCCGCCGGGGACACGCCGGAGATGCGCCCGGCCTGGCCCAGGTTCAGGGGGCGGACCGCGGCCAGCTTCTCCCGGGCCTCCAGGCGCAGGCCCTGAATGGACGAATAGTCCGCGCCGGCCGGCAGGGCGCGGCTCTCCATCCGGTGGAGCTCCTCCACCTCCTGGAGCTGGCGCTGGATATATCCCTCGTACTTCACCGAGATCTCCACCTGCTCGGCCACCTCCTCCGGCAGATCCGGCCCCTCCGGGTCAAACCGGCGCAGATCGGCGTATCGCACCTGGGGGCGGCGCAGCAGGGCGATGAGGGGCGCGCCGTCGGTCACAGGGGCAGTGCCCCGCCCGGTGAGGAAGGCGTTCAGCTCCTCCGACGGCGGCACGCCCCGGGCGGCCAGCCGCCGCACCTCCCGACGGACGGCCTCGTACTTGGCCTCCACCCGGGCCAGCCGCTCCGCCGGAACCAGCCCGATCCTGTGTCCGATGGCGCACAGGCGCTGGTCGGCGTTGTCCTGGCGCAGGAGCAGGCGGTACTCGCTGCGGCTGGTCATCATCCGGTAGGGCTCGTTGGTGCCCTTGGTGACCAGATCGTCAATGAGTGTGCCGATATAGCTCTCCCCCCGGGACAGGATCAGCGGCTCCCGGCCCTGGAGCTTCAGGGCCGCGTTCACCCCGGCGGCGAAGCCCTGGACCGCCGCCTCCTCGTAGCCGGAGGAGCCGCAGAACTGGCCGGCGCCGTAGAGCCCGGGGACCTTCTTGCACTCCAGGGTGGGCTTGAGCTCCAGGGGGTCCACGCAGTCGTACTCAATGGCGTAGGCCGGGCGC
>CAJUQS010000056.1 GCA_910588365.1 uncultured Oscillospiraceae bacterium | reverse complement strand
GCGGAAAATCTCCTTGTCTGACGAGAAAAATCCTCGTCCATCCGGCATCCCACGGTTATAAATACAAGTTCTAAAAGTTCTTTTTGATACTTTTTCTTTTAAGAAAAAGTATGACTGCCTATGAGAACGGGGCTGGCCGCCTAGTCCGGCCGCACAGCCACCGTACCCGTCTCCAGGGAGCGCCGCACGTCCACCACCCGCTGGTTCCGGCTGCCCCGCCAGGGCAGAGCCAGGGTTCGCTCCGAGAGCAGGAAGGGCCCGTCCACCAGCACGTCCAGCTCCGCCAGCAGGGCCTTCTGCTCCGGCGTCCCCTGGTCCCGCAGGTACTCGAAGGTCCAGCCGGAGTAGCTCCAGACGTTGAGGCCGTGCCCGTGGGCGATCTTCGCCAGGGCGAGGCAGTCCTCCGCCTGGGCAAAGGGCTCCCCGCCGGAGAGGGTGAGGCCGTCGGTGAGGGGGTTTTTCAGAAGCTGCCGGGCCACCTCCTCCACGGACATTTCCTGCCCGCCGGCGGGATCGTGGCTGTCGGGGTTGTGGCAGCCGGGACAGCCGTGGGGGCAGCCCTGGACGAAGCAGGCGAAGCGGAAGCCCGGACCGTCCACAATGGAGTCCTGCTGTAAACCAAAGATGCGCATTTTCTGTTTTTGCTCCTTTTACAAAAAATTGCAGGGGCGCAAGCCCCTGCAAAAAATCAGCTGATGTGCTTGACGCGCTCGGACTCCTCCGCAATTTTGGCGTTATTCCACTGCTCCATAGCGCCTAAGTAACCTGTAATCCGCCGGATGCGCTCAAAGCCAACCCTGCCATCGGTCTCCTTGCGTCCGCAGCCGGGGCACTCGTCGTCAATGATGCCCGTATAGCCGCAGGCCGGATCCCGGTCCACCGGATGGTTCACCGAACCGTAGCCCACGCCGGCCTCCTTCATGCAGCGGATCACCTTCTCAAAGGCATCCAGGTTCTTCAGCGGGTCTCCGTCCATCTCCACATAGCTGATATGGCCAGCGTTGGTCAGGGCGTGGTAGGGGGCCTCCAGCTTAATCTTCTCAAAGGCGCTGATGGAGTAGTAGACTGGGATATGGAAGCTGTTGGTGTAGTAATCCCGATCCGTGACGCCTGGGATGATGCCATATTTCTGCTTGTCAATCCGGGTGAACCGGCCCGACAGCCCCTCGCCTGGGGTTGCCAGCAGTGAAAAATTGAGGCCCGTCTTCTGGCTCTCCGCGTCCATCTTGGCCCGCATCCGGGCGATGATCTCCAACCCCAGCCGCTGGCTGTGCTCGCTCTCGCCGTGGTGCTTGCCCGTCAGGGCCACCAGGGCCTCCGCCAGGCCGATGAAGCCCACGGACAGCGTGCCGTGCTTGAGCACCTCCCGGACCTCGTCGGTCCAGGCCAGCTTCTCGCTGTCCAGCCACACCCCCTGGCCCATGAGGAAGGGGAAGTTGTACACCCGCTTCCGGGCCTGGATCTCGAACCGCTCCAGCAGCTGGTCCACGCACAGATCCATCTTCCGGTCCAGCTCGTCGAAGAAGGCGTCTAGATCCCCCCTGGCCTTGATGGCGACGCGGGGGAGGTTCACGGATGTGAAGCTGAGGTTGCCCCGCTGGTTGCACTGCTGGCGGGAGGGGTCGTAGACATTGGAGATGACCCGGGTGCGGCAGCCCATGTAGGCGATCTCCGTCTCCGGCCGCTGGGGATCGTAGTATTGCAGGTTGAAGGGCGCGTCGATAAAGGCGAAGTTGGGAAACAGCCGCTTGGCGGAGCACCGGCAGGCCAACTTGAACAGGTCGTAGTTGGGATCGCCGGGGTTGTAGTTGACGCCCTCCTTCACCCGGAAAATCTGGATGGGGAAGATGGGGGTCTCCCCGTTGCCCAGGCCCGCCTCGGTGGTCAGCATCAGGTTGCGCATGACCATGCGGCCCTCGGGGGAGGTGTCCATGCCGTAGTTGATGGAGGAGAAGGGGGTCTGGGCTCCGGCGCGGCTGTGCATGGTGTTCAGGTTGTGGATAAAGGCCTCCATGGCCTGGAAGGTGGAGCGGTCGGTCTCCTTCTCCGCGTAGTGGACGGCCATGCTCTGGGCCTTTTTCATCCGCTCCCCGTCGCCGTAGCGCTCCACCAGACGGGGCAGCTCCGCCTCAAGATAGGCGCCGCAGTTCTCCAGCCTGGGGGACAGCCCGCTCTCCGCCTCGATCTCCTCCCGCATGAGCTTCAGCTCCTCCTCCGGATCCTCCATATCGTGCCAGAGCATGAGGGCCTTGGCCAGATTCCGGGTGTAGTAGCGGCGGAAGGTCTTCTTCACGCCGTCGGCCATGCCGTAGTCGAAGTTGACAATGGCCTGTCCGCCGTGCTGGTCGTTTTGGTTGGACTGGATGGCGATGCAGGCCAGGGCGGAGTAGGAGAGGATGTCGTTGGGCTCCCGCAGGTAGCCGTGACCGGTGGAGAAGCCGCCCTTGAAGAGCTTTTTGATGTCGATCTGACAGCAGGTGGTGGTCAGGGTATAGAAGTCCAGATCGTGGATATGGATGTCCCCCTCCTGATGGGCCTTGGCGTGCTCGGGCTTGAGGACGAACATCTGGTAGAACTGCTTGGCGCCCTCGCTGCCATACTTGAGCATGGAGCCCATGGCGGTGTCGCCGTTGATGTTGGCGTTCTCCCGCTTTACGTCGGAATCCACCGCGTCGGAGAAGGTGATGTCCTCATAGGTCTTCATCAGCCGGGTGTTCATCTCCCGCACCCGGCTGCGCTCACTGCGGTAGAGAATGTAGGCCTTGGCGGTCTGGACGTAGCCGTTGTCCATCAGCACCTTCTCCACGATGTCCTGGATGTGCTCCACATCGGGCGAGGCCAGACCCTCCACCTCCAGGATGGAGATCACCTCGTCCGTCAGAGACTCCGCGATATCCTCGTGGCCCGGCTTGTAGGTGGCCTCAAAGGCTTTGGCAATGGCGCCGGCGATCTTTTCCTTGTCAAAGTCCACCAGCCGTCCGTCCCGTTTCTTCAGCTTTTCAATCGTCATACCCGGTTCTCCTCCGTGAAATGTACCTGTTTTGTCCCTGCTCCCCTATATAGGGGGAGGACCTGCCGCAAACACAAGATATAGTATCAATCGTCCTTGCACGAATGTACATATAGTACAACCCGCGGGGCCTCCTGTCAAGTGATAAATGCCACGCTGAAAAAAATAGATGCCGGGGAGGGCGGCGGCGAATTTTTTCCGATGCCTTTGAAAAAACGCGGCTATCTTTTCTGAAGGCGGGAAAAATGATGGGGAGAAGCCACAAAAGAACGCTGTACAAAGACAAATGTTTTGTCAAAGAAAACAAAAATGGATTCCACGCCGCAAAAAACCATTGACGGCGGGGGATTGCGGTGCTACGATTTAACCAATTAAAGCGTCAGACGGCGGGACGGCCCGGCCCCTGCTGCGGCCGAAAATTCAGCTTGGAGGCATGAGAGATGAACATTCGCAGCGAGTATCTGAACGGCCTGATGGAGCGCGTCATTCAGCGCAACCCGGCGGAGCCGGAGTTCCACCAGGCGGTGGGAGAGGTCCTCTCCTCCCTGGTCCCCGTGGTGGAGGCCCGCCCGGAATATATCACCGAGGGCGTGATGGACTGCCTGGTGGAGCCGGAGCGGATCATCAAGTTCCGGGTGCCCTGGGAGGACGAGAAGGGGCAGATCCACGTCAACCGGGGCTTCCGGGTCCAGTTCAACTCCGCCATCGGCCCCTACAAGGGGGGCCTGCGGTTCCACCCCAGCGTGTACGAGGGCATCATCAAGTTTTTGGGCTTTGAGCAGATCTTCAAAAACAGCCTCACCGGCCTGCCCATCGGCGGCGGCAAGGGGGGCAGCGACTTTGACCCCAAGGGCAGGACGGATCTGGAGGTCATGCGCTTCTGCCAGAGCTTCATGACGGAGCTGTTCAAGTATATCGGGCCGGACACCGACGTGCCCGCCGGGGACATCGGCGTGGGCTCCCGGGAGATTGGCTACCTCTTCGGCCAGTACAAGCGCCTGCGCAACGAGTTCACCGGCGTGCTCACCGGCAAGGGCCTCAGCTACGGCGGCTCCCTGGCCCGGACCGAGGCCACCGGCTACGGGCTGTGCTACTTCGCCGACTGTATGCTGCGGGACGCGGGCAGGGGCTTTGAGGGCGCGAGGGTGGTCATCTCCGGCTCCGGCAACGTGGCCATCTACGCCTGCGAGAAGGCCGCCCAGTTTGGGGCAAAGGTGGTGGCCATGAGCGACTCCGGCGGGTATCTCTACGACGGGGACGGCATCGATCTGGCGCTGGTCAAGCAGCTCAAGGAGGTCCAGCGCAGGCGCATCTCCGACTATGTGGAGTCCCGTCCCCGGGCGGAGTACCACGCCGGCTGCCGGGACATCTGGTCCATCCCCTGTGACATCGCCCTGCCCTGCGCCACCCAGAACGAGCTGGACGGGAATGCCGCCAGGGCCCTGATTGCGGGCGGCTGCTTCGCCGTGGCCGAGGGCGCCAACATGCCCTGCACCCCCGAGGCGGTGGAGGCCCTCCAGGCCGCCGGGGTGCTCTTCGCCCCCGCCAAGGCGGCCAACGCCGGCGGCGTGGCCACCTCCGCCCTGGAGATGAGCCAGAACTCCATGCGCTTCTACTGGAGCTTTGAGGAGGTGGACGAACACCTCAAACGGATTATGACGGATCTCTACCGCAACGCCTCCCGGGCCGCCGAGCAGTACGGCATGGCGGGCAACCTGGCCGCCGGGGCCAACATCGCGGGATTTTTGAAGGTTGCGGACTCCATGCTGGCGTATGGTGTTGTGTAAGGAGGCGGAAGCATGAATGACTATATTGCCCGGGTATCGGAAAATCTCCGGCGGCAGTACGCCCACGAGCCGGAGTACCTCCAGTCCGTGGGCGCCTGGCTGGACATGATCGCCCCGGCGGCGGACGACCCCCGCTACGAGAAGCTGGATCTCATCACCCGCATGGTGGAGCCGGAGCGGATGTTCTCCTTCCTGGTGCCCTGGGTGGACGATGAGGGCGTCACCCACACCAGCCACGGCTACCGGGTCCAGTTCAACTCCGCCATCGGCCCCTACAAGGGGGGCCTGCGGTTCCACCCCTCGGTGACGGGATCGGTGGTGAAGTTTTTGGGCTTCGAGCAGACCTATAAGAACGCCCTCACGGGCCTGCCCATCGGCGGGGCCGCCGGCGGCGCGGACTTCAACCCCACCGGCAGGAGCCCCCGGGAGATCATGCGCTTCTGCCAGGCCTTCATGTACGCCCTGTACCGGTATATCGGCGCGGACACCGACGTGCCCGCCGGGGACATCGGCGTGGGGAGCCGGGAGATCGGATATCTCTACGGGGCCTACAAGAAGGTGACGGGCCGGGCGGAGAGCAGCGCCCTCACCGGCAAGGGCCTCACCTACGGCGGCAGCCGCGTCCGCCAGGCGGCGGCCGGCTTCGGCACGGTGTACTTCCTGGCCCGGATGCTGGAGCACCAGGGGGAGACGCTGGAGGGCAAGCGGCTGCTTGTCTCCGGCTTCGGCAACATGAGCTGGGGCGTGTGCCGCAAGGCCGCCGAGCTGGGGGGCAGGGTGGTCACCCTCTCCGGTCCCGACGGGTATGTCTACGATCCGGACGGCGTGTGTACCCAGGAGAAGTACGACTTTATGGCTGCCATGCGCTGCCAAATGGGGCAGGACCGGGTGGAGCCCTACGCGGAAAGGTTCGGCGTGGAGTTCTTCCCCGGCAAAAAGCCCTGGGAGGTGCCCGGCGACATCGCCGTCCCCTGCGCCACCGAGAACGAGATCACCGTGGACGACGCGGTGCTCATCCTGGCCAACGGCGTGCGCTACTACGTGGAGGGCGCCAACATGCCCGCCACCGCCGACGCCCTGCGCCTGCTGCGGCTGAGTCCCAAGGTGCTCACGGCGGGGGCCAAGGCCTCAGGCTCCGGCGGCGTGGCGGTGTCCGCCCTGGAGATGGTCCAGAACTCCCTGCGCTACAGCTGGTCCCGGCGGGAGGTGGACGAGAAGCTGCGGGGCATCATGAGCGCCATCTACGACGCCTCCGCGGCGGCGGCCGAGGAGTACGGCCTGGGCTACGATCTGATTGCCGGCAACGATATCGCCGCCTTCAAGAAGATCGCCGAGGCCATGATCGCCCAGGGGCTGTGACCATTCTTTTCTTTGAAAAGAAAAGAATCAAAAGAAACTTTTTGCGCAAAGCCTTGTCAGCTTCGCGCTGCTCGACGGCAGATGATGCGTACAGCCGCCCCGGACCTATGGTCCGGGGCGGCTGCTTGTCTGAAGAATGCTTCTTGCCGGGTGCGGCGAAGCCCTGAGCGAAACGTCAGTTTCGCGCAAAAAGTTCTTTTTTGATTCTTTTTTCTTTTAAGAAAAAAGAATGGCTACTCTTTCTTGTCCTCGCTCTGGGGCGGAGGTACGGCCGCTTTCCTGCGCCGCGCCCTGCGCCAGCGGATCAGGACGAGCACCACAATCGCGGCCACGGCCGCGAAGACCAGCAGGCTCAGCCAGTTCCGGGCCACGGTGATGACGAAGTCCTCCAGACCATCCACGCCCCGCTGGAAGCCGGTGGAGAAGGCGGCGCCCAGCCGCTGGCCGAAGGTGACCGGGACCTCCTCGTCAGTGGAGAGGCGGTAGACCTCCCAGAGATAGAGATGGATGGTGGAGTAGCCCACCAGGCTGTCGTATTTGCGCAGGCTGCCGGTGAGCTGCTCGATTTGCAGCTCCGTCTCGCTGATGGCGCTCTCCAGGGCGATGATGTCCTCCATGCCGGCGGCCTGGGCCAGCAGGTCCTGCAGCCGCTCCAGCTTGGTGCGCTGGGTGGCCAGGCGGCTCTCGCTGTCGTAGTAGGCCTCGCTGACGTCCTCCTTGCGCTCGGTTTTGCTGGTGACGTGGGCGGACTCCCCCGCCCGGACCAGAAAGTCGGAAAAGCGCTCCGCCGGGACCCGCACCGTGCAGCTGAGACTGCGGCTGCGGCCCCCCTGGTCCACGCTGCGGCTCTCGAACCAGCCGCCCAGATCCTCCACGATGCCGTCCAGGGCCTCGCAGGCCCCGTCGAAGTCCTTGGTCTCCAGGCTCATGTCCGCGGTGTAGATCATCTTGGTGTTGGCGGGGAGCCCGCCGCCGCTGTCAAGGGGCAGATCGGCGCCCTCCGGCGCATCCGGCACCGGGGCCGGCATGCCGGAGCCCATCTCATTCCAGCCCTTGCTGTCGTTGTACTCCGGCCCCCGAGGGGCCGTGTCGGCGCTGACGCTCTTGTCGCCGCCGCTGCTCCCGCCGCAGGCGGTCAGGAGCAGCAGGCACAGCGCCGCCGCCAGGAAAGCGAATTTCCTTTTCATCACATTTTCCTCCTTTTTCAGTCTTCCGCAAGTGAGCTTCTGTCTATAATAGACGAAACCGGCAGGAAAATGTTCCAGGCAAAACGGAGTTTTGCCCAAGGTTTTTCTTTTTCCCAGAGAACATTTATCGGGGGATTTCACCCAAAAGATGAAATCCCCCGATAAATCCAAATTATTATTTCCGATTGGGCTTTCTTTTGACAGCCAACAATTTCATGTAGTCATCAAATTCAGCTGTATTAGCCGG
Organism: uncultured Oscillospiraceae bacterium; assembly: GCA_910588365.1. Taxonomy (GTDB): domain Bacteria; phylum Bacillota; class Clostridia; order Oscillospirales; family Oscillospiraceae; genus Pelethomonas. The sequence continues at coordinate 17,561 of CAJUQS010000056.1, read as the reverse complement.
CTCAAACATCACCCATTTCCCATCACGATAGGTTTGGGCTTTATCATACTGTTTACAAACAGTATCAGAAACGGTTTCCCTTATATCCTCAAATTTTGCCCTCTCATCTTTCCCAAAAATAATCATGAAACCAACACAATTATTTTTTGCGTATAAGCTGCAAAGAGTTTTTCCGCCTCTGCGATACTTATACTCGTAAGTCCAGCTCTTACCACCGGTATTCCATATCCGTTCCATTTCGTATTTTTCATCAATAGCCGAACATAACGCTTGCCAAACTTCATACAAAGGCTGTCCAAGCAATTCAGTCATAATTGATTGAGACGGTATATTTTCAAGCATAGAATCTCCTCCGCAAACTGTGATTTGTCGAATTGACAGGAATGGCTGAAGTATACCACCAAAGAGGACACATCCCCGTCAGAACAGCCGCAGCTGCTCCGCGCTCCGCCGCCGGGCGGCGGCGCTCTCCCGGACCACGCTCTCCGGCAGATCTGAGAGGAACGGGGAGTCCTCGCCGCCCACGGTGAGAATCAGCTCCTCCCTGGCACGGGTCATGCCCACGTAGAGGAGCCGCCGCTCCTCGGCCAGCTCCGCCGGGCGGCCCGGGCGCTCCAGGGGCAGTTCTCCCGCGCGCACTCCGGCCACAAACACCGCCGGAAACTCCAGGCCCTTGGCGGCGTGGAGGGTCATCAGGCGCACGGCTCCGGATTCCCAGCCCTTTCCGGCGGCGCGTCTGATGTCCGCCTCCTCCCCCAGGGTGACCGCCTGCCACAGGCTGTCAAAATCTTCGTGGAACACCGCCGCGTACCGCAGCCGCTCCAGGGCCGGCGTCCCGCCCAGGCGCTCCTCCCACCGCTCCGCCAGCCGCCAGGGCTTCTCCGTCTCTGCCAGAGCGCGCCACGCGTCCTCCCGGCCCAGCTGGTCCAGGGGGCAGAGGTTCTGCGCCGCGGTCCGGGCGGCCTCGTCATCCCCGTGCAGCAAGGAGCGGAAATAGGCCAGGAAGCCCCGGACCTCGTCCGTCTCCCAGAAGTCCTCCCGGCCGCTGACGATACAGGGGATGTCGTCGTGGCGCAGGCACTTCTCAATCAGTTCCAGCTGCCGGTGGGTGCGGCAGAGCACCGCGATGTCGGAGAAGGCCCGGACAGCCCGGTCCGCCCCCTGCTTCTGTGCCTCCAGCATGTCCACGCCGCCGGTGATGCGGCCGATCTCCTTGGCGATGAAGATCCCCTCCGCGAAGGGGTCCTCCGCCCGGACCAGCCGGACCGGAGTGCCGGCGGGGCGCTGGGGCTCCAGCGGGCGGGGCCCGCCGGGGTTCCGCTCAATGACCGGCAGGGCGGCGCGGAGAATCTCCGGTGCGGAGCGGTAGTTGCGCCGCAGGCGGATCTCCGCCGCATCCGGCCGATCCGCCGCCAGACGGCGGAAACAGTCCCCGGAGGCGCCCCGGAAGCCGTAGATGGACTGGTCCGGGTCGCCGATGACAAAGAGGCTCCGCCCGCCCCGGCTCCACGCCAGGATCAGCCGGTACTGGAGATCGTTGACATCCTGGAACTCGTCCACCAGCAGATTCTGGAAGCACCGGCGGCCCACCGTGTCCTTCTCCAGGGCCCGGATGAGCAGATCGTCAAAATCCAGCACCCCCAGCGCCTCCAGCCGGGCGCAGTAGTCCTCATAGACCGCGCTGTCCACCCCGGCCTCCTCCGGGGGGAAGCCGTTCTTCACCCGGGACACCCCCTGGAGCAGTTTGCGGGGGCTGTCCCTGACATCCCGCTCCCGCAGGGTCTCCGCCGCCAGCTCCAGGGCCTCCCCCCGGCCCAGCAGCTTTACCTCCCCCAGCAGCTCCAGGCAGAGGGCGTGGAAGGTGCCGATGTGCAGCTTTGCCGCCGCCCGTCTGCCCAGGCGGTCCGTCAGCCGGGCGCGCAGCCCGGCGGCGGCCTGGCTGGTGAAGGTGACGGCGGTGATCTCCTCCGGGCGGACGCCCCGCTCCTCCACCAGCCAGACGGCGCGCTCCACCAGGGTGCGGGTCTTGCCCGCGCCGGGTCCGGCGATGACAGCGGCGGTTGGCGCCGCCGCCGCCACCGCGGCCAGCTGCTCCGGGTTGAGCGATTCCGCCAGGGGCGCGGAGGCGGACTTCTTTTCGGCGGCGGGGCGCAGCTCCCGCTTTTTTGCCGCCGGCTGGGCCGGAACGTCCAGGCCGAAGAGGGAGATCTGGCCGCTCAGCCGCTCGATCTCCCCCGGGGAGAGCAGGGAGATGACGCCGTATTCCCCGTCAAAGCCCGGCCGGCGCTCCACCTGTCCCGCCCGGAGGCGGCGCACGCCCTCGGCCACGCAGGGCCCGGCGGCGATCTCGATATCCGGGATGGACGCCTCCCGCAGAACGTGGAATTCCGGCCCCAGCTCCGCCAGGATTTTTTCGTAGAGGGCCGCCGTCCGCTTGGAGGAAACGGAGGCGCCGGTGGAGGCGGCGATGACCTCCGGCAGGGGCGCCAGGCTCTCGAAGGGCTTTGCCCCCGCCGGGCGGAAGCCCGCCATCCGGTCCGCCAGCTCCTCCACCCGGTGCTCCACGCCGATGGTCAGCTTCTTGCCGCACACGGGGCAGATGCCGCCCCGCTCCTGGGTCTGGACGGGGGTCAGGCAGACGCCGCAGTTCCGGTGGCCGTCCAGGTGGTACTTCCCCTCCTCGGGGAAGAATTCCACCGTACCCAGAAACCCCTCCCCGGTGCGGATGGCGTCCACCAGCCCGGCGTAGGAGAGCTCCGTCTCCAGCAGGTCCGCCTCCCGGCCCAGTTTGGCGGGGGAGTGGGCGTCGGAGTGGGAGACCAGGGTCAGCCCGTCCAGGGCGGACACCCGCCAGTTCATGGGCGGGTCCGAGGAGAGGCCCGTCTCCACCGCGTGGATGTGCCCCGCCAGATCCCCGAAGCAGGCCTCAATGGTGTCAAAGCCGGAGAAGGCCCCGAACATGGAGAAGTGGGGCGTCCAGATGTGGGCGGGGATGAACTCCGCCGTCTGGCAGGTCTCCAGGGTCAGCTCCAGCAGGTCCCGGCTGTCCAGGCCCAGGATGGGCCGGCCGTCGGAGCGGATGTTTCCGATGGCCTCCAGCCGGGCGGATAGCTCGTCCGCGGCCTCCAGGGAGGGCAGGAGGATGACGTTGTGGACCTTCCGGGTCTTGCCGTCCTTCTTGTAGATGGAGCTGATCTCCCCGGTGACCACGAACCGGGGGGCCGCCCCGGCCGGGGCCTCCGGCAGGATGAGATCCTCCCGGAGGGTGTATGTTCCGTCCCCCGCGGGCCGCAGATGCTCGCGCAGCTCGGCGCGCCAGGCGGGGTGGGTGAAATCCCCGGTGCCCACCAGTCCGATGCCCTTGCGCCGGGCCCACCAGTCCAGGTGGGGCGCGTCGCAGTCGCGGCTGGTGGCCCGGGAGTAGCGGGAGTGGATGTGGAGGTCTGCAATATACATGGCGCCCCTCCCGTCAGTCCATCACGTCCAGCAGGCGCTCCCGGTACATCTCCTGCACCCAGGGCAGCTCCCCCAGGCCGGTGAAGGAGCAGGAGACGGTGTGGCCCGCCTCCTCCAGCGCCTGCTTCCAGGTTCCGGCCATGTCGTTTCTGGCGTGGTCCCCGGCCACCAGCATCAGCGGCAGCAGCTTCACACGGCGGGGAGCGCCCAGCTGCCGGAGGATGTCCGCGAGTCCCGGCCAGCCCTCCACGGTGCCGATATAGACGTCCTCCCGGCCCTCCAGGCGGAGGGCGGTCTGAAGGGCGGGGTAGGCCGCGTTGGCGAAGTGCTCCGTGCCGTGGCCCATGAACACCACCGCGCCGCCCGCCTCCGCCGGGCAGTCCCGGGACAGGCAGCGGGCAAACCGGCGGATATCGCCGGTGTCCGCCAGCAGGGGCCGCCCCACCGCCAGCGTCTCGAAGCCGCCGGACAAGGCCTCCGCCCCGGCTTTCAGCTTGTCGTACTCCAGGCCGTAGAGCAGGTGGGTGGGCTGCACGACCACCCGCCGCGCCCCCTTGTTCCGGAGATCCGCCAGGGCCTCCGGCAGGCTGGGGACCGCCTCCCCCCGGCCGGCCAGGATGCGCCGGATGGTGGGGCTGGTAAAGGCGCGGACCCAGGGACAGCCGGGGACCGCGTCCGCCAGGGCCTCCTCCACTGCCGTGATGCCGGCGCGGGCCTCGGGGACGCTGGTGCCGAAGCTGGTGATGACAAGGGCCTTTTTCATAGAACTTTCCTCCTGTAAAGTGGTTTGTGTTTTTAAATTCTGGATATATTATGATCGATCCCGCGGGCCGCTGTCAAGTGCCTCCTGGCCCGGCGGGTGAACCGGAAGAATAAAGTGTGCGGCAGGACGGCGGGGGCAATTGACAAGTTATTGTCAATGTAGTAGAATAGTTCCATAAAAATTATCCATAGGAACTGGAGGCTGATATGAAAAGACAGAACGTATCCGATGCCGTTATCAAGCGGCTCCCCCGCTACTACCGCTATCTGGACGATCTCCACCTGAAGGGGATCGTGCGCATCTCCTCCAGTACGCTGGGGGAGAAGATGGGGATCACCGCCTCCCAGATCCGGCAGGATCTCAGCTGCTTCGGTGAGTTCGGCCAGCAGGGCTATGGCTACAATGTGGAGGAGCTCCGGGCGGAGATCGGCCGTATCCTGGGTGTGAACAACCAGCACAGCATCATCGTTGTGGGGGCGGGCAACCTGGGCCGGGCGCTGATGCAGAACTTCCACTTCAAGGAATCCGGCTTCCGGCTGCTGGCCGCCTTCGACATCGCCCCCGCCCTGATCGGCACGGAGATTGCCGGTACGCCGGTGCTGGACATGGCGGAGCTGGAGCGGTTCGTGCCCGTCCGCCGGCCGGACGTGGCGGTGCTCACCGTGCCCCAGTCCGCGGCCCAGAGCATGGCGGACCGCCTCATCGAGCTGGGGATCCGGGGCTTCTGGAATTTCACAAATGTGGAGCTTTCCAGCGATCTGGACGGCATCTGCTTTGAGGACGTCCACTTTGCCGACAGCCTTCTCACGCTCAGCTACCGGATCACCGAGCGGTGATCCGTTCCCCGGCGCGTGTGCCGGGGATGAATTTTGACATATTCCGCAGCCCCGCAGGGGCTGCGGAATCTTCTTTCCCCCCAAAAACAAGGTACAAGGAGACGCTATGAAGAAACAACTGACCGCTGCCGCGCTGCTGCTGGCACTGGCGCTGTGCCGGACCGCGGCCCGGGCCGGCGGCGGAGACGCCGGGGACCCGCTGATCTCCCGGTCCTACCTGGAGGGCGCGTTTTCCCAGTCCATCGCCGCCGCCGCGGACAGCCGGGCGGACGAGTCCGGCAGGACCCTCCGCGCCGCCGTCCGCCGCCGCCTGGAGGCCATGAAGGAGGGCTTTCTCGCCACCGGGCAGCGCACCGCCGCGATGAATCCGGGCGGCACACTCTCCGGCTCCACGGGGCTGTCCGTCACCCCCCTGGCGGGGGAGCTGACCCTGACCCGGGGCACGGCGGTGGACGTGACGGCGGGCCGGGAGATCGCCGCCGGTGAGAAGCTGGCGGTCAACCACCGCTGCGTCGTGGCCGAGGGGAGCTCCGCCGTCTTTACCGCCGGCTCCCCCGTCGCGGCGGCCTATGAGGGGGACGGCCAGGCGCGGGACGCCGCCGGATTCCCGGACTGCTGGGGGGCCGCCCGGGCCCTGCGGTCGCTGGGGCTGTTCCGGGGGACCGGATCCGGCGTGGGGGAGGGGCTGGATCTCCACCTGACGCTGAGCCGGGGGGAGGGGCTGGCCCTGTTCATCCGGGTGCTGGGGGAGGAGGATGAGGCCATGGCATACACCGGGACCCACCCCTTCACCGACGTTCCCTCCTGGCTGGACCGCTATGCGGCCTGGGCCTACGGCAGGGGGTATGCCAACGGCGTGGCGCCCACCCTGTTCGGCTCCGGCCGGCCCATCTCGGCGGCGGAGTTCGAGGAGCTGCTGCTGCGGGCCCTGGGCTACAGCACGGCGGGGGTGGATAACTATGCCACGAGTCTGGAGCGGGCTCTGGAATGCGGCGCGCTGACCGCCGGGGAGTACGAGCTGCTCCGGGAGGGGCCGCTCCTGCGGGCCCACGCGGCCTATCTCTCCTACTACGCCCTGGAAACCCCCGCCGGCGGCTCCGGGCAGACACTGGCCCAGCGCCTGGAGGCCGGCGGGGCGTTTACCGCCGGAGAGCTGGCGGACGCCCGGGCCGGCGTAAGCGCCCCCAGAATCCGCTGACACCTCCCGGAACCTCCTGCATATGATGAACTGAGGCGCGCAAGGCCTCACATCTCACAGGAGGTATGAAACTTATGTGGAACAATAATGGCTTTGGCGGCGGCGGCTGCTGCTGGATCATCATCCTGATCATCATCCTGTGCTGCTGCTGCGGCGGCAGCGGCTGTGGCGGCAGCTGCGGCGGCAGCAACTGTGGGTGCGGCTGCAACTGCAACTGCGGCTGCGGCGGATGCAACAACAACTGCAACTGCAACTGCGGCTGTGGGTGCGGCTGCAATAACAACTGCGGCTGCGGCGATGGCTGCTGCTGATCCCCGGTGACATAGCTCCCCCCGCGCTCCGGCGCGGGGGGATTTTTAGAAGCTGGACCAATAGCCTTGTATTTTCGGTGCCTGCGTGATATACTGGCAAATTGAGAAACGGCCGCCCGGCCCCTGCCGGAGAGCGGGGCCCATGGGCGGGAGGGAGGCGGACCATGAGAAAGAATGTGCGCCGCGTGCTGGCGGCGGTACTGCTGGCGGTGCTGGCGGTGAGCGGCGGGTATATCGCCTGGAAGTCCCTGGACTACCAGAAGGGCGGGGAGGACTACGCCGAGGCGGTAGAGGTGGCGGGGCTGGAGCTGCCGGAGGAGCTTCCGCCGGCCCGGACCCAGGACGCCCCGCAGACCGGGGAGGAGGACGGAGATTTGGCGGCGGAGCGGGACCCCTGGGCCGCCGCCCTGGCACAGGTGGATCTGGAGGCCCTGCGCCAGGTCAACGGGGACGTGGTGGGCTGGATCGCCATTCCGGGCACCGTGCTGTCCTATCCGGTGGTCCAGACGGGGGACAACAGCTACTATCTGAACCGCACCTGGAAGCGGGAGAGCAGCTCTGTGGGGGCCATCTTCCTGGAGCACACGGCGGCGGCGGATCTGAGCGGGTTCCACACCCTGATCTATGGCCACCGGATGCGCAACGGCACCATGTTCGGGAGCCTGCGCGACTACCGGAGCGCGGACTACTGGCGGGAGCACCCCTCGGTCTATGTGACCATGGGAGGGCAGGTGCTGATCTACGACATCTTCGCCGCCTATGAGGTGGGCATCCGGGAGATCGTCTACCGCCTGGACATCGAGGAGACGGGGCGGCAGGAGGAGCTGATCCGATACGGCCTGGACCACAGCGCCATCGACACGGGCGTGGTCCCCACGGCGGAGGACCGGATCCTGACACTCTCCACCTGCACCGGCAGCGGCCACGCCACCCGCTGGGTGGTCCAGGCTGTCCTGCGGGCGGCGGAGTAAACGCCGGAAAATCTGTATAATGAAAAACACCAGGGCGGAGACGAAACGCGTGTTTCGTCTCCGCCGGCCTGTCAAGCCATTTTGACATATAGTCTCCCCCGGCGGCCAGAGGCCGCCGGGGGAGAGCAGAAATCAGAACAGGGGCACCACCGCGCCGTCGTAGGTCTCCTCGATGAAGCTCTTCACCTCGTCGCTCTGGAGGGCCTTGACGAGGGCCTGGACGGCCTCGCTGTTCTCATTGCCCTCCTTGACGGCCACCACGTTCACATAGGCCTCGGCGGCCGCGCCGTCGTTGGCCTCCACCGCCAGGGCGTCGGACACCTTCAGCCCCGCGTCGATGGCGTAGTTGCCGTTGATGACCGCCACGTCCACGTCCGAAAGCCGGGCGGACACCTGACGGGCCTCCAGCTCCACGATGTCATAGTTGTGGGGGTTCTCCGCAACGTCCATCTTGGTGGCGGACAGGCCCACGCCGTCCTTGAGCTTGATGAGCCCCTCCTGCTCCAGCAGCAGCAGGGCCCGGGCCTCGTTGGTGCCATCGTTGGGCACGGCGATCTGGGCGCCGTCCTGGAGCTCCGCCAGGGAGGCGCACTTGCCGGCGTACAGGCCGAAGGGCTCGTAGTGGATGCCGGCGGCGCTGACCAGATGGGTGCCGTGCTCGGCGTTGAACTCATTCATGTAGGTGACGTGCTGGAAATAGTTGGCGTCCAGGGAGCCGTCCTCCAGGGAGTTGTTGGGTGCCACGTAGTCGTCGTACTCCACGATGTCCAATGTGTACCCGTCCTTGGACAGGGCGTCCTTGATCTGCTCGAGGATGGCCGCGTGGGGGGCGGGGGTGGCGCCGACCTTGATGGTCTTGCTCCCGCCATCGCCCGAGCCGCCGCAGGCGGCCAGCGCCAGGACCAGGGAAAGGGACAGCACAAGTGCAATCAGCTTCTTTTTCATCACGATTTTCTCCTTTTCTTGCTTCCGTTGTTATTGATACGCCGGTCCGACTTCACGGACAGGGCGGTACCGATGGATTGAATGATCTGGACCAGAATCACGAGCAGAATGACAGCCGCCCACATGACCACCACATGGTGCCGCCCGTAGCCCCGCATCAGGGCCACAGCGCCCCAGCCGCCGCCGCCGATGGCGCCCGACATGGCGCCGTAGCCCAGGATGGTGATGGAGGCGTTGGTGGCGCCGTTGATAAGGGAGGGGCGGCACTCCGGCAGCATCACCTTGGTGACGATCTGCCACGGGGAACAGCCCATGGCCTGGGCCGCCTCGATGACGCCCCGGTCCATCTCCCGCAGGGAGATCTCCACGATGCGGGCCACATAGGGCCCGGCCGCGATGGTCAGGGGCACGATGGTGGCCGTGGTGCCCACGCTGGTGCCGATGATGATGGTGGACAGGGGCATGACCAGGGCCATCAGGATCAGGAACGGCACGCTTCTCAGCAGGTTTATCACCACGTTGAGCACCCGCATCAGGGGCTCCGGCAGGGGGCGTATCCCGCCCTCCTCGCCAGTCACCAGCAGGATGCCCAGAGGCAGCCCGATGAGATATGCCAGCACAGTTGCCGCGGCGGGGGCGTAGACGGTCTGCCAGGTCTGGTCCAGCAGCTCCGGGAGGTTCGTCAGGTACTCCGCCTGGCTGGACGCCTGGGCGGAGGCGATGCCCCAGGATTCAAACAGGGCGGTCAGGTTCTCAACCATGGTAATCGGGCACCTCCTCTACGGTGATATCCTTCTGCGCGCGGATGTAGGCCAGGGCCTTCTCCGCACCCTCCTCCGGCAGGCCCAGCAGCATGGTGCCGAAGGCCCGGCCGTCGATGTTGCGCGTGTCCGCGCCCAGGATGTTGGCCTTGACGCCGCACTCGATAGCCAGCGTGGCGATAAGGGGCTGATAGGACGTGCCGCCGTTGAAGGCCACCCGGACCACCCGGGCCCTGTCCGCAGCGGTGCTGAGCACCTCCGGGGGCACGCCGTCCGGGTACACCAGCCGCCGCCCGGCCTCCGTCTTGGGGCTGGCGAAGACCTCCTCCACGGTGCCTGTCTCCGCCAGGCGGCCGTGGTCCAGGATGGCCACCCGGGAGCAGATCTCCTCGATGACCTTCATCTCGTGGGTGATGACCACCACTGTGATGCCCAGGCGCCTGTTGATGTCCTGGATGAGCCGCAGGATGTCCCGGGTGGTCTTGGGGTCCAGGGCGCTGGTGGCCTCGTCGCACAAGAGAACCTTGGGATTGGTGGCCAGGGTGCGGGCGATGGCCACCCGCTGCTTCTGCCCGCCGGAGAGCTGGGTGGGGTAGGCGCCCGCCCGGCCCGCCAGATCCACGATCTCCAGCAGCTCCCGGGCCCGCTGGACGGCATTCCTCCGGGGGACGCCCGCCAGCTCCATGGGGAAGCAGATGTTGTCCTGGGCCGTGCGCTGCATGAGCAGATTGAAGCTCTGGAAGATCATGCCGATGGACTTGCGTGCCTCCCGCAGCTCCCTGTCCGGGAGGGACATCATGTCCCTTCCGTCCACAATGACCTGACCGCTGGTGGGCCGCTCCAGCAGGTTCACGCACCGGACCAGGGTGCTCTTGCCCGCGCCGCTCAGGCCGATGACGCCGAAGATCTCCCCCGGCTGGATGTCGATGCTGATATCCTCCAGCGCGTGGACCTGGTCCTCCCCGCTGCCGAAGCACTTGGTCAGGTGCTCCAAACGGATAATGGGCTCCGCCATATTGTCCCTCCTTCTGAACGCAAAAAAGCCGTCCCTGATGAGATCATCAAGGACGGCGCAAAAATCACCGTGGTACCACCTTGGTTCGCCCCTCCCTCGCGGCAGGGGCCTCAACGAGTACAAACATACTCCGACGCTATAACGGGCGCACCCGTCGCGGCCTAGGCATACATCCCGTATACTTCGGTGCGCGGCTCCAAGACCATGTTCAGCAGTGCCCTTCGCGCCCTTTCCCACCAACCGGGCTCTCTGATGCGTACCTCACTGCCTACTCTTCTCTTCGCTGCCTTTGCTTGTGGTTGAATTGTATCTAGTGTACGGCAAAAGTATCCATCCGTCAAGTGGCGATTTCGCCGTAAATCGGGGAAAACAGCCCGCAAAAATCCGGTAAGATTGAACAAAATCCCAGTGGGCCCCCCGGCCGGCCTCCGCCGGCCGGGGGGCCCTATGTGAGAAGTGGTGGAAAGCGGTTACAGGGCGTACAGGGCGGCCTGGATGCGGGCGGTATCCTCCGCGTCCGCCGGATCGGCCCGGTCCGTGCCGGCGCCCAGATTCGTCACGTCCCTCGCCACGGCCTCGATGGCCGCCCGCTGCTCCGGCGTGCAGGTGACGGTGACGCAGTCGGTAAGGCTCACCAGCCGCTCCCGGATCAGGTCGGCGGGCACATCCGGGTCAAAGCGCACGTTGACGCAGTCCCTGACGCTCAGCCCGTCCTCCGCCTGCTCCAGCGCGGCCCGGCTCACCGTGACGTTGACACGGTCGATGAGCAGGGTGCCGCCAACGATGCACAGGGACTCGTATACCGCGTCCAGACTGTGGACGGCGTCCTCCAGTCCCCTGGCCGCCAGCAGGGTCCCCTCCACCCGCAGATACGAGATCTGCTTCAGCAGGGGGGCGCAGCCCCCGGGGAGGACCAGATCCCCCCGCACGTACAGCTTTCCGCCGAAGCGGCGGAGCAGGGTTTCGTCCAGCACCGCGCTGTCGTTTACCAGGGCGCAGCCGTCGGGCAGGATCTGGATGTCCGTCTGATCGCCGAAGAGGGGCACCGCGGCCTCCGCAAGGCTCTCCGCCACGAACAGCTCCTGGGTGGAAAAGCGCACGTTTTTCTCCGCCAGCGCCTCAAAGCCGATGTCCGGGGCCAGGGCCACCACCCGGCGGGCGGCGTGGTACAGCGCACCCTCCCTGGCCCGCAGGCGGAAGGTGCGGTCCAGCACAGCGGTGCCCTTCAGCAGGACGGCCCCGTCAGGGTAGGTCTCCAGCTTGCCGTTGAGATTCACGTTGGACAGCAGGGGTGCCATGCTCTCCGGGCAGAAAATTTTCCCGTTGACCGTCATGCCGGCATAGCCCTTGACCTGCGCCTCGCTGCCCGGGGCGATGTCCAGCCTGCCGTTGACCATCAGGTAGCTCTTCTCCGCCGGGACCGGCTGGCCGGGGCGGATGTCGAACTTCCCGTTGATGGAGGTGACGCGCACGTCGTCCTCCATGTCCATCGCCTGGGCGGCCTTGATCTCCACGCCGCAGCGCCCCAGCAGATCCCGGGACTCCCGGTTCGCCAGCAGCAGGCCGCACGAGATTGTCACCTTCTCATAGGCGGCCAGGGTGCTCTCGCTGACCTTCCGCGTGTCGCAGACAGCCGCCTTTACCAGCAGTTTTTTCTTCTTTTCCATCATGAATACCTCCTGAATTTATGGTTCCACATACCAATCCATCATTTTTTTCCTGGCCGAGGCCAGCCGGGCCCGGACCGTGGAGGGGGGCAGATCGAACAGGTCCCCCAGCTCCGTGGCGTTGTACCCCTCGAAGTAGCGCAGGGCAAAGAGGGCCCGCTCGCTCTCCGGCAGGCGGTCCACCAGCTGCCCCACCGCCACCTGGCCGAAATCCTCCTCAAAGGAGTGGATCTCCAGCTGTTCCTGCTCCACCGCCGTCTCCCGGGACGCCTTTCGGACGCGGTCGATATACAGGTTCCTGGCCGTCTTGTACAGCCACGCCCGCCGCTGGCTCCGGCTCAGATCCTCCAGGCTGTCCAGGTGGCCCAGGGCCCGCAGGTAGGTCTCCTGGACCAGGTCCTCCGCCGCAGCCTGCTGCCGCGCGACGGAAACGCAGTAGCGCAGCAGCTCGTCATAGAAGGCGGCATACAGCTCCTCAACCATGTTGTCCCTCTCCTCTCTGTCGGCGTTTACACCCGTATAACGGATGGGCGGGGGGAAGTGTTGACGGGAACGCAAAAAAATTAAAAAGTTTTTTTCAGAATACCACGGCACCCGCTCCTTGACAAGGACGGCGCCCTGTGCTACTATTATGCTACGCGATATATTGAGACGCATAATAGATGGGGAGGTGGACGCCGTGGCGGAGCAGGGGCCCATGACCGAGGCCATGTACTACATTCTGCTGGCGCTGCTGAAGCCGGGCCACGGCTACGGCATGATGCAGCGCATTAAGGAGCTGTCCGGTGGGCGGCTGGTGATGGGGCCGGGGACCCTGTACGGGGTCCTCAGCCGGATGAGCCGGGAGGGGCTCATCGTCCTGACCAGCGAGGAGGGCCGCCGGAAGAACTACGCCATCACCGGGGCGGGGCGGGACGCCCTGCTGGCGGAATACGCCCGCCTCAAGCGCCTGGTGGCGGACGGAAAGCTTATGGAGGTGGAGAAATGAGGAACGTGCGATACCGCTTTCACCCCGGGGAGTACGAGCTGGGGGAGAACGAGAAATTTTACAGCGACATGGAGGCCAAAGGCTGGAGGCTGGTGAAGCGGGGGAACCGTCTGAGCAGGTTTGTCCCCGTGGAGCCCAGCGCTGCCCGGTACCGGATTGAGGCGTTCTGCTCCGGCTTCATGGAGGAGCCGGGGCTCAGCGAGGGACAGCTGGCGGTGTTCGAGGACTGCGGCTGGGAGCACGTTGACAGCCGGGGGTTCCTCCACATCTTCCGTGCGCCGGAAGGCAGCGGCGCGCCGGAGTTCTACGCCGACCCCCGCCAGCAGGCGGCCACGGTCAAGACCGTCCAGCGGAATTTCTGGTGGAGCCTGGCCCTCTCCATCGGGGTTGCCGCCTTGGCGGCTGTCAGCGTTCTGGGCCTCAGCCGGCCCCAGTGGCAGTGGGAGGCCGTCAAGCGGTTCGTCCAGCTCCCCGGGCTGTTCATCTCCTACGGGCTCTGGCTGCTGGGTCTGCTCTGCCAGCTGGTCTACAGCACCTGGAAGATCAACCGCATCTACTTCGATCTGAAAAAGGGCCGGCCCCTGGACCACAATCCCCGGGAGAACCGCCTGCGCAGATTTGCCGACCGGGCGCTGACCTGTCTGGCGTTTCTGTTCCTGCTGTCCGCCGGCGTCCAGCTCCTTTTCACAAACTCCCGGGATCTGCCGGCGGAGCCCGACGGGCCCTATATCGTCCTGGACGATCTGGGGATAGAGGGGGAGCGGACCGATGCCATGTTCAGCGACCGGGAGAGCTCTGTCACCCATACCCGCTCCCCGCTGGCCGGCTACTGGGAGACCTTTGAGGTGGTGGAGCAGCCCGGGGGCGATCAGGCTTGGCTGTATCAGTACGTCTACCGCCTGCGCGTTCCCGCCCTGCGGGACACCCTGGTCCGGGCTCTGATGGAGGGATCCACCTTCGCCCGCGGTGAGGGGAGCTTCCGGCCGGTGGAGATCGAGGGCCTGGACGCCGCCTGGGTGGTCCCCGGCGGGCTGGAGGCGGTGGCGGTCAAGGGGGAACTGGTGCTCTACGCCGAGCACCTGGACATGTCGCCCGGGGAGCCGGAGCTGGAGGCACTGCTGGCGGCCTGGGGGAAGGCCGGCGAGGGCGTTCTGCCCTGAGATGAGGGGGCTTGTGCATGTATATTGGTATCTTCATGCGTGTATAAATGGGAATTTGAAAAAATTCAGGAAAATTACCATTGAAAATGAAAGATAAGTATGATATACTTGCAAATTGAACGAACTGCCGTACCGGCGAAAGGAGTCTGACGCGATGATTTGGAATGAGAACCGCGAGAACGCGTACTGCGAGATCACCCCCGCCATTCTGGCGCTGAGGGAGCAGTGGGAGAGGGAGAACTACATCGACCCCAGGCTGTACCGGGCGTACAACGTCAAGCGGGGCCTCCGGGACGAGGACGGGCGCGGCGTGCTGACGGGCCTGACCCGGGTGGCGGAGATCCAGTCCTATACGGTCACGGAGGACGAGCACATCCTTCCCGCCGACGGCGTGCTCTACTACAGGGGCATCGACTGCCGGGAGCTGGTGAAGGGCTCCGAGGGGCGGGGCCGGTTCGCCTTTGAGGAGGCGGCCTACCTGCTGCTGTTCGGCAAGCTGCCCGACCGGGAGCAGCTGGACGCCTTCTGCGGCCAACTGGCGTCCTACCGCACCCTGCCCACCAACTTCTTCCGGGACATCATCATGAAGGCTCCGCCCCAGGATCTGATGAACACCATGCAGCGGGCCATCCTGACACTGTACTGCTACGACGACAAGGCCAACGACGTCGGCCTGGATAACGTGCTGCGCCAGTCCCTCCAGCTGCTCAGCAACATGCCCGTGCTGGCCATCTACGCCTACCAGGCGTGGCGGTACTACACCGGGGAGAGCCTCTTTATCCACGTGCCCCAGCCCGAGCTGTCCACGGCGGAGAACTTTTTGCGGATGCTCCGGGAGGACCGGAGCTACACCGCCCTGGAGGCCCGCACGCTGGACGTTGCCCTGGTCCTCCACGCCGACCACGGCGGCGGCAACAACTCCACCTTTACCAACCACGTGGTCACCTCCTCCGGTACGGACACCTACTCCGCCATCGCCGCCGCCATGGCCTCCCTGAAGGGGCCCCGCCACGGCGGCGCCAACAGCAAGGTCATGGCCATGATGGAGGACATCAAGGAGCACGTGGCCGACTGGCGGGACGAGGAGGCCGTGGGGTGCTATCTGTCCAGGATTCTGGACCGGGAGGCCTTTGACGGCAGCGGCCTCATCTACGGCCTGGGCCACGCGGTGTATACCAGGAGTGATCCACGCTGCGAGGTGTTCCGCTCCTATGTCCGGCACCTGGCGGCGGAGAAGGGCCGTGAGCTGGATCTGGCGCTCTATGAGAACGTGGAGCGGGTGGGCAAGGCGCTTTTGATGGAGCGGCGGAACAAGAGGGCCATCTCCACCAACATCGACTTTTACAGCGGCCTGGTCTATGAGATGCTGGGACTGCCCAAGGAGCTGTACACGCCGCTGTTCGCGGTGGCCAGAATCTCCGGCTGGAGCGCCCACCGGATGGAGGAGCTCTCCGCCGGCGGAAAGCTGATCCGCCCCCGGTACGAGTGCGTGGAGGAGAAGCAGGACTACATCCCCATGGAAAGCCGGTAGGCGTCCGCCGCTGCGGACAGGAGCTGGGAGGCGTTATGGCGAATATTCTGATTGTGGAAGATGAGGCGGCCATGGGGGAGATCATCGCGGACTATATGCGAAACGGCGGGCACGCCTGTCGCTCCGCCGGCGACGGCGTGGAGGCCATGGACATCCTGAGGAGCGCGCCCGTGGATCTGATGATCCTGGACGTGATGATGCCCCATCTGGACGGGTTCTCCGTGTGCAAAATGGCGCGGGAGGCGAGCAATATGCCCATCATCATGCTCACCGCCAGGGGAGAGGAGGACGACAAGCTGCGGGGCTACGGCTGCGGCGCGGACGACTACATGACAAAGCCCTTCAGCCCTCGGGTGCTGCTGGCGAAGGTGAACGCCCTCCTGCGCCGCTCCGCGGCGGCGGATGTGGAGTCGGTCAGCGCCGGGGAGATTCTGCTCCAGCCCCGCTCCCGCAGGGTCTGCCTGCGCGGCGGTGAGATTGCGCTGACCCACAAGGAGTACGAGCTGCTGGCACTCCTCATGGCGCACCCGGGGCAGGTCTTCAGCCGGGAGCAGCTGCTCAGCCGCATCTGGGGCTACGACTTCGAGGGGACGACCCGCACCGTGGACACCCACGTCAAGACCCTGCGGCAGAAGCTGGGGGACGAGGGCAGGCATATCGTCACGCTGATCCGCTCCGGCTACAAGTTTGAGGTGGCGGAATGAGGGGGGCCTTTTCCCTCCGCACCGTGCGGAAGAAGGTTTTGCTCCTCTCCAAGCTGGCGGGAGCCGCGCTGATAGCCTCTTACATCCTCTCTGCCGGCCTTCCTGTCAGCGAGGACGCCTCCTTTCTGATTTGGCTGGGGTTTGTCTCTCTGCTGGTGGTCGGGATTGACCTGCTTATGGGCCGCTTCATCACAAGACCGCTTGCCAGGCTGAACGCCTCCGCAAAGCGCATGGCGGGGCTGGACTTTTCCGCCCCCTGCGACCTTGCCTCAACGGATGAATTCGGAGAGCTGTCCGCCAGCCTGAACACCATGGCTGAAAATCTCCAGCAGGCCCTGGCCCGCCTGGAGGGGGCCCTGGATGAGCGCAGGGAGCTGGTGGACAGCCTGTCCCACGAGATGAAAACCCCGCTGGGCATCATCCGGGCCTACGCCGAGGGCCTGCAGGACGAGACGGACGAGGCGAAAAAGCAGAAGTATGCCCGGATCATCGTCTCCGAGACGGAGCGGATGAACGGCCTGATTGTGACCTTGCTGGATCTGTCGGCCCTGGAGAGCGGGGCCGCGCGGCTCAACGTCACCCGGTTCGACTTTGTGGAGCTGGCGGAGACGGTGGCCGGGCGGCTTCTGCTGGACGCGCCCGGTACGGACTTTGCGCTGGACTACGCATTGCCGGAGGGGGCGGTATACGTCCGGGCGGACCGGCGGCGCATGGAGCAGGCCCTGGGCAATCTGCTTGTCAACGCCAGAAAGAATGTGCGCCCCGGCGGTACGCTGCGGCTGGAGGTGGCCGCGCAGGGCGGTGCGCTGCATGTCTCGGTCTTCAACCAGGGCAGGCAGATTCCACAGGAGGAGCTGCCCAGGATCTGGACCAAATTTTACCGGGACAGCGGCGCGTCCTACAGCGGCTCCGGGCTGGGCCTGTCCATTACGGCACAGATTCTCTCCATGCACCACATGCCCTACGGGGCGGAGAACCGGGAGGACGGGGTGCGCTTCTATTTCTCGCTGCCCATTGCGGAGGGGGCGTTCTGACGGTGTTCGGATCACGGGCGCAATTGCAAGGGAAAATTGGTGGATTTTTCTCCCGGGATTTCCTATACTGGGGACATTCCAAGAGCCTGTTTAATATCTCAGCGTGTTCGGATTGGCGAGATAGGTTTTTTGTCCTGCAAGGCAAAAAGCCGCAGCAATCCTGACGGATTGCAAGGATTTTTAACGCAGTCAGGGCGGAAAATATGCCGCCAAGGCGGGCG
>CAJUQS010000055.1 GCA_910588365.1 uncultured Oscillospiraceae bacterium | reverse complement strand
CCCATTTTCTTGAGCCGTACGACCTGCCTGCGTATCTCCTTGAGTCCTGATCTCCCTACTTTCCTTAAATCTATATATTCCATATCTCTTATGGTACCATACTTTTCCCTTTTTTCCTAGTATTTTTCTCGAAGGTAATACGAAACCGCAGAACTGTTCCGCGTCGATGTATTCCGAGAATTTTAGTTGTGTTAATGCACGCACAGTAAGAGTATCGGTAAAAGTATGAAAAAAACTCTACCATTTTTTCACAAAATATGTTATACTTTTTTGACGAATAACCCTTTTGCGGGAGGTACACGATGACAGATGTTGATAGGCGCACCGCCGCAGCCCGGTTTGCGGCTGATTGAAAGGGCCGGGGTGATGAAAAACAGGAGACACAGCGATTTTGGATCGAATTACTGACAAAGGTTTTCGGCATTGACGGCTCTACTGCCATTTCCTTTGAAGTCCCGGTGAAGTTGGACCATACCAGTTTCATTGACGGATACATCGAATCCACCCGTGTCCTGATTGAGCAGAAGGGCCGGGAGATTGACCTCCGAAAAGGATACAAGCAGTCTGACGGCAGTATGCTGACACCTTACCAGCAGGCCAGAAGGTATGCCGGATATCTGCCCTATAATCAGGTCCCACGCTGGATTATCGTCTGCAACTTCCAGGGGTTCCAGATTCACGATATGAATCGCCCCAATGACGAGCCGGAAGTCCTCAAGCTGGCGGACTTGGAGAAGGAGTTTCACCGTCTGCAATTCCTGGTGGACACTGGCAGCGAGCATATCAAAAAGGAAATGGTAATCTCCCTCCAGGCCGGTGAACTGGTGGGGGTGCTCTATGACACACTATTGAAACAGTACAAGGACCACAATGACCCGGAAACGCTGAAAAGCCTGAACAAGCTGTGTGTCCGGCTGGTGTTCTGCCTGTACGCCGAGGACGCTGGAATTTTCGGAAACCGGAGTATGTTCCATGACTACTTGCAGGGGCATGAGCGGGAGGCCCGGCAAGCCTTAATCAACCTGTTCAAAATCCTTGACACAAAATCCGAGGACCGGGACCCGTACCTGGATGATGACCTCCTGGCGTTCCCCTACGTCAACGGCGGATTGTTCGCAGATGAAAATATCGTGATTCCCCGGCTGGATGAAACCATCGTTGACCTGATTCTGCGAAAAGCCAGCGAGGACTTTGGCTGGTCTGCCATCAGCCCCACCATTTTCGGCGCTGTCTTTGAAAGCACACTGAACCCGGAAACCCGGCGCTCTGGCGGGATGCACTACACCAGCATCGAGAACATCCACAAGCTGATTGACCCGCTATTCCTGGATGGGCTGAAAGCCGAGTTTGCGGAGATTGAAGCCGTCACGGTGGAGCGGACCCGCAAGGCCAGGCTGGAACCTTTCAGCGCAAGCTGGCGGGGCTGAAATTCCTCGACCCGGCCTGTGGCTCCGGCAACTTCCTGACCGAAACTTACATCTCCCTCCGGCGGCTGGAAAATGAAACGATCTCCTTGCTCCATAAGGGACAAATCATGCTGGACATCGGCAATCCAATTCAAGTCTCCATCAGCCAATTCTACGGCATCGAGATCAACGACTTTGCCGTGACTGTCGCTAAAACCGCCCTGTGGATCGGGGAAAGCCAGATGATGAAGGAGACAGAAAACGTAGTCCACATGACCCTGGACTTCCTGCCGCTGAAATCCTACGCCAACATCACCGAGGGGAATGCCCTGCGGATGGACTGGGAGAGCGTCATCCCCAAACATGAACTGAACTATATCATGGGCAATCCGCCCTTTGTCGGCGCACGGATGATGGGCGCAGAGCAGAAGGACGATGTAAATGCCATTTTCCCCGGATGGAAGAACGCCGGAAATCTGGACTACGTTTCCTGCTGGTATAAAAAAGCTGCGGACTTGATGGCGGGAACGTCTATCCGGGCCGCTCTGGTGTCTACCAACTCCGTGACCCAGGGTGAAGCTGTGGCGAATCTGTGGAAGCCGCTGTTTGAATCAGGCGTTCATATTGATTTCGCTCATCGGACATTCCGCTGGGACAGCGAGGCCAAAATCAAAGCCCATGTTCATTGTGTGATTGTCGGATTCAGCACGGCCCCCAACACCACGCCTAAGACGCTGTTCACATCAGAGCGGGCGCAGGTGGTTCAGAACATCAATGGGTATTTGCTGGATGCTGGCAATGTGTTTGTGGAGAGCCGCAGTAAGCCCCTTTGTGATGTGCCGGAAATCGGAATCGGCAACAAACCGATTGACGGCGGCAACTACCTTTTCACCAAAGACGAAATGGACGAATTTTTGAAAATTGAACCAGCAGCGGGAAAGTGGTTTAAGCCCTGGTATGGTTCCCAGGAGTTTATCAATCGTTGCCCTCGCTACTGCCTGTGGCTGGGGGACTGCCCGCCGAACGAGCTTCGGAAAATGCCGGAGTGCCTGAAGCGGGTGGAGGCAGTGCGGCAATGTCGCCTTTCCAGTACAAGTGCCGGAACAGTAAAACTTGCTGATAAACCGACTCGTTTCCACGTTGAGAATATGCCAGAAGGAACCTATATTCTTCTTCCTAAAGTTTCATCTGAACGGCGGCGGTACATTCCTATGGGCTTTATGACCCCTGATACACTTTGTAGCGATCTTGTGTTTATTATTCCCAACTCCACGTTGTACCATTTCGGTGTGTTGACCTCCAACGTCCACATGGCTTGGATGCGCGCTGTCTGCGGACGGCTGAAAAGCGATTATCGCTATTCCAAGGATGTTGTCTACAACAACTTCCCCTGGCCTACCCCTACGGACGCACAAAAGGCCAAGATTGAGCAGACCGCCCAGGCGATTCTTGACGCCCGTGCCCTCTACCCGGACGCCAGCCTTGCCGACCTCTACGACGAAACCACCATGCTTCCGGAGTTGCGGAAGGCCCACCAGCAGAACGACAAGGCCGTGATGGTGGCTTATGGTTTTTGGGGTAAGCTGAACTCCGAACCGGCCTGCGTCGCAGAGCTGATGAGAATGTATCAAAAATTGACGAAGTTGTAAGTGTGCGGCGGAGTACAGCGTTATTAGAGAATTGGGAGGTTAGCGCATGGCAAAACCGCTTGATCCCGATAAAATAGAGGCCGCCAGACGGACCAGCCGCAAAGCGGAGCGGAGAGAGCAAAAGAGACGCATGTTACGGGAGGAGATTGCCCATAATCGCAGCGGCAATGGCGTGATCGTGATTCCACCTCCTAAAAAGGAAGCTTTGGCACAGGATGCCCCTAAACTGCGGGTTGCCGCATACTGCCGGGTCAGTACACAGGAGGAACAGCAGCTTAACAGCTTTGAGATGCAGGTACTGCACTATAGGAGCAAGATAGAGAGTAATCCCTCATGGGAATTAGTAGAGATTTACCAGGACGAGGGAGTAAGCGGTACCTCTGTTAATAAGCGATTGGGATTCCAGAAGATGATTTCAGATGCTTTGGCGGGGAAAATTGACCTCATTCTTACAAAAGGCATTAACCGCTTTGGGAGAAACATTGTAGATATACTGGATAATCTTCGCAAGCTGGCGGCGCTGAACCCACCTGTTACGGTATCATTTGAAACAGAAGGCATCACGTCCACCGGAGATGGCAATAACAACCTTCTAATTGCAATTTTATCCGCTCTTGCCGAACTCGAATCGCAACAAAAAAGTGAAGCAATCAAAGCAGGTATTCGTTGGCGGATGGCAGACGGTGTATATAAGTTTTCCGTATATAATACGCTGGGGTATTATCGCGACCATTTTGGCCGAGTAGTAATCGAACCAACAGAAGCAAAGATTATCGAATATATTTATGAGAGCTGCTTAGAGGGCGCATCCGTTTCCGAAATTGCGGTAGCCCTGACGGAGCAGCAAATTAAATCTCCAAAGGGGCACAGCCACTGGTCTGCCGGAACGGTACGCAGCATTCTCCGAAATGAAAAATACTGTGGCGATGCTATCATGCAGAAAACCTATACCAAAGACTTTCGCACGCATAAGTCGGTAAAGAACGTTGACCTTAACAAATATTTCAAGGAAGGTCATCATGACGCAATCATACGGAAAAAAGATTGGCAAAAAGTACAGGATATTCTCTCTCTAAGACGTGCATCAAAAAAGCCTGCCACGATGAGGCAATTAGGAAGTCGATTTATTGTATCCCGCATAAAAAACGGATTATTTCAAGGATACTTTGTGCTGGATGCTCGCTGGAGTGTTGACGAGAAAAAAGAGTTTATTCAAATGATTCAAACGCCAAAAATTATTGAAAATGAAAGGAATTAGTGAACATGAATTTCGATTTTTCTTCCCTGAACTTTGAAACGTTAGACGCTAATGTGAACGCATACCCTGATTTGTTTGTAAATCAAAACGGGGTAACGTTTACCAGGAAGGTGCTTGAGGATTTAGGCTATCCAGCTTATGTGCTCTGCTTACTTGATCCTAAAGCTCGGGTTTTTGCAATTCGTGCATGTAAAAGCAATGAGGCGAAGGGCTTCAAGTTTTCTAAACCTAAAGGTGAACAAAAGGGCGTTGTTACAATCTCCAATAAAAACCTGTTGGACCCGCTGCGAAGGGTTATTGGAGAGGAGTGGGTTTCGGGCAAACGGTATAAGGTGCGTGGCTTCTGGGTTGCAGATGCTAAAACCATGTGTTTTGATTTGAACGAAGGGGTGCAAGAGGACTTTCGGTCTAATACGCAGGAAAGCAGCGCGGAATGATATTTTTCGTATCCACTCACATCTCCTAAAGGTACAGCAAAAGCAGGTGCTCCTTAGGCCACCTGCCTTTGTTGTTCAATTTCAAGTGTTATGTGAGCAGTTCATCAGATTAAACCATCTTAAAGTGTTCTAATGCCTTGCGTATTGCCGTTTCCTTTTCCGGTGGGCAAGTAGGAACCTTAGTATTCTCGGATTTTGGATGGTTATAATTCTCCCCAACCTCCAGCCCACACTTCCGCTTGATCTGGGAGATATAAAGACTGGATACCTTTAGCCCGAACTTTTCCAGCACATAAGCCTTGATCTCATCGTAGGTGGCCTTGCTCTCGGCAGAGGTCAAATCCATATCCCCCAAGTCCAGGTCAACCTCGATATGATGCTCCGTACGAAGTTTGGACAATAATACTACCGTCTCCACATGTGCCGTTCTCGGGAACATATCCACCGCGGCGGCTCTGGCGGGCACATAGCCGGCCTCCTGAAAGCGCTTGACATCCCGGGCAAGGGTCCCGGGATCGCAGGACACGTACACGACCCGCTCAGGCCCCATGGCCGAGATGGTGGGAATGATTTCCGCTTCCAGCCCTTTCCGGGGCGGGTCCACCACCACCACGTCCGGCCGGAGGCAATCCGCCGCCAGCTTCTTTGCCACCGCCCCCGCATCGCCCAGAAAGAATCCCGCGTTCCCGACACCGTTGAGCCGGGCATTCTCCCGGGCGTTCTCAATTGCCTCCGGCACAATTTCCGCCCCGATCACCCGGGCGGCGTGGCGGCCCATGGCCAGCGAGATGGTTCCCGCGCCGCAGTAGAGGTCCAGTACCGTCTCGCGGCCTGTCAGACCCGCAAACTCGATGGCCTTTCCGTACAGCCTCTCCGCCTGGTCCCGGTTCACCTGGTAGAAGGACGGCACGGACAGCTGGAAACGCAGGCCGCACAGGCTGTCCGTCAGCGTATCCGCCCCCCAGAGTATGCGGAAGGAGTCGCCCAGAATGACATTTGTATCCCGGTCGTTGCGGCTGAGCACAATGCCGGAGACATCCGGGCAGGCCGCCCGGATGCGCCGGACCAGCTCCGCCTCCCTGGGCAGGCGGCCGCCGTTCACCACCAGACATACCAGCGACTGCCCATCCCTGTTGGTGCGGACATAGATGTGCCGCAGCAGCCCCTCCCCGGTCCTCTCGTCGTAGGCGGGCACACTCAGCTCCCGCAGATAGGCCTCCACAGACGCCGCCGCCCGGTTGGCCTGGGGGGCCTGCAGGCGGCAGTCCAAGGCGGGAATGACGTCGTGGCTGCGGGCCCGATAGAAGCCGGCTCGGCCCTCGGGGCTGACAGGAAACTGGCTCTTGTTGCGGTAGCCGTCTATCTGAGCGCAGGGCAGGATCTCCTCCACACCGATCTCCGCCCCGCCGATCCGGCGCAGGGCGTCCTCCACCCGCTGACGCTTGGCCTCCAGCTCCTCCTCGTAGGAGATGTGGCGGAAGGCGCAGCCGCCGCAGGCGGGGTAGTGGGGGCAGTCCGGCTCCCGCCGGGCGGGGGAGGGCTGGAAAATCTCCTCCACCCGGCCGAAGGCCATGTTTTTCAGTACCTTCAGAATGCGGACGGAGCAGACCTCCCCCCGTACACCGCCGTGGACGAACACCACCCGGCCTTCTATCCGGGCGACGCCCAGGCCCTCGGCGGTATATCCGTCCATGGTGAGCGTGTGCAGTTGATTTTTTTGAAGTTCCGCCATATCCGCCTCCCCGGTCCCTCAGGCCAGCTTTGCCGCCAGCCGCCCGGCGGCAGCGTCCAGAAATTCCCCGGAGTCCACCGCCCGGGCCCGGAATTCCGGCTCCACCAGCCCTACCAGATCGCGGGTCATGATCCCGGCGTTCAGTGTGTCGAAGCAGGCCGCCTCCAGCTTGTCCGCGAAATCCGACAGATCCCGGAGGCCGTCCAGCTCGCCGCGCCGCCTCAGGGCGCCGCTCCAGGCAAAAATCGTAGCCATGGGGTTGGTGGAGGTCTTCTCGCCCTTGAGGTGGCGGTAGTAGTGGCGGGTGACGGTTCCGTGGGCGGCCTCATATTCGGCGGCGCCGTCGGGGGAGACCAGGACAGAGGTCATCATAGCCAGGGACCCGAAGGCGGTGGAAACCATGTCGCTCATCACATCGCCGTCGTAATTCTTGCAGGCCCAGATATAGCCTCCCTCGGAACGGATGACCCGGGCCACCGCGTCGTCAATGAGGGTGTAGAAGTAGGTGAGGCCCAGCTTCTCAAACTGAGCGCGGAAGTCCCCGTACTCCTCCTCAAAAATCCGCTTGAACTCGCCGTCGTAGATCTTGGCAATGGTGTCCTTTGTGGAAAACCACAGATCCTGCCGGGTGTCGATGGCGTACTGGAAGCAGGAGCGGGCGAAGGAGCGGATGGACGAGTCCCTGTTGTGGGCGCCCTGCCAGACGGCGGGGCCGTCCACCTTCTGGACAATGACGGACTTCTCCTCAGCGCCGTCATCGCTGGTGAAGGTCATGATACAGGTGCCGGGCCGGGTGGTGACGAAATCCACGCTCTTGTATACATCGCCGTAGGCGTGGCGGGCGATGGTGATGGGCTTTTTCCAGTTCCGCACCACCGGCTTGATGGCGTCAATGCAGATGGGGGTGCGGAACACCGTGCCGTCCAGGATGGAGCGGATGGTGCCGTTGGGGCTGCGCCACATCTCGGTGAGCTGGGGGTACTCCTCCATGCGCTCCTTGTTGGGGGTGATGGTGGCGCACTTCACCGCCACGCCATACTTTCTGGTGGCGTTGGCCGCGTCCACGGTGACCTGATCCTTTGTCTTGTTGCGGTGGAGGAGGCCCAAGTCGTAGTATTCGGTTTTCAACTCCACAAAGGGCAGAATCAGCTTATCCTTGATCATTCCCCACAGGATGCGGGTCATCTCATCGCCGTCCATCTCCACCAGGGGGGTGGTCATTTTGATCTTTTCCATCGCTTTCTCCTTTATCATGTGCCGTATTAAAGTCCCGCATCGCCCGTCCGGCAGGACATCTTTCAGTGGGCGTCCATACTTCGTTACCGGGCGGTAAACCTGGTCAAAAGCCGCATTAAAGTCCCGCATTGCCCGTCCGGCAGGACATATAGTAGTTCATCAGGCACCCCTCCTGGAGGATGAGCCGCTCCTCCGCCGTCAGCCCCGCGCACCTGAGGGGCAGATCGCAGACGGCGCCGCCGGCCCGGATGACCTTGGCCGTTACGGCCTCAGCCCCCTCCGCAATGGCCTTCCTCATGCCGGGGACGTACACCCAGTCCCCGTCCTCATAGGGGAAGTCCACGGAGCCGTCCATGGTGAAGGGGATGATGCCCCAGTTGATGCAGTTGGAGCGGTAGCGCTTGGTGGCGTACTCATAGCAGATGTTGGCGAAGCCGCCCAGCACCTTCTGGCAGCTGGCCGCCTGCTCCCGGGCGGAGCCGTCCCCGGGCTTCCGGGCAAATACGCAGGAGCCCACTGTGGTCCTTGCGGCGTCTCCGCCCACTTTGAAGAGGACCTCCTGCACCTCGGCGGGGACGCTCCCGGCGGAACGGGCCTCCTCCAGGGAGCGGACCGCCTTGGACCGGGCGACATACTCCGGCACCCGGCGGCTGAGGGTGAATTCGCTCAGGCCGATGGGGTTGGAGCGGTAGGAGCTGGTCTCCCCGGAGGGGATCAGTTCGTCCGTGGTGGTGACGGGATCGTGGATGACCGCGCACAGCCTCACCAGCAGGTCCTCCTCCAGGCGGGGCATCTTCGGCCAGTCCCTGATGTTGGGGCCGCAGCGGAGGGGGGCGTCCGGGTCCGCCTTGCCGAAGCCCTCATAGCACCGCTTGGCGTAGACAGAGCCGTCGAAGTGGTAGGCCAGCTCCTCCCGGGTGGGGGACTCATATTCGATGTCCGTGGCGGCGGTGAGCACGCCGCCGTTTCTCGCGGTGGCGGCGATGGACCGGGCGTCCATGAGAGCAACGGCGGCGATCTGCCCGTTTCCGGGCTTGCTGCCCTCCCGGTTGGCGAAGTTCCGGGTGGCGTGGCGGATGGAGAGGGTGTTGTTGGCGGGCGTATCCCCCGCGCCGAAGCAGGGGCCGCAGAAGGCGGGCTTCATGACGCAGCCGGCCTCCATGAGCTTTGCCGCCGTGCCGTTTTTGGTGATGGCCAGGGAGATGGGGGTGGAGGAGGGGTAGACGGACATGTCGAAATAGCCGTTTCCGATGCTGCCGCCCTCCAGGATTTTCGCCGCCTCCACGATGTTCTCGTACATGCCGCCGGAACAGCCCACGATGACGCCCTGCTCACAGGTGACCTTCCCGTCCACGATGCTGCGGCGCAGATCCATGCTCACCTTGCCGCCCAGCTGCCTGTTGGCCGACTCCTCCACCCCGGCGAAAATCTTCTCCGGATTTTCCTGGAGCTCGTGGATCGTGCAGGCGATGGAGGGGTGGAAGGGCAGGGCGATCATGCACTCCACACGGCTCAGATCGATCTTCACCACGCTGTCGTAGTACGCGCCGTTTTCCGGCTTCAGCTCCTTGAAGTCCCCGGGGCGGCCGATGCTCTCATAGTAGGCACGGATGGTCTCGTCCGTCTCCCAGATGGAGGTGAGGCAGCTGGTCTCGGTGGTCATCACGTCGATGCCGATGCGGTAGTCCGCGCTGAGGCTCCTGACCCCGGGGCCCACGAACTCGAGGACCTTGTTTTTCACGTCCCCGCCGGGGAAGGTGGCGCCCACCAGGGCGATGGCCACGTCCTGGGGCCCCACGCCCTTGCGGGGCCTGCCCTCCAGATAGACCATCACCACCTCCGGCGCGGGCACGTCGTAGGTATTCTCCAGCAGCTGCTTGACCAGCTCGCCGCCGCCCTCGCCCACGCCCATGCAGCCGTAGGAGCCGTAGCGGGTATGGGAGTCGGAGCCCAGGATCATTTTCCCGCAGCCCGCCAGCCGTTCCCGGGCGTACTGGTGGATGACGGCCTGGTTGGCGGGGACGTAGATGCCGCCGTACTTCCGGGCGGCCGAGAGGCCGAAGGCGTGGTCGTCCTCGTTGATGGTGCCGCCCACGGCGCACAGGCTGTTGTGGCAGTTGGTCATGGCGTAGGGCACGGGGAAGCGCGTCAGCCCGGACGCCCGGGCGGTCTGGATAATGCCCACAAACGTGATGTCGTGGGAGATGAGGGCGTCAAATTTCAGCCGCAGCTTCCCCGGATCCGTCCCGCGGTTGTGGGAGCGCAGGATGGAGGAGGCGATGGTCCTCTCCCGGGCCCTCTCCGGGGCGTCCTGACCGGCGGCGCCCTCCGCCCAGACGATCTGGCCGTCCACCAGGTACGCGCCTCTCTTAATGACTTCTACCATAACATCTGATCTCCTTTATCCAACAGCCGGGCGCAGATACCCGGCTGTTAATTTATCCGGTTAAAGTGTACCACACAGAGCCCTCTTTGTGAATAGCCAATCCGCCGAAATTTGCATCAAATCACCGGCCTTCTTGCAAAAAACAGGACGCCGCTGCCGGCGGCGCCCTGTCGGAGTGATTTTGGAGGGGGTTTCAAGAAAGGGACGGCCTGCTTGGCCGGCCGCTCACTCAATGGATTTCAGCGACTCGGCCATGTCAATCTTCCGCAGCCTGGGCCGCATACCAGTGGAGATGGCGATGGTGAAGAGCATGGTCATACAGAAGGAGATAACGTAGCTCACCGGCAGGATGCGGCAGGCAAAGAACATGGAATCAATCTGGATCTGCTCCATGACGAAAGCGTGGAGCGCCTTGCCCATGAGAAGGCCCGCCAGACTGCCCAGGATGGAGAGGACGTTGATCTCCCGGAAGATGTAGGCGGCGACCTCCTTCTGGTAGAAGCCCAGGACCTTGATGGTGGCGATCTCCCGGATGCGCTCGGTGATATTGATGTTGGTCAGGTTGTAGAGCACGATGAAGGCCAGGGCCGCCGCGCACAGCACCACAACCAGCACGATGTAGTCCAGCCGGGAGAGCATGTTGTCCACCTGGGTCCTGGTGGCCTCACTGACGGAGACGCTGCCGGCGTCCTCGTCCTCCAGCAGTACGGCGCCCTCCTCGTAGGGGTCCGCCCCCTCGTGGCCCAGGACGTAGAGGGTGTTGTACTCCGGCACCTCGCCCAGCTGCGCCCGGTAGGTTTCCGGGGAGACGTAGACATAGTTGAAGACGTAGTTGTCCGAGACGGCGGAGACCGTCACATCCAGTGTGCCCAGATCATTGTCCGCCAGCTGGATGGCGTCTCCCGGGCTGATGCCCATGTTCTCCGCCAGCCCGACGTTCAGCACGGCCTCCCCGACGCCGGGGTAGGGGATGGGCTCCCCGCCGGCGTGGAGGGACAGGAAGCCCTCCAGGCTGTCCGTGGAGGAGACCACCAGATGCACGGACTTGCTGCTCCCGCCGGCCAGCACATCCGCGCTGCCGCTGTGGACCAGCAGGCCCTCCTCCTCCGTCCAGCCGCTCCGTTCCAGGTACGCCGCGGCGGACGCCTGGGTCTGGCCGTCCTGGAAGGTCACTGCATAGTCGTACAGGGTGATCTCCCCGAACTGGTCGTCCGCCACGTGGGCAATGGAGTCCCGGATGCCGAAGCCGGTGCACAGCAGGGCGGTGCAGCCGCCGATGCCCAGCACCATCATGATGAGGCGGCTCCGGTAGCGCAGTACGTTGCGGGCGGAGACCTTGTGGAGAAAGCTCAGGTGTCTCCAGAGGGGGGTGATGTACTCCAGAAAGACCCTGCGGCCGGCCCGGGGCGTCTTGGGCCGGATGAGCTCCGCCGCCTGCCGCCCCAGCTCCACCCGGCAGGAGAGCCAGGTCGCTCCCATGGAGCACAGCAGGGCCGCCGCGAAGGAGACGCCCGCCAGCAGGGGCAGGAACACCGGTTTGAGGGGGGCGAAGCCGTAGATCATGCCGTAGATCTCCCAGATGATCCAGGGCAGGCCCGTGGAGCCCAGGGCGTATCCCGCGGCGCTGCCCACGATGGCGGCGGAGCCGGAGTAAAAGAGGTACTTGCCCATGATCTGGCCGTTGGAGTAGCCCAGGGCCTTCAGCACGCCGATCTGGGTGCGCTGCTCGTCCACCATGCGCTTCATGGTGGTCATGCACACCAGGGCCGCCACCAGAAAGAAAAACACCGGGAATACCACGGAAATGGCCGCCACGATGGAGGTGTCGTTGTCAAAGCAGACGTAGCCGCTGTTCTCCTGGCGGGTGAGGACGTAGGTGCTGGCCTCCTTCAGCTCCCCCAGCTTCTCCCGGGCGTCCTCCAGCTCCCGCTCCGCGTCGTGGAGCTCCGTCTCCGCGTCGGCAAATCCCTGATCCGCCTCCACCCTGCCGTCATTGTACTGGTTCCAGGCGTCGTCCAGCTCCCGCCGGGCGTCCTCCAGCTCGGCCGGGGCCCGCTCCAGCTCGTCCCGGGCGTCCTCCAGCTCCTGGCGGGCGCTGTTCAGCTCCCGCCGGGCGGCGTTGAGCTGGGCCATTCCGCTCTCATATTGGGCGAGGCTGGCCTGGTAGGCGGCCCGGCCCTGCTGGACCTCCGCCAGCCCGGCCTGGTACTCTGTCCGGCTCTGATCCAGACTCTCGCGCATATTGGTGAGGGTCCAGGAGTTGAGGGAGCCGCCCAGCTGGGCCTCCGCCGTTGACCAGGCGGATATCAGCTCCGCGCCGCCGGGAATGGCCTCCGGGTTGGTCCAGAGCGTGGCGATCAGATCCTCCGCGCTCATGCCCAGCTGGACCGCCGCCTGGCTGGCCCGGTTGTAGAGGGCGGAGAGCTGCTGGTAGCTCGCCTCGCCGGCGTCCAGCTGCTCCTTGGCGGCACTGAGCTGGGCCTCGCTGGCGGAGAGCTGCTGATCGGCGGCGTTGAGCTGGGCGCGGGCGCTGTCCAGCTCCCGCTGGGAGGCGGCAAGCTGCCGCTCGCCGTCGGTGATCTCCAGCTCGCCGTCGGCGACCTGCTGCGCCGCGTCCTCCAGACGGGCAAGGCCGTCGGCATACTCCTGCTCGCCGTCGGTCAGTTCCTGGTAGGCGTCGGTCAGCTCCTGGTCCGTGTCACCGCGCTCGCCGTTGTACGTCTCCCAGGCGTCCGCCAGCTCCCGCTCCGCGTCCTCGATCTTCTCAAGGGCCTCCTTATGGAGGGACTCGTAGCGCTCCTGGGCCACCGTATCGCTGAGGGACTCCACCGCCGGCTTCAGCGCGTCCGCCTGATCGGTATAGGCATCGGAGTAGGCGCCGGCGGGGTCCGCCATGGTCAGGTAGAGCTCATAGTAGGCGTCAAAGTCAAACCCGTCCTCCGGGATGCAGAGGAAGGCGGCCACGCTGCCGCCGCCGATAGAGCTTGTTCCCCGGTCGTAGTTGAGGTAGCAGGGGGAGTTGACCAGTCCCACCAGGGTATAGCCATCGTAGCGCAGAAGCTCCCGGGTGTCCTCGTCGTTGCTGGCGGCCACGGTGATGACCGAGCCCAGATCCTCTTCCAGAAAGTAGCGGGCGTCCCCCACGCACTCGTTGGGCATCTCCGGCAGCCGTCCGGCTGTCAGGGAGAGGAGGTTCACCCCCTCTGTCAGGGAGTGGGCCTTGACCACCGTCTCCCTTCCGTCCCCCAGATCCATGAGAAAATCGGTGAAGACCGCTCCAACGGCCGAGGATACGCCCTCCAGCCCGGCAAAGCGGTCCGCGTCCTCCTGGTCAAAGCCCAGGGTGGACAGCAGGCGGAAGTCGTAGAGCTTCTGCCGGCCGATATAGTCCACGCCTGTGGCCATCATGGAGGGCTGGCAGGTGCGAAGGCCCGCGAAGAACCCGACGCCCAGCCCGACAATGGCCAGAATGGCCAGATACCGGCCCATGCTCCGGCGAATCTCCCGCAGGGAGGAGCGCAGCAGTGTCTTTACCATTCGATCTCCTCCACCGGCGCCGGATTATCATTGATCCGCACGGAGGTGACCGTGCCGTTTTTTACGTGGATGATCCGGTCCGCCATGGCGGTGAGGGCGGTGTTGTGGGTGATGATGACAACCGTCATGCCCTCCCGGCGGCTCATGATCTGCAAAAGCTTCAGGATCGACTTGCCGGTGGCGTAGTCCAGCGCGCCGGTGGGCTCGTCACACAGCAGCAGCTTGGGATTTTTCGCCAGCGCCCGGGCGATGGCCACCCGCTGCTGCTCGCCCCCGGAGAGCTGGGCCGGGAAGTTGGCCAGCCTGTGCTCCAGGCCGACCGAGCGCAGCACCTCCTCCGCGTTCAGGGGGTTCTTGCAGATCTGGGAGGCCAGCTCCACATTCTCCAGGGCCGTCAGGTTGGGGACCAGGTTGTAAAATTGGAAGACAAATCCGATGTCGTGGCGGCGGTAGGCGGTCAGCTGCTTGGCGCTGTAGGCGGAGATCTCCTCCATCCCCAGAAAGACCTGGCCGCTGGTGAGGGTGTCCATCCCCCCCAGGATGTTGAGCAGCGTGGTCTTCCCCGCGCCGCTGGGCCCGACGATCACGCACAGCTCCCCCTTCGCAACGGAGAAGGTGGCGTCCCGCAGGGCCTCAATTTCCACCTCGCCCATGCGGTAGGTCTTGCAGACCTGTTCAAAGCGCACAAAAGTTCCCATTCTTTCACCTCATATGTAACAGCCGGTTCCGGCGAAAATGATTATCCTGGCCATTATAGCACAGAATTCAGCCGAGTGGTGAAGTTTTCGTAAAAGAGAGCAGAAAAATTTTTGGTTTTTTTGCTTTCCCCCTTGCGCGGCGGAAAAAAACGTGCTACAATACCCACAGTTTTTGTTGCGAGGTATTTTCTATGACTTCCTCTGTACGTAACGCCGCATACTGCTACTTTTACTTTATCTACACAAGTAGATAAGGTTTGTTTTGCTGCGGTGAAAAGGCGGAGATAGCGGAAGTTTATTCCGGGTCTTACAGTGAAACAACACTGTAGGACCTTTTTATTTTTGCAGATAAGGCCACAATACAGTCAACGCAGTTGAAAAAGCGCATCTGTGCTTTTTCAATAAAATACAGAATAGGAGTGTTTTACAATGATTGTCATTCTGAAGAAGAACGCGGAGCGCCAGCAGGTGGAGCTGTTCGACAGCTGGCTGCACAGCATGGGCCTGGAGACCCACATGTCCGTGGGCGAGAACCACACCATCGTGGGCCTGGTGGGCGACACCTCCCGGGTGGACATGGAGAGCATCATGGCGCTGGACATCGTGGAAACCGTCAAGCGCATCCAGGAGCCCTATAAGAACGCCAACCGGAAGTTCCACGAAAACGACACGGTCATCACCCTCTCCAACGGCGCGAAAATCGGCGGCGGCCACTTCCTGGTCATGGCCGGGCCCTGCTCCGTGGAGACCGAGGATCAGATCATCTCCGTGGCCCGGTCCGTCAAGGCGGCGGGGGCCCAGGCCCTCCGGGGCGGCGCCTTCAAGCCCCGCACCTCCCCCTACGCCTTCCAGGGGCTCCACGAGGAGGGCATCCGGCTGCTGCTGGAGGCCAAGGCGGCCACGGGCCTGCCCATTGTCACGGAGATCATGGACGCCAAGCACCTGCCCCTCTTCGAGGACGTGGACGTCATCCAGGTGGGCGCCCGGAACATGCAGAACTTCGAGCTGCTCAAGGAGCTGGGGAAGCTGCGCAAGCCGGTGCTCATCAAGCGGGGCATGGCCAACACCCTGCAGGAGCTGCTCATGAGCGCGGAGTACGTCATGGCCGGGGGCAACGACCAGGTGATCCTCTGCGAGCGGGGTATCCGCACCTTTGAAACCGCCACCCGCAACACCATGGATCTGTCCGTTATCCCGGTGCTCCACCAGCTCAGCCACCTGCCGGTGGTGGTGGATCCCAGCCACGCCACGGGTCGCTGGGAGCTGGTGGCGCCCATGGCGCTGGGCGCCACCGCCTGCGGGGCCGACGGGCTGATCATTGAGGTCCACAACGACCCCGAGCACGCCCTGTGCGACGGGCCCCAGAGCCTGCGCCCGGAGAAATTCGCGGATATGATGGAGAAGATCCGGGCCATCCGGCCTTACTCCGACCACTCCTTCACCACCAGTTCTCGGATCGCGGAGCAGGAGGGGTAACATGATTGAAACAGCAGGCGTAGTGGGCCTGGGGCTTATTGGCGGCAGCATGGCCAAGGCCATCCGCAAGTATACGGACTGCACCCTCCTGGGGTACGACACCGACGGCGCGGTTCTCAGCCGCGCCCTGGACGAGGGGGTCGTCTCCGCCGCCCTCACCCCGGACCGGCTGGCGGAGTGCGAGCTGGTGATCATCGCCCTCTACCCCCAGGCCACGGTGGAGTACGTCGCCGCAAACCGGGAGCGTTTCCGCAAGGGCGGGCTGGTCATGGACTGCGGCGGCGTGAAGGGCGTGGTGTGTACGCCCCTGGAGGAGGTGGTCCGGGACGCGGGCTTCTGGTTCGTGGGGGGGCACCCCATGGCGGGCATCGAGCGGTCGGGGTACCAGTCCGCCTTCCCGGAGCTGTTTCAGCGCGCGTCCCTGATCCTCACCCCCTACCCTGGCACGCCCCGGAGCTGCCTGGACGGGATCTGGGAATTCGCCCGGCAGCTGGGGTTCAGCCGCCTCCAGCCCTCCACTCCCGCTGAGCACGACCACATCATCGCCTACACCTCCCAGCTGGCCCACGTGGTCTCCTGCGCCTACGTGGGCAGCCCCTCGGCCCCCAATTTCGAGGGCTTCTCCGCCGGGAGCTTCAAGGATATGACGAGAGTTGCCAAGCTCAACGAGGAGATGTGGACGGAGCTCTTCCTGGAGAACCGGGACGCCCTGGTCCGGGAGATCGACACCCTGGTGGAGGAGCTGGCGGCCTTCGCCTATACCATCCGCCGGGGGGACCGGGAGCGGCTGCGGGATATGCTGAAACACGCCAGAGAGATTAAGGAAGCCATCGACAAGGACTGCTGAGAGGAGAATTTGTATGGATACCAGTTATATCACTGACTATTACAACAACTACAACGAGGACGCCCGGACCAAATCCCGCCACGGCAGCGTGGAGTTCACCACCAACATGAAGTATATCCGCGCCTATGTACCCCAGGGCGGGAAGATCTTGGATGTGGGTGCGGGCACCGGCGTCTACTCCATGGCCCTGGCCATGGACGGCTACGACGTCCACGCCATCGAGCTGGTGGAGCACAATATCGAGGTCTTCCGGGAAAACCTGCGGGCGTGCGGGGCGGAGATCCCAGTGGAGCAGGGCAACGCACTGGACCTGAGCCGGTATGCGGACGGGAGTTTCGATGCGGTGCTGCTGTTCGGGCCCCTGTACCACGTCTATACCAAGGAGGACAAGCTGACCATTCTGCGGGAGGCCAAGCGGGTGACAAAGCCCGGCGGCCATATCCTTGCGGCCTACTGCATGAATGAGGCGGTTATCATCTATGACGGCTTCAAAGACGATGGGAGCAACATGATGAAATACCTGCGCAACGGGATGGTCACTGCGGATTACAAATGTATTTCCAAACCAACGGATCTTTTTGAGATGGTGCGCCTGGAGGACATCGACGAGCTGAACCAGGAGGTGGGGCTGAAGCGGGAGAAGATTATTGCCTCCGACCTTTTCACCATCTACATCCGGGATCGGGTGAATCAGTTTTCCGAAGAGGTCTACCAGGCCTATGTCAAATACCATCTCTCCGTGTGTGAGCGCCCGGACCTCATCGGCGCCACCAACCACAGCCTGGACATTCTGACCAAGGAGTAAGCCTATGCAGACAGTCATGGTAAACGCATCCTCTGCCTACCCGGTCCACATCGGCGGCGGACTGCTGGAGCGGGCTGGGGAGCTCGTCGCCGGGGCAACCAAATCCCGCACCTGCGCCGTCATCACCGACACCACGGTGGAGAAGCTCTACGCCGCCCGGGTGTGCCGCTCCCTCCAGGACGCGGGCGTCACCGTCCGCCTCCACGCCTTCCCGGCGGGGGAGCAGAGCAAGAACATCGCCGTCTACGGCGGGATGCTGGAGTTTCTGGCGGAGAGCGGGCTCACCCGCTCCGACTTCGCCGTCGCACTGGGCGGCGGCGTGGCGGGGGACATGGCGGGCTTTGCCGCCGCCACCTACCAGCGGGGGATCGACTATATCCAGATGCCCACCACACTGCTGGCCGCGTCGGACTCCTCCGTGGGGGGCAAGACCGCCATCGACCTGGCGGCGGGAAAAAACCTGGCTGGGGCCTTCCACCAGCCGAAAATGGTCATCTGTGACACGGACGCCTTTCAGACCCTCCCGGAGGAGGATTTTGCCGGCGGCATGGCGGAGACCGTCAAGCACGCTCTCATCGCCGACGCCGGGTTCTACCGCTTCCTGATGGAGGAGCCCGTCCGCGAGCGCATCGGCGACGTGGTCCGCCGGAACGTGGAGATCAAGGCGTCTGTGGTGGGGGAGGACGAATTTGAGCGGGGAAGGCGGAAGATCCTCAACTTCGGCCACACCCTGGGCCACGCCATTGAGAAGAACAGCGGCTTTACCGTCCCCCACGGCCACGCGGTGGCCATGGGCATGGTGCTGGCGGCCCGGGCGGCGGAGCGCATGGCGTACAGCCCCGCCGGCACCCTGGACGCGGTGCTGGCGGCCTGCCGCCGCTTCCGCCTGCCCACCCAGTGCCCCTACACCGCCCCCCAGCTCTACGCCGCCGCCATCAGCGACAAGAAGCGGGACGGCGGCAGTATCGACGTGGTGGTGCTGGAGGAGCTGGGGAGGGCCAGGACCGTCCGGCTGGACCTGGAGGGCCTGCGGCGCTTCACGGAGGCCGCCCTATGAACCTGACCATCACCCCCGGGAAGCTCGCCGGAACCGTCACCCCGCCCCCCAGCAAGTCCCAGGCCCACCGCTGCCTCATCGCCGCCGCTTTGGCGGGGGAGGGCAGCGTCATACACAACCTGGCCGGATCCCAGGACATCCGAGCCACCCGGCGGTGTATGGAGGAGCTGAAAACAAACCGCAATACTTTGCCTGAGTTCAACTGTGGGGAATCGGGATCCACCCTCCGATTTCTCATCCCCATCGCCCTGGCTCTCCGGGGCGGCGGGATCTTCACCGGACAGGGGCGGCTCATGGAACGGCCCCAGCAGCCCTACTTTGACCTGTTTGAGGAGAAGAGCATCCGGTATGAACAGCGGGACGGCGTCCTCACGGTAGAGGGCAGGCTGACGCCGGGGGAATACCGCCTGCCGGGGAACGTGTCCAGCCAGTTCTTCACAGGTCTGCTCATGGCGCTGCCGCTGCTGGAGGGTCCGTCGGTGATCATCCCGACCACCCCGCTGGAGAGCGAGGGGTACATCGGCATGACGCTGGATGTGATGCACACGTTCGGCATCGACATTGCCTCCACCCGCTCCCTCCCGCCCCACTACCTCATCCCCGGCGGCTGCCGGTACCGGAGCGCGGAGGTCACGGTGGAGGGAGACTGGTCCCAGGCGGCGTTCTGGTACGCGGCCAACTGCCTGGGCTGTGCGGTGAACGTGCGGGGCGTCACCCAGCATTCCACGCAGGGCGACCGGATCATCGAATCCCACTGCCTGGAGCTGTCCCAGCCCGGTGATGCGGAGATCGACATGTCCGGCTGTCCCGACCTGGCACCGCCCGTGGCGGCGGCTGCGGCGGTGCGGCGGGGGATCACCCGTCTGACCGGAGCCGCCCGGCTGCGCATCAAGGAGAGTGATCGGCTCTCCACCATCGCCGCCGCCCTGAACGCCATGGGGGCGCGGGTGACGGAATATCCCGACAGTCTGACCGTTTACGGGCAGGACAGTCTGGCGGGAGGGGGCGCCGTGGACTGCTGCAACGACCACCGCATCGCCATGATGGCGGCAGTCGCCGCCACCCGCTGCCGGGAGCCGGTGACGCTCCTGGGGGCGGAGTGCGTGGCGAAATCTTATCCCGATTTCTGGGAACACTACCGCATGTTAGGAGGCGTTTTCCATGAATACACTGGGAAATAAATTGAAGGTCACCATATTCGGCCAGTCCCACGCGCCCGCCATCGGCTGTGTGGTGGACGGCCTGCCCGCCGGCTTCGCGCCGGACATGGAGCGGCTGACGGCGTTCATGGCCCGCCGCGCCCCGGGACGGAACGCCTGGTCCACCCCCCGGAAGGAGAGCGACGCGCCGGAGATCCTCTCCGGTCTGGTGGAGGGCAGGACCTGCGGCGCGCCGGTGGCTGTGGTGATCCGCAACGGCGACCAGCACAGCAGGGACTATGACCGTCTCAGGCGCACCCCGCGGCCCTCTCACGCTGATTACACCGCCTTTATCAAATACGGCGATGATTACGATATCCGCGGCGGCGGGCAGTTCTCCGGCCGGCTGACGGCGCCCCTGTGCTTTGCGGGCGGACTGGCATTACAGCTGCTGGAGCAGAGAAATGTGCGCGTCGCCGCCCACATTGACCGGATCGGGGGCGTTTCCGACAGCGCCCCGGACTTCGCCGCCGTGAGCCGCGAGGAGCTGGAGAAGCTGCTGCAAAAGCCCTTCCCCGTGTTTGACGACGGGGCTGGCATGAGGATGCGCCAAGCCATTGAGGCGGCCCGGATGGACACGGACTCCGTGGGAGGGGTCATCCGCTGCTTCGCCCTGGGGGTTCCGGCGGGCATGGGGGAGCCCATGTTCGGCGGCGTGGAGAACCGGCTGGCGGCGGCCCTGTTCGGCATTCCCGCCGTGCGGGGGGTGTCCTTCGGGACCGGCTTCGCCGCCGCGTCCATGCGGGGCAGTGAGCACAACGATCCGTTTATCATGGACGGGGACCGGGTCTCCGCCCGCACCAACCACGCCGGCGGCGTGCTGGGCGGCATCACCACGGGGATGCCCCTGGTGGTCAACATTGGGATAAAACCCACAGCGTCCATTGCCAAGGAGCAGGACACCGTGGATTTGGAAAAAAGGGAGAACGCCAGACTGATTATCCACGGACGCCACGACCCCTGCATCGTGCCCAGGGCCGTGCCGGTGGTGGAGGCGGTAACGGCGCTCACCCTGCTGGATATTACCTTCGAGAAAAATACTAGGAAAAAAGGGAAAAGTATGGTACCATAAGAGATATGGAATATATAGATTTAAGGAAAGTAGGGAGATCAGGACTCAAGGAGATACGCAGGCAGGTCGTACGGCTCAAGAAAATG
>CAJUQS010000054.1 GCA_910588365.1 uncultured Oscillospiraceae bacterium | reverse complement strand
GTACTCCCGGAGGCCCAAATCCTTGGCCAGAGCCCGCAGAAATGCCTTCCCGGTGTTCAAAAACACCTTTTTGTCCCCGTTGGGGCCGCCTTCCCGCTCGCCCCAGATGTAGCTGAGGTCGTGGCTGAGCAAATCGGCCAGCTTGCGCATATTCTTTTCCTGGGATTGTACCGACATTTTGATGCCCTCCTTCAAAAATTGAGAGCGCAAGGACATAAAAATCCCTTGCGCTCCATATTTCTCAGCGGCAGCTACGCCGCAGGTCTGATATCCGTTCCACTACCCGTCCCAAAAACAGGGGCGTTCTCCTCTGGGGTGCCGGGGATGATTTTCAGTGTGTAGCCGCTCTCTCTGGCTAACTTGAACATACCAACGAAACGGTTCAGCTCCTCATCTACAGATTCATCATCCTTTTGTTCCTCGACAGGCTCGAAGTCCGCATCCATGGCCTTCGACTTCTGCGGCCGGGCGGTCAGGGAAGTCCAGAAGGAGCGCAGGGCCGAGGCCAGCAGCAGCCGGAACAGGCTCCGCTTCCTGGGCTTCAGGTGGATGACATCATCGGCCTTCACCTCGTCAATCTCACTGAGGGCCACGGTGAGCTTCCCAGTCGCCACAAAGGCGGAGGACAGAAAACAGGACACCGCCGCGCTCTCAAAGGCGAACAGCTCCGGGGTCTGCACCCGCTTGGCGATCAGCCGCTGGCAGGTCACGCTGGCGGCCTCCAGGTCGTCCACCCGGATATCATCGGCGGACACGGTGCCGGCGGTGATCATGCCGCCTCCGCTGATGGTCTTGGCCTTGATGCCATAAGCCACCTTCAGACAGCCCTTGACCACCAGGCGGTCGGTCGCCAGGGTCTCATAGCGCACGGTCTCCTCCTTTGGGATGTAGACAGTTTTCATAGTGATACACTCCTTCACGTTTCTCTCGGCGGTACCGGGCGGCTATCGCCCAGCCGCACATCCTGGTGGCTGTCGAACACTTCCCGATAGACCTCTTTTCCGGTCGCTCCGCAGTCCTGACAGGTCCAGTCTACCGAGCCATTCTTGCTGGAAACGGCATTTTCCCCGTAGATCAGGGGCCCGCCGCAGACGGGGCACACACCTGCAATGTCCTTAAATTCCATACCGCCCTCCGCTCACGCCGCCGCGGCCTGTTTCATCCGGACAGGCAGGACCATAGCGAAGTCGCTGCGGCCCTCGGCCTCCAGAATGATTGGCGCCACAGGGTTGATGACCTTCAACTTCACCTGGGGCTCCCCCCGGAACTGCCGGAGGGCGTCGATCATGTAGCGCAGTTCAAAGCCGAAGTCGATACTGCTCTCCCCGTCGATCTGAATCTGCGTGCAATAACCTCCGCTGGGCGTTAACATTGACAGCTTGCCGCCGGAAAAACGGACGCAGGCGCTGCCTATGCTGCGGGTCAGATTTTTCAGATAGTCCAGTTCTCTCAAGAACTCTTCGGGCCAGACGCAGAACTCCTCCTTAAATTCCTTGGGAACGGCGCCGTCCACATTGAACACAAACGGTCCTCCGATCCGGGTCTGAAGCTCTGTTGTACCATCCGTTACCTGGAGATACCACTCACCCACGCTGGCAGTCACTTCCTGATTGCCGAACATTTTCAGGTATTTCAGTGCTTCAGGCAGGACCATAAATGGCTGACGGACAGCCAGACCTTCATCCACATCCCAGGCCAGCCGGTAGCCGTCCACGGCGAACACCTTGTTGCCATCGAACTGCACATGGGTGCGCTGGGCCTCCAGCTTATCATCGGGTTTTCTCAGTGCGTATTTGACATGCTCCACCCGCTCCAGCAGCCGGGCGGCGTTGACCGTATAGGTATACCGAGCCGGTTCCTCCCGCATAGCGGGGTAGTCCTCGGGCAGGAAGGCGTCCATCTGCGCGGCCCGGGGGCCGCAAGACATGGTGAGCTGGATACAGCGGGTTTTATGATTGCTTTTTTCCTCCGCCTCCAAAATCAACTCACCCTCAAAGTGGCCACAGGCCCGGGCGGCGTCCTTGGGACGCTGAAACACGAAGCTCAGATCATCGCCTCGGGCGGGAATCGTCGTGGTCAGCCAGGTGGTAAAGTCGGTGGCAGTCAGGGTACAGCGGTCATTGCTGATGCTCACCAGCACGCCCTCCAATTCGGGGATGGACGCCGGCTTGATCACCTTGATTACCTTGTTCAGTGCCTGGGAAAATTCCTTCGCGTCTACGGTTGCTCTCATGCGGTTTTCCTCCTTTTCGATTTTTGAATCTCCGGCCGCACATTAATGGTATTGGTGGAGAATGTCACTTTCCGCACCGTACTCTCACCCACGGCCAGAATGTTGTAGATCATGTCCACCACAGCGGTGGCGGCGGTGATGTTGGCCGCCATACTCTGGGGAGCCGACACCGACGCCTCGGCGCAGGACAGCTCCGTGGGAAACTTATCCGTCTCTTCCAGTACGTCCGGGTAGACCACACCGATGGGCGGGTAGTAGGTTCTACCACTCCGCCGTACACCGCAGACTACCTGGCCGGTGTACTCCCCGTTGCCGCTGTCAATGTAGATCAGCTCCTTTGCCTGGGTGAACACTCTGTGGCACAGCTGCCGGGACTTGTTGTTGTCCACAGCTCCCAGCAGGATGACCATCTCCTCCACAATTTCCTCGCGGTACGAATTGGGCCG
>CAJUQS010000053.1 GCA_910588365.1 uncultured Oscillospiraceae bacterium | reverse complement strand
GCAATCCGTCAGGATTCTGCAACAGGCGCATCGAGCGCCTGTGCAGAATAATCGTGCATGACCCCTCGATGGGGTCATTGCACGATATGGATTGCTGCGGCTTTTTGCCTTGCAGGACAAAAAATCTATCTCGCCAATCCGCACACGCCGAGATATTAAACAGGCTCTTAGAAAAAATCTGCCCGAAAAAGCCCGGGCGAAGGCCAGGAGCTTGAAGCCGCGGCGAAATTATCGGGAAAGGGGCGGATAGATTTGACTTTTCCCCCCAGCCGCTGTACAATAAGTGGCAAACATTCGTAAGGAGGACACTCCATGCTGTATTCCGACACCCCCCGGGTCCGCTACGACAGGGCCCAGCTGGCGGAGGTGATCTGCCAGTTTCGTTTCCCAGCCATCCTGTCCATCGGCGCGCGGGAACCTGTGGATTTCCAGGAGGCCGTCCGCTCCATGTTCCCCCGCTACGCCGCCAAGGAGGAGCAGCCCGGCCCCAAGATCACCGGGCTGGGGACCCCCGGCGCAAAGCTGGAGGCGCAGAAGCCCATTGTCAACCACAACTTCATCACCGCCGACGGACACTGGAAGATGAACCTGACCAGCAATTTCATCTCCCTGAGCACCGTCGCCTACTCCGGCTGGGAGGATTTTGGCCAGCACTTCGATCTGCCCCTAGCCCAGTTTATCCGCATCTACCAGCCCGCCTTCTTCGAGCGCATCGGCCTGCGGTATGTCAATATCTTCTCCCGGAAGGCCCTGGAGCTGGAGGACGAGCCCTGGCGGGAGCTGATCGCCTCCCCCTACCTGGGCGTCCTGGCGGAGGAGGACGTGGACGAGCGCAGCACCCGCAAGTGCTCCGTGGACGTGGAGCTGACGCTGGACAGCACCTGCCACGCCAAGATCCACGCCGGTCCCGGCATGGTCAAGAAGAACATCCCCAACGCCCCCCAGGATCCGGAGGTCAAGTTCATCTTTGATCTGGACCTGTTCATGTCCGGCCAGCTGGATACCCGCATGGCCGCCGCCGGTCTGGAGACCCTCCACGGGCACTCCACCCCGATTTTCCAGGGCGCGATCACGGATCGCCTCCACGGCGCCCTGGAACCCCGGTGAGGTATCCCGTACTCCGCGCCCGCAATCTTTTTATAGTTGAAGCAGCCCTCCGGTGCATCCTCAGATGCGCACCGGAGGGCATGGTTTTTTATTGGCGGGGGCGCGCACCGATGGACAGCGTCAGGATCTCCTGGCAGAGCTGGGGATAGCTCAGTCCCGCGGCAGCGGCCTCCTTGGGCAGCAGGCTCCCCGGCGTCATGCCGGGCAGGGTGTTGATCTCCAGGCACCAGGACCTCCCCTCCCCGTCCAGGATGAAGTCTGTCCGGGAATAGGCCCGCAGGCCCAGCGCCCTGTGGAGGCGCAGCGCCGCCTCCCCCATGGTCCGCCACTGATCTTCCGTAATGGGCGCGGGGCAGACCTCCAGGCTGACGCCGGACTGGTACTTGGCGGCATAGTCAAAGTAGCTCCCATCCCGGGTGATCATCTCCACAGCCGGCAGATACCGGTCCCCCAGCACCCCCACCGTCACGTCCCGGCCCGCCAGCTTGGGTTCCACGATGACGTGTCCGCCATACGCCAGCAGGGCCGCCAGGGCCTCGCCCAGCTCCTCCCGGGTGTCCGGCAGCGCCACACCCAGGGAGGACCCGCCGTTGATGGTCTTTACCGCGCAGGGCACGGGGAGCTCCCCGGTCAGCCTGGGGATGTCCTCCGCCGTATATGCCAGCTCCCGCCAGGGAGCGGTGGGGATGCCGGCGTGCTCCATCATCTGTTTGGCCACAGCCTTGTTCATGGCCATGCCGGAGGCCAGGTGCCCTGACCCGGTATAGGGGATGCCCAGCAGGTCGAAGGCCGCCTGGACCCGCCCATCCTCCCCGCACTCCCCGTGGAGCCCCAGAAACACCGCGTCCGCGGCCATGCAGGCCTCCAGCGTCCCGGGCCCGAACAGGCTGGGGGACTGGTCCCGCCGCTGCCGCCGCACCGCCGCCAGATCCGGGGCCCGGGTACAGATCTCCGCCCGTCCGCACAGGCCCTCCGGCGCGTCGAACAGGTCCTCCACAGACCCCGCCCAGCCCTCCAGGCCCAGGAACATATCCACCAGCACCGCCCGGTGCCCCAGGCTCCGCAGCGCCCGGCAGATGCTCTCTCCGGACACCAGGGACACCTGCCGCTCCGGGGACAGACCCCCGGCCAACACAACAATTTTCAAATGCACAACGCTCCTTTGGGGTAGTCATTCTTTTCTTTGGAAAGAAAAGTATCAAAAGAAACCTCCGGGGCAAAGCATTCGCTTTGCCTGTATCAGTATAGCATCGGGGCGGCGGGAATACAACCAGACCAGATTATTTTAGCACTCAACCGATTTGAGTGCTAAAATTCAAAATTTGGCCATACAATACCATAGATTTATTCATCAATTTCGGGCATGATAGACTCAACAAAAAACATTGGAGGTTTTGCATCATGTTTGAACTGACACCCTTTACCCGCAGCCGCGGCATGGACCTGTACCGCCCCTTCCGGGATCTGGAGGATCTGGAGCGCAGCTTCTTCTCCGGGAACACGCCGGGCCTCTTCAAGACG
Source organism: uncultured Oscillospiraceae bacterium (assembly GCA_910588365.1). Classification (GTDB taxonomy): domain Bacteria; phylum Bacillota; class Clostridia; order Oscillospirales; family Oscillospiraceae; genus Pelethomonas. The sequence continues at coordinate 670 of CAJUQS010000053.1, read as the reverse complement.
GACATCCGGGACAGCGGCGATGCCTATGTGCTGGAGGCCGACCTGCCCGGCATGAGGAAGGAGGACATCCACATCGATATCGACGGGGACCACCTCTCCATCAGTGCCCAGCGCACCTCCCACACTGAGGAGAAGGACAGCGAGGGCGCCTATATCCGCTGTGAGCGGTCCTACGGCGCCTTCTCCCGCAGCTTCGATATCTCCGGCATCCGGTCCGAGGATATCTCCGCCGCCTACGACAACGGCGTTCTGACGCTGACCATGCCCAAACAGGCCCCGGCGGTCCCGGCGGCCAGACGGCTGGAAATTCAATAACAGCACCTTTTGTGAGAGGAGCGCGGCCGTCGGCCGCGCTCCTCCTGCTTTTTCAACGGCAAAACATCGTTTTGCAGCAAAAAGTGTTTCTTTTGATTCTTTTCTTTAGGCGCTGTTTGAAAAATGGAAATATGACCAAGGGCGAGAAATTTTGCCGCCAGATGAAGCCGGTTTGACGCAGAAATCCATATCGTGCAATGACCCCATCGAGGGGTCATGCACGATTATTCTGCACAGGCGCTCGATGCGCCTGTTGCAGAATAATCGTGCATGACCCCTCGATGGGGTCATTGCACGATATGGATTTCTGCGTCAAACCGGCTTCATCTGGCGGCAAAATTTCTCGCCCTTGGTC
>CAJUQS010000052.1 GCA_910588365.1 uncultured Oscillospiraceae bacterium | reverse complement strand
CGCTGCCGGAAGGAGCCAACGGCGGAGAACGCCCTGTACCTGTGCGATGTGCTGGACGGAATTGAGAGGCCGGAGGTGGATGAATCAGGCCGCAGCGGGCAGGTATGAGATTGCCGGGAATATACATGACGGCCAGGAGATTTTGTAATGCGAGGTGAGAGGGATATGATCAGAGCTGAAGTGATCGCCAGCCTGGAGGACCAGGCGCGGGACAAGGATTCGCTGGCGGGGGAGGAGCCGGACGGCATTTTTGCCCGGGACGCGGAGGCCCTGCGGCAGGCGGCCGGAATGCTGCGTGAGAGGGAGAGGCCGTGCGCGTACTGCGGGATTTTCGAGCGCCACCGCGGTTACCTGGCAGAGTACCCGGAACACGCCATGCGCTACTGCTGGCACTGCGGCAGGAAGCTGGGGGAGGAGGAAAGAGTGAACGATGGAACGACTGACTGAAAGAAATAAAAAAGGATGCGCCTATTTTAACAATGATGGTATTCTGATTCGCGGAGCAAACGGCACTTTTCATCAGAAGAAAGATATAACGGCACATTATATACACGACAGGTTTGTTGCGCTAGACAAGGTTATAGATCGCCTCGCCGCTTATGAGGACACAGGTCTGACGCCGGAGGAGATCGTGGCGCTTATTCAGCCGCCCAACGATCTGCTGACCCTGGAGGAGCTGCGGGAGATGGGCGGGGAGCCTTACTGGCATATTGGATTGCGGGATGATTCTCCGCCCCCCCATTGGGCGATCCTGCCCAGCTATGTGGCGCAGCGACCACAAGATTATTTTTACGGTAAACACTGGCTGGCCTACCGCCGCAGGCAGGAGGAGGAATATTGTTGAGTAAAAGGAAGAGAACTCCAACGGACTGGAACGAAATGTGTGTTTTACTGTTAGAATTTGTTACATTATTTTTCCTGATGTTTTTTGCATTCATAGGATGGATTCTATGTAAGATTTTTGGGGGATAACAATGAAACCAATCCTGTTCAACACTGACATGGTCCGCGCCATCCTGGATGGCCGAAAGACGGTGACGCGGAGGGTGGTGAAGCCGCAGCCGGTGTGGAGTTCATGTGATATGCGTTTGGTGTGGAAAAATGTGGGGTGGTGGCGCGAAGAGTGGAACCCTATTGAGACAATCACATGGAAGCACACCCCCTACCGCCCCGACGACATCCTGTATGTGCGGGAGACGTGGGCCCCATTTTACGAAACCATGTATTCAGATCCTGTTATTGGATACCGGTACTATTCTGAAACGGACGAAGAAATAAAAGAACGGATCCCGGAATATTTGAACTGGTTTTGGCCTGGTAGATGGTCCCCCTCCATCCACATGCCCCGCAAGGCGGCTAGGATTTTCCTGCGCGTGACGGATGTGCGTGTGGAGCGGTTGCAAGATATGCCTCCCTATGACATTGCTTTTGAGGGGTTTCGCAAGCAAAAAGATTTTATAGAGTTGTGGAACAACATCCTCAAACCCGCAGACCGCGCCCTCTACGGCTGGGATGCAAACCCTTGGGTGTGGGTTATCGAGTTCGAGCGTATCACCAGGGAGGAGGTGACACCCCATGCTTGATCCCTTCGCCGTCATCCCCGTTGTCAAACCCAGGCGCGTCCCTCGAAAGTGCTCCACCTGCCAAAACAAGAGCTGCACGGTGCGGGGCACGGTCGTAAACTGGCTGCACTGCAACAAGTGGCTGCCGGAAGGGGTAACGAAGGATGGAAAGTGAGTTCCCCAGGCGGCTGAGGAGGCTGCGGGAGGAAAAGAGGCCCCTGCGGAGCATGGCGGTGACATCGGAGCTGATTGGATTGCCGCCGGGGGCAATCAGGAAATACGAGCGTGGAGAAGCGAAGCCCACAGTAGAATCATTATCTGCTATCGCGGATTATTTTCACGTCAGTATGGACTATCTTTGGGGCAAGACAAATTATTAAAATTACTGTCCTCGGAAGGACAGCGAACTCCAAAATCTATGCGATAATAAGGGAGCGGGGGAGACTCCGCTCCTCCTGCCTTCTTTTTCTTCCTCCCTGCGGGCGGCGGGTATCCGCTGATGGATCCCCGCTGCCTGTGGGAAGGGAATATGCGGGCCCACCGGCGCGTGAGCCGGGGCCTGTACCAGATATCATTTCGACTGAGAGGTGGTGAACCCATGAGCAGGCCCAGAACATTCAAGACCCCGAAATCTCTCGCGTACGCCTGGGAGAACTACAAAGCCTGGTGCGACAATCAGACAGTCCTGACTCACGATTTCAGCGCCAAAAATTCGGAGTTTGTCAGCGCGGAGCTGAGGCGCAGTGTGACCTGTACCATTGAGGGGTTCTGCGTCTGGGCGGGGCTGTCCCGGTCGGCGTTCTATGACACCTACGCCAGTGACCCGCGTTTTTCGGACATTGTTACGCGCATGAGGGAGGAGAGCGAGGTGGACGCCCGGCACAAGTTCGAGCTGGGAGTCATCGATCCGAAGCTGGCCGCCCTTTGGATGGGCCGCCACGGCTACGGGGCGAAACAGGAATCTACGCTGGCGGACCAGCGGGAGGACGACCCCATCACCCGCAGTCTGAAGGAGGCACAGGAAAATGGGATTATCTGACAAGCAGCTGGAGATTCTCCGCTGGCCGTACACCGGCCGGCGGGCGCTGATCTGCGACGGGGCGGTGCGCTCGGGGAAAACCAGCGTCATGAGCCTGAGCTTCCTGCTGTGGGCTATGGGGGCCTTCGACCGGCGCAGCCTCGCCCTGTGCGGTAAGACCGTGGGCAGCGCGGAGCGGAACATCATCCAGCCGCTTCTGTCCATGACCTACCTGCAAGAAAACTTCACCCTGGCCTATTCCCGCTCGGAGCACGTGCTGACCGTCACCCGGGGGCCGAAGACAAACCGCTTCTACGTCTTCGGCGGCCGGGACGAGTCCTCCTACATGCTCATTCAAGGCGTGACATTGGCGGGAGTGCTGCTGGACGAGGTGGCGCTGATGCCCCGCTCCTTTGTGGAGCAGGCCCTCGCCCGGTGCTCTGTCTCCGGCGCGAAGCTGTGGTTCAACTGCAACCCGGACGTGCCGGAGCACTGGTTTCGCAAGGAGTGGCTGCTGAAGCTCAGCGAGAAGAACGCCACCCACCTCCACTTCCGCATGGAGGACAACCCCAGCCTCTCCCCCGAGACCCTGGAGATGTACCGCAGCCTCTACACCGGTGTTTTCAAGCGCCGCTACATAGACGGGGAGTGGACCGCCGGGGACGGTCTGATCTATGACATGTTCGATGAAACGTACAATACCTACGATGATTCCGGCCGGCCCGCCGGGCTGTACTGGACGGCCACCCGGTATATCGCCTGCGACTACGGCACCGCCAATCCCTTCGTACTGCTGGACATCTACGATGACGGCGAGGTCATATGGGTGGACAACGAGTACCGCTGGAGCAGCCGGGAAACCCTCCGCCAGAAGACGGACGGGGAATACGGGGACGATCTCCAGGACTTCATGGGGCGGGATCCCCAGTATTTCTGCCCGGTGATTGTGGACCCCTCCGCCGCCAGCTTCATCGCGGAGCTCCAGCGGCGGGGCGTGTACGTCATAGCCGGGGACAACGACGTGCCGGACGGCATCCGGCGGGTGAGCTCCCTGCTGGGCAGGCGGATAATCCGCATCCACCGGCGCTGTGAGGGCCTGACCGGCGAGCTGTGCAGCTACGTGTGGGACAGCAAGGCGGCGCTGGCCGGCGTGGAGAAGCCGGTGAAGAATTTAGACCACGGGCCGGACGCCCTGCGGTACTATGTCAACACCTGCCTGCCGAAATGGCGGTACGGGGAGGAGGGATAGCTTGTCCAGACGAAAGAAGACACGGCAGAGTGCGACGGACGCCGTCTCGCGTCATTCGGCAGAGCCGAACGACCGCTCGGGCAGCCTGACGGCTGCCTATGACGCTTTCTCCAACCCCCTGTTCCGGCTGGGATACGGCTCCCAGTCCCCTCTGGAGGCCACGGAGTATCCCCTGACCCGGCTGACGGACAACTACGCGCTGATGAACAGCCTGTACCGGGAGAACTGGGTGGTGCAGAACGTGGTGGGCATCATTCCAGACGACATGACAAAGAACTGGTTTACCGCCGCCGGGTCCCTGACGCCGGAGCAGCAGGCGGCTCTTGAGGCGGTGCAGCGGCAGACGGGCCTTCGCGGCAGCGTCAACGAGGGGCTGCGGTGGGGGCGGCTGTACGGCGGCGCGGCGGGACTTATCTGGATTCGCGGCCAGGAGGGGAGCCTGGACCGGCCCCTGGACCCGGAGGCCATCCTGCCCGGCGCCTTCGCAGGGCTGTACATCCTGGACCGCTGGTGCGGCATCGCCCCGGAGGCGGGGCTGGTGCCGGAGTCCGGGAAGCTGGTGCCGGAGTTCTACACCATCCGCTTCCCCGACGGGCGCACCGTCGCCCGGGTCCACCACAGCCGGATCATCCGGTTTTTGGGCCGGGAGCTGCCCTGCCTGGAGCGCCAGGCGGAGCAGGAGTGGGGCGCGTCGGAGGTGGAGAGCCTGTACCGCGAGGTGGTGCAGTACGACAACACCACCGCCAACATGGCGGCCCTGACCTTCCGGGCCAACGTGGACGTGATGGAGGTGCAGAACCTGGACCAGCTGTTCTCCCTGTCCAGCGGGGAGGCCCAGCGGCGGTTCTGGAACACCATGCAGGCCCAGAGCGTGATGCAGTCCAATTTCGGCACCCGGCTGGTGAACAAGGGGGACCAGCTGAAGAACACCCAGTACACCTTCACCGGTCTGTCCGATGTCCACGAGAGCATGTGCCTGAGCCTGTCCGGGGCGTCCCGGATCCCCATGACCAAGCTCTTTGGCCGGGCGCCCGCCGGGATGAACGCCACCGGGGAGAGCGATCTGCAAAACTACTACGACTACGTGGACACCCTCCGCCAGAGCGTGCTGGCACCCATTCTCCGGCGTCTGCTGCCGGCGCTGTGCATGTCGGCCATCGGAACAATGCCGGCGGACCTGGATATCTCCTTCCCGCCCCTGTGGACGCCCACGGCAAAGGAGGTGGCGGAGATCGCCCGGGACAAGGCGGAGACCATTGTCACGGCCTTCCAGTCCGGCCTGCTGCGGGCGGACACCGCCCAGCGGGAGCTGAAGAATCTGGCGGAGGAGACGGGGCTCTTTGGCGGCATCACCGATGAGGAGATCGCCGACAACAAGGGCAAGACCTACCAGGATGTCACCGCCCTGCGGGACCCCCTGGCGGGGCTGGGTCTTGAGGAGGGCTCTTTTGAGCAGAACACCGGCGACGCGCTGGCGCTGGACTACAAGGGACAGCCCAGAGAGAAGAACGGCCGGTTCACCTACGGGAAGCTCGGCGGGGGCTCGACAGCCAGCGGCAAGCATGGTAAAATGAAGAAGCCGGTTCGGATGGGTAAAAGGGAGGCTGCCCGGGTAAGCAGCGGAATCTTGACGGACCATCCGAGGCTGAAGCCGGGCCCCAAGCAACATATGTATGCCTATGGAAAGTACAGCTATGTGTTTATCGTCAACGGTCCGGGGGATTATTCTTTCACCAAACGTACACGTCTCAAATGACACATAGGGGGGACATCGACATGAAGGATACACCTTTGCGCAAATTGATGCACGAAAGATTTGACTCCGAGTGTAAGGGGAAGCTGGAGTGGGATGCGGTTATTGGGATCATTGCTATCGCGGAGGAGGATGACAGGGAAGAGGAATTCATGGAATTTCTCCACGAGAATCCAACTGCGTCTTTGCGTGATATGCTGGATTATGTCACTGCTGACTTTACAGAACCGCTGGAGATCGTGGATGATGATGAACTGGACGAGGATGATTGGGAGGACTGAATGCCGGCCTTGAGCCCCGGTCCGGCTGAGCGGGAGCTGGCACGTCTGATCCGGATCTTTCTCCAGGCGGAGACGGACATCATCAACGAGATCGGCCGCCTGCGCTCCCGTGGACTGGTGGACTACCACGCCGAGGCGGCCCTGGAGCGGGTCCAGGCCATTCTCCGCAATCTGGAAAACGACTGCTGGCGCTATGTGCCCCGAATGGTTGAGGCCCAGTTCTACGTCAACCACCCCGAGGCCCGTAGGCCCCAGGAGGAGCCGGAGACGCCGGAAAAGCACCTGCTGGCCTATCAGAACGCCCGGGTGCTCACCGGGGAACAGACGGACATCGTGCAGCGGCTGGTCATGAACCTGCTGGGGCAGATCACCCAGGCGGACGTGACCGCCCTCTCAGGGCTGGAGTCCATGCTGATTGGCCGGACGGAGCCGGATGTCTTCCGGCGGGTGGGCCTGGAGCGGACGGCGGGGATGCAGAGTGCGGGACGGGGCGTGTACAAGTCCCTGCCCGGCTTTGTGGAGCAGCTGCGCCGCGAGGGCGTGACGGCCTTCGTGGACCGGGCGGGGCGGCGCTGGAGCCTGCATACCTACGGCAGTATGGTCCTGCGCGCCACCTCCCGGCAGGCGGAGATTCTGGCGGTGCTGACGGAGAACCCGGACCACGACCTGTATCAAATCACACGCCACGGCACCACCTGTCCGCTCTGCGCCCCGCTGGAGGGCCGGGTGTACTCCAGGAGCGGCCTGGACCCGGATTTCCCGCCGCTGACGGCGGCCTTCGGGAAGATGGACCCGGCGGGGCCGGACAGCCTCGCCAACTCCTGGCTGAACATCCACCCCAACTGCCTCCACCAGCTGCGCCGGTGGACGCCCATGGGCCGCAGCGAGGAGGAGATACAGAAAATAAAAGAGTTCTCCAGCTTTGAGAAGAACCCCGTCACCAGGGACCCCCGCTCACAGAAGCAGATAGACGCCTACCGGGAGAAGGAGCGCAGCCGGGCCCGCTGGCTGCGGGACTACCGCCAGTGGGAGAAGTACCGGGAGACGCTGGGGGACGGCGTGCCAAAACGGTTTGAGACCTTCCAGCGGCACAAGAGGGCCGGGGACGAGAAGTACAAGGGGTGGCTGGCGGCCTACCGAAAGCGGGATACAGCTCTATTCGGCCAGAGCGCCGGTAGGGACAGGCCATCCAGACCCGGGGAGCCGGTTCAAATTGGGATTGTGGATTTCTCGGATAAGAAGGCCGTGCTATCCCAGCTGAGCGCCGCCCAGCAGGAGACGCAACACCTGACATACGAGGTCAACCGCACCGTTACGGCGGACGGTAAGGTCTGGCAGGTCCGCGGAGAGAGCGGAGCGGTGGATTTGTCGGCCATCCCCAGCAGTCTTGCCGGTTCCTATTCCTACCATAACCACCCAGCGGAAAAGACAAATTTTTCTTTCAGCGCAGCAGATGTAGCATTTTTCATCAGTAGCGGTCAAACGTATTCTAAAGCGGCAGACCATATTTTTGAATATATCATGAAGCGGACGGCAGAAACTCTTGCGACATCTGCAGACGAGGTGTATCATAGGTTTAAGGAAATAGAAGGCACCACGGTCATGGAGATGAAATGGAATCAGGAGATTGACCCGGATATAGACGGTTACCATGAGACGATGCGCATTTTGAGCAAGGAAATGAGGTTTACTTATGAGCGGAAAAAGCGTGAATAGAACACATCCGGACTATACCATCTATATCGAGAAATGTCGTGCATTACATCGCAAGTACCAACCGCTGATAGAAGCGGAGGAGGCGCGGCAGAAAGCGGCGGTTCCAAATTGGAGAACATGCCTTGATGCTTTGGAAACCATCGAGAGGCGCCGCCTCGAAGTACAGCACAACACTGAGCTGAAGAAGCTCCAGCAGGAATACGCGTATCTATTCACAGAGGAGGAGCCATGACGGAGCAGACCATCCGTGCCATAGAAGCGATACTTTCCCGCGGGGAGCGCGTGGAGCTGCTGGCGGGGCCCGGCGGAGAGGTGAAGGTCCTGCGCATCCGCCGGGAGAGGGTGCCGGTGGGAGAAAAATAAACGCCGTTTTCCGGTACGCGGAAAACGACTTGACAGAAAGCGGCACAGCGGCTATAATGAAACAAGAAGGGCGGTCACCCTGTGTGCGAGACAGGGAGCGGCCAACTCAAAATTCAGCGATTGAAATTGCCGCTTCTTGCCTAGGGGTCAGGGGGCGGTTATTTCTTTAGGCTTTTTCCGATATGGAAACCCAGCGAAACAGCCGCAATCACGAGCGTAAGTAGGGCGATCGTATCTGCGAGGCTCATGGGCTTCCCTCCTTTCGGAGTCAGCCCCGCCCCTCTTGCGGGAAAAGTATACCATACTCTGTCGAACAATGCAATACAGAACCCCGCCCGAAACGGTGGGCGGGAAGGACCGAACGGGGTCAGCTATCGAGATGTACTCGATAACTGGCCTCTTTTTATTTTGCGAGGTGATGCAGGATGCTTGCCTACTACGGCACAAAAATTTCCCCCCACATGACGGACACCCCGGAGGGGTATCTCGTCTGTCACGATGTCCCCATCGCCCGGACGGGTGACATGGTGTACCGGGCCTCGGAGCTCCAGCTGGAGGGAGACCCGGACCGGCCGGTGACGGTGCGGCGGTACGCGGAGGACGTGTTCGACCCCGCCGCCGTGGCCAGCTTCGAGGGCAAGGACGTGACGGCGGGGCACCCGGCGGAGAGCGTAGGCCCCGCCAACCACGCCGCCTACTCCAAGGGCCATGTGCAGAACGTGCGCCGGGAGGGGGAGAAGCTGGTGGCGGACCTGCTGGTGAAGGACGCGGGGCTCATCAGCGACATCCGAAACGGGGTGGTGCGGGAGGTGAGCTGCGGATACCTGTGCAGCTATGAGCCGGAGGGGGACCACTACCGGCAGGGAAATATTCGGGGCAATCACGTGGCCGTCGTGCCCAGAGGCAGGGCGGGCCGCGAGGTGGCGATAAAAGATCAAGCCGCCCAAGAGGCGGAGAAAGGCAGGAAACACATGAGCGAATTCTGGAAGAATTTCCTGACCGCCTTTGGTATGGCGGCCAAGGACGCCAGCCCGGAGGAGCTGGGAACAATGGTGGATACCACGGCGGCTGTGCTGGACGCTGACCCCGCTGAGAAAGCGCCGGAGGCGGAACCCGCGGCCATTCCCACGGCAGACGAGGCGGTGCGGAGCTTGAACGAGAAGTTTGACAAGCTTCTCAGCCTCCTGGAGGCCCGGGACAAGGAGGCTGAGCCCAGCGGCGTGGAGGCCATGGACAAGCTGATCGGTGAGCTGGAGGACGGCGAGGAGCCCGCCGGAGAGGCGGAGGTGGTCCCAGCCGGCGGGGAGGATGAGAAGAAGGACACCCCCCTCACTGGTGATGCCCGGGACGCGGCCATGGCGATCCTCAGGAAAGTGCGCCCGGCGGTTGCGGCCATTGAGGACCAGACGGTCCGCACGCGGGTGGCGGACGCCCTCATCGGCGCGGTGAGGAGCCCGGACACCCTGGGCGCCATCACCCAGGCCGCACGGCAGAACGCGCAGAGGGCCGCGGACACCGCCGGCCGGCCCAGCTTTGACAAGCTGTGCGCGGACCAGAAGGCGGCCTACGACGCCCGCAACCCCCACAAGAAAAAGGAGGACAACTGAGATGGGACTGAGACCTCAGAATATCGGAACGGAGATGCCCCACGGCTACGCCGGCAGCTACGCCCGCCAGCCGGACATGATTGTTTCCACCCGCCCCGCCGGGGCGCGGATCCCCTTCGGCGCGGCGCTCAAGTATGACGCCGCTGGGGCTGTGGTCCCTATGGGCGCGGGGGACACGGCGGACGCCTTTGTGGGCGTGGCCGCCCGGGAGATCAAGAGCGCTCTGGAGTACCTGGACCAGAATACGGGCCGGTACGCGGAAAAGGAGGCTGTGCCCGTGTTCCAGCGGGGCGCAATCAACGTCATCTGCCAGAAGGGCACGGCGGTGCTGGGCGGCGCGGTGTACGTCCGCGTGGCGGAAAATACCAGCTATCCCACGGCAGCCGTGGGCGGCTTTGAGGCCGAGGCGGACGGGGCAAACACCATGGCGCTGTCGAACTGCCAGTGGGCGGGCCCGGCGGACGCCAACAAGGTGGCGGAGCTGCGGATCCTGACCATGCAGAGCGCGTAAAGGAGGACGAGACGATGAACAGATTTCAGAACATGGGCACCTTTGACGCCGGCGTCATCGGCGGAGCCCGGCCCGGCGGGAATGCCGGAGCCCTGACCCTGGACGAGGCGGGCATCGCCTCCGGCGGCGCGTTTCTGCGCTCGGAGCTGGAGAAGCGGGACCCGCTCATCCGCAAGCCCCTCACCAGCTTCACCTATCCCCGGGACATCAACATCAACACCGGCGGCGGCTGGGTGGACGCCATCTCCGCCCAGTCCGTGGGCTACGGCGTCACCGGCGGCAGCGGGGACGGCCTGGTGGGCTCCGGCGGAGCCAACGCCATTCCCGTGGTCAGCGCCAATGTGGAAAACGGCATTTACAAGGCCCACGTGTTCCAGCTGGCGCTGCGGGTCATGTTTGTGGACATGCAGAAGGCCAACTACATCGGCCGCTCCCTGGACAACCTGCTCACAGACGGCGTGCGCATGAGCTACGACAAGCACATGGACCGGAACGTCTACCTGGGCCTGCCCGCCTACGGCACTACGGGCATCCTCAATAACCCTGATGCTGCGGAGACCACCGTGGCCTCCGCAGGCGCCTCCACCCAGTGGAAGGACAAGACCCCGGACCAGATTCTGGCAGACGTGAACGCCGCCATCATCGCCAACTGGGCGGCGGCGGAGTACGACGAGAGCGCCATGCCCAACCACATCCTGCTGCCCTATGAGCAGTACACCCACATCATGACCGCCAAGGTCACGGAGCTGGCCACGGAGACCATCCTGGAGTTCCTGCTGAAAAACAACGCCGCGGCCAAAAACGGCGGCAGCCTGTACATCGGGGCCACCCGCTGGTGCAAGGGCGCGGGAACCGGCGGCACGGACCGCATGGCGGTCTACTGCAACCACGAGCGGTTCCTCAGCGTGGAGGAGCTGGTGCCCCTCAACAGGGTCATGAGCACGCCCAACGCCGCCAACGCCTGCTATGACACCGCCTATATGGCCAACCTCTCCGAGGTGGAGGTGTTCTATCCCCAGACCATCGCCTACTACGACGGAATTTGATGGAGGTGCGGACATGATCGTTGTATCCAAGAGAAACATCATCCTCCCCGGCCCCAACGGGGAGAGGTTCCACATGGCGCGGGACTACATGGGCCCGGTCCCCGGCTGGGCGGAGAAGTCCGCCTATTTCAGGGCCCTGGTGGAAGACGGGAAGGTCATCGTCAGCGAATCCCGGAAGAAAAAGGAAAAGGTCCCGACCGAGGAGCCGCCCGCCGGGGAAACCGGCGGCGAGGAATGAGGCCCCAGTTCTCCGGCGTACCGGCCGCTGCGGCCAACATCAGCCGTGATCGGGGGAGCTACACACCGGAGATGTTCTGCGAGGATTTCCCCCAGTTCTGCAATGAGGCCATGATCTGCCTGGTTCCCCCGGCCATGCTGGAGGAGTTCGTCCGGCAGGCGTGCGCCGCCATTGCCCCGGACAAGTGGACCGACGGCTGGCGGTACTGCTGCGGGCTGTACGTTGCCCACCAGTCGGCGCTCTACCTGCGCACCTACGCGGAGAGCTCCGCCACCCCCGCCCAGGCGGCGGGGACGGGGGCGCTGGTGGGGGTGGTGAAGTCCGCCGCCCTGGGGGACAGCTCCGTGAGCTACGACACCGACGCGCTGACCAGAGCCACGGCGGACTGGGGGGATCTGAACGCCACACAGTACGGCCAGATCCTGGCAAGCCGGGCCCGGCTGGTTGGAATGGGAGGGACATACTGCCTATGAACTACCAGGACTGGTACACGGACCGCATGGACGTCCATCGGATAACAGCAGGCCTGGACGGCGCGCTGACCGTCCACAAAAGAGAGCTGGTGGCAGAGGACGTGCCCTGCCGGATCTACCGCGCCGGGGCCCACGGCCCCCGGATGCAACCTACTGCCGCCTATACGGAGAGCGAGGACAAACTGGCCTGCGCCAACAGCGTGGACGTGCGGGCTGGTGACGAGCTGCTCATCCGGCGGGGCGGCGGACTGGGGGAGCGCCGCCCGGTTATCCGGGCCTTTGCCGGGGACCCGGTATACTACCACGAGCCCTTCGGGGCGGTGATGCCGGGCCTCGCCCACCAGGAGATCGGCCTGCTGCAGAAGGAGTACGTGGAGGGGGCCGCGGGAGAGGAGGACGGGAATGGAGCTGGGTGACGCGCTGCAAAGGCGCATGGAGGAGCTGGCCAAGCGCCAGCCCATGATTGACCGGCGGTTCGCAGCCATCGCCGAGGGGGCCACCCTCCGGGCCGTGGAGGAGGCCCAGGACCACACGCCCCCCAATACCTTCGGGGACGGTGAAATCCAGGGCGTCCACATGATCACCGGGGGGCTGGCGCAGCACTGGTCCACTGACAGCCAGACGGCCCCCGTCCGCTCCGGCAGCACCTACACCACCACCCTGGCCAACGACAAGGAATATGCCAGCTATGTCAACGACGGCCACCGTATGGACAGGCACTTTGTCCCAGGGCTGTACGTTGGCGATGACGGCCTGCTCTCCATGGACCCCGCCCGTGACGTGGGCATGATGGTGGGCACCAGAACCAAGTACGTCCCCGGTCTCTACATGAGGGAGAAGGGCGTGGACAAGTACAGTGACGTGGCCGAATCGGAGCTGCGGAAGCTGGCAGGGGAGGTGCTGGAGTGATTTTCACACTGCCCGGCCTGTCCCGGTCCCTGGCGGACTGCCTCGCGCCGGATCTGCCGGGGGTGCGCTTCTTCGCGGACCCCGCCCAGCAGGGCGCGAAGCCGCCCATGCTGTTCCTGCGCCAGACCAACGCCCGGATTGCCAAGAAGATGGGTGAGCGGTTCCTCCGGAGGCTGGGCCTGGACCTGGTGTACCTGGAGCGGCTGAACATCCCGGATGGGGACAGCCGCCTCCAGGCCGCGGCGGACGTGATGGACCAGCGGCTGGAGACGTTCCCCTACCGCGGCGGCGGGGAGCGCCCGGTCCTCCTGCGGACCTATGACCGGCACTGGGAGATCGCCGGCGGCGAGCTCCACTACAAGTTTGAACTGAAGCTCTGGCTGACTTATCAGGAGGATGCAGCCCTGATGAGCAGCATCCAGGCACTGAATATGGAGGCGGTTCCATGAAAGAAACAAAAAAGACCTATCCTACCGAGGCCCTGCTGCGCAGCAAGGCCCTGGCGGGCTACCAGCAGGACTTCGCCCGGGTGCTGCTGACCAGGCCCGCCTACACCCTCCGGGAGGCGAAGGCCATCCTGGACAGACATCTTGGAGGTGAGAAGTAATGGCAGGCGGCAATTGGACTGCACAGAACAAGGTCCGTCCCGGCATCTACATCAATTTCACCAGCAGGGGCGGCGGCAGCCTCACCCCCGGCCAGCGGGGAACCCTGGCGGCCTGCAAGGCCCTCAGCTGGGGACCGGTAGGCGAGATCATGACCATCCACGCCGGGGACAGCCTGAAGCCCTTCACCGGCTATGACATCACCGAACCCCAGGCCCGGTTCCTGCGTGAGGCGTTCAAGGGCACGGACGTGTCCGGCGGGCCCACCACCGTCCTGCTCTACCGCCCCCAGGCGGCGGGGGCAGCAGCGGCCTCCGCCTCCCTGGGGGAGGGCGGCGTCACCGTGACGGCCCTCTACCCTGGAACCCGCGGCAACGACATCGCCGTCACCGTCACAGAGGACGTGGACGAGGCGGGGCTGTTCACCGTTGCCACCCTGGTGGACGGCGTGGAGGCGGACAGCCAGCGGGCGAAGACGCCGGCGGAGCTGGTTCCCAACAGCTGGGCCGCCTTCTCCAAGGAGGGCGCCCTGGCCGCCACGGCGGGCGTCACCCTCACTGGCGGCGCGGACGGCACGGTGAACGCCGCCGCCTACGCCGCATTCCTGGAGGCCCTGGAGCCCTGCAGCTTCGATGTGCTGGCCTACGATGGGGAGGACAGCGCGGTCAATCAGGCGCTGATCGCCTTTGTCAAGCGTATCTCCGCCCAGGAGGGCCGCTATGCCCAGCTGGTCACCACCGGGGCGGCCAACGCGGACAGCCGCTTCGTCATCAACAGCCGCAGCGGCGCGGTGCTGGAGGATGGAAGCACCCTGACGCCCCGGGAGACGGTCTGGTGGCTGGCGGGGGCCCAGGCCGGGGCGCAGTACTACCAGTCTTTGTCCTATGCCCGGTACCCCGGCGCGGTGGACGTGTCCCCCCGGCTCACCGGCAGCCAGATCGAGGCAGCCATCCAGAGCGGCGATCTGGTGCTGGACGAGGAGTTCGGCAGGGTGCGCATCGAGACGGACATCAACACCCTCACCTCCTTCACGCCGGAAACCGGCGAGGCGTTCCGGAAGAATCGGACCATGCGGGCCTGCAACACCCTGGCAAACGACATCTACCGGGAGTTCTCCCTGAACTATCTGGGCAAGGTGACCAACAACGAGGCGGGCCGGGGCCTGTTCCAGGCCGCCATCCTCAAGTACCTGCTGGACATGTACGGCAAGGGCGCTCTGCGCCAGCGTCCCGTGGGGGAGGACGTGGAGGTGCTGGAGGGGGACACCGCCGACAGCCTGGTCATCAATTTAGCGTTCTATGCGGCGGATTCTGTAGAGAAGATCTACATGACCGTGACCGTGTCGTAAAGGAGGCAGTACAATGAGTTTTCTGTTAGAGCGGGACACCCTCCACGGCGCGGCGGGTAAAGCCTTTCTCATCGTGGACGGCCGGGTCCGGGAGCTGTTCGGGGCGAAGAAGATCCAGACCCAGGCGGAGATTCAGAGCACGGACATGAAGGTTATCGGCACCAAGCGCATACAGGACAAGCCCGGCGGGGTCAAGCAGACTGGCACCGGCACCTGCTACTATGGCACACCCATCTTCGCGGACATGCTGGCACAGTATATCCGGGAGGGCAGGATGCCCTATTTCACCCTTCAGACCACCAACGACGACAAGGCCACGTCTGTGGGGGTACAGACCATCGCCTACTACAACTGCAAGCTGTCCGGCACCGTCCCCCTGTCCGTGCTGGACGCGGACGCCGACATGCTGACCTTCGATTTTTCCTTTACCTATGAGGACTTTGAAATCCTCAGCCGGTTCAACGAACAGCCCGCCCAACTCGGCAGTTAAGAAAGGAGCACATTATGAGCAATCTCAACGCATTTCTGCACCCCGTCCAGGGGGATGAGACACGGGAAATCATCGTATCCAATCGTTTTCTGGACGAGAACGGCAGGCCCGTCCCCTTCAGAATCCGGGCCCTGACCCAGGAGGAGAACGACGCCATCAGCAAGCGGTCCATGCGCCTGGTCAAGGGCGGCCGGCGGGGTGAGAAGGAGCTGGACAGCACCGAATACGCCAGCCGCATTATTGCGGCGGCCACGTTGGAGCCGGACTTTTCCAGTGAGGAGCTGTGCAAAGCATACGGTACCATGGACCCTCTGGAGGTCCCGGGGAAGATGCTCTACGCCGGGGAGTACAAGCGCCTCATGGACGCCATTATGGAGCTGTCCCGCTTCGGCGACGAGCTGGAGGGCGGCGCAAAAAACTGATAGACGGGGGCGACCCGGACACCCTGCTGGCCTACTACATGTTTGTCAACCACGGGTGGCGCCCCCAGCAGGTGGACGACCTGCCGGACCGGGAAAAGGTCCTGATGACCCAGTTTGCCCTGAAGGAAATCCGCGCCCGAGAGGCGGCGAAAAGGAGATGACGGCCCGTGGCGGTCATTCGAGAAACCCTTGTGCTGGAGGACCGTTTTTCCGCCGTGTTCTCCTCCTATCTGAACCTGGGGCGGCAGATCGCCGCCAACATGCGCGCGGCCACCGACGCCCAGAGCGGCTTTGCCGCCGCCGCGGCGGAGAGCGGCGCGGCCCTCGGCGAGATGGCCGGGGCTGGGGACCGGGCGGCGGATACCGCCAACGAGACCGCCCGCGCCGCCCGGAAGATGGGCGACGCCGCCGGCGGCGCGGCGGAAAAGCAGAAGAAAATGAACCGTGCCATGCGGGACGGCGCCAGCGCGGCGGGCAGTCTGGCCTCCAGACTGAAGGCACTGGCGGCGGGCTACCTGGGCCTGCGCGGCGTCCAGGCACTGGGGAGTCTCTCCGACACCTGGACCCAGACCACCGCCCGGCTGGACCGGATGAACGACGGACGGCAGACCACACCCGAGGCCCAGGACATGATTTTCCATGCCGCCCAGCGCTCACGGGGGGACTACCAGGACACGGCGGACATGGTCTCAAAGCTGGGCACCCTGGCGCCGGACGCCTTCGGCAGCACGGCCGAGGTGGTGGCCTTTGCCGAGCAGATCAACAAGCAGTTCGCACTGGCGGGCACCAGCGCCCAGGGGGCGCAGGCTGCCATGCTCCAGCTCACCCAGGCCATGAGCAGCGGCGTACTGCGGGGTGAGGAGCTCAACTCCGTACTGGAGCAGGCCCCCACCATCACCCAGGCCATCGCCAAATACATGGGCGTCTCTATCGGGGAGCTGCGGGAGCTCGCCAGCGAGGGGCAGGTCACGGCCGGCGTGGTAAAGGCCGCCCTGTTCGCCGCGGCGGAGGAGACCAACGCCGCCTTTGAGGCGGTGCCTCTCACCTTCTCCCAGGGGTGGAACATGGTGAAAAACGAGGCGCTGAGCGCCCTCCGGCCCGCCCTGGAGCAGCTCAGCGCCCTGCTCAACAGCGATATCGGCCGCACGGCCTTCAACGGCCTCATCGCCGCCGCCCAAATGGCGGGACAGGCGGTCTCCTGGCTGATCTCCCTGGTGGAGATGGGGGCCCAGTGGGTCATGGACAACTGGGAGACCGTCTCCACAGTGCTCATCGGCCTGGCAGTAGGGCTTGCGGCGGCGATGGTCGGATCGGCCGCGATATCCGCCGCCGCATGGATTGCCGCCAACTGGCCGCTGGTGCTGATTGTGGGCGCTATTGCCCTGGCCATCTATATGGCGCGCCGGATGGGGGCGACCTGGGAGGAAGTTGGCGGCATTGTGGGCGGCATTTTCTATGAGCTCTATGCTGTCGGCTACAACCTCACAGCGGACGCCTGGAATCTGGTGGCCACGTTCGCGGAATTCTTTGCCAACGTGTTCAACAACCCCGTGGCAGCTATTGCCAACCTGCTGGCGGGCCTTGGGGACTGGGCGTTGGGCATTATTCAGAGCATCGCCAGCGGCATTGACGCGGTGTTCGGCAGCAGCCTGTCCAGCGCAGTCAGCGGCTGGCGCTCCAACCTCAAGGGCTGGGTACACGATACCTTTGGCGAAAATGAAATCAAGGTCCAGCGCATGGAGCACATCGACTACGGGGACGCCTGGAACCGGGGCGGCGAGATAGGCCGCAGTGTGGGCCGAGCGGTCGATAACTTCACCGTGCCGGACTTCCTGGGCAATACCGGCGGTACGGGCTTCGATTACAACGCATTGGCTGCAGCGGCCAATGCCGGCATCACCCCCGCCCTGGAGGGCATTGGCGGGGACACCAAGGCCATCCGAAACAGCGTTGCCCTCTCCGAGGAGGACATGAAGCTGCTGGTGGACCTTGCGGAGCGGGAGTACATCACAAACGTCAACCTCACCGCTCAGACGCCCATCATCAACGTCAGCGGTCAGAACAGCGGCGACACGGACATGGACCGCCGCCTGCTGGCGGACGCCATCCGGGACATCCTCATCGAGCAGGCTGCCAGCCACACGGATTTGGCCTATACATAGGGCTTGTTTGAAAAAAGTCAAAACGTCCAAACAGCGGATCTTTTTCCGCCAGACTGCGTTAAAAAATCTTGAAATACACAAAGTATTCCTGCGATTTTTTGCCTTGTCTGGCGAAAAAATCTCTCGCTGTTGGTCATTCCGCCATTTATCAAACAAGCCCTGACCCCATTAAAGTTCTTTTTGATACTTTTTCTTTCAAGAAAAAGTATGATTACCTGAAAAGGAGGCGGGATATGGAAAACAAATACGGCCTTTATCTCTCCCGTGAGGGGACCACGGTGCGTCTGCCGGTGAACCCGGAGACGTACTCCATCACCCGGGACAACGACAACGGCAGCTACAACGTCCTGGGTGTGGGGCCCATCATGATCCCCCGCACGCCCAAGCTGCAGACCGCCTCCTGGTCCGGCCTGCTGCCGGGCCGGGCGGACATGGGGGCGGTGCTCACCTCCGGCGGGTTCCAGCCCCCAAAATTCTACATCGACTTCGTCCAGTCGGCCCTGGACGAAAAGGCGGTCTGCCGCTTCGTGGCAAACCGGTACATGGAGGACGGCTCCGCCATCTTCGACACCAACATGGAGGTCCTGATCACCCGGTTCGAGACTGAGGAGCGGGGCGGGGAGACCGGGGACTTCTACTACAAAATCGCCCTGAGCGAGTACCGGGACTACTCCCCCAAGACCGTGAAGCTGCGGCAGGAGGACCCCGGCGGTCCCGTCCAGGCCACCAGTGAGCCTACACGCTCTATCCCCAGAGGCCAGCTGACGGTGGGCCAGAGCGTGACCGTCAACGGCCCCTGCTTCCGCTCCAGCGCCGGGGCGGAGCCCCACGGTACCCTCTCCGGCTTCCGGGGCGTTATCTCCCGCATCGTCACCGATGACCCGCAGCGGGCATACCCCTACCACATCACGGATGAAAACGGCGGTGCCAAGGGCTGGGTGAAGGCCAGCCAGATACAAACCGCGTCATGACGTACGAACTGATTATCGCCGAGAAGCGCACGGGCAAAGCCTGGGACGCGGCCCCGCAGATCACCCAGGCGGTCTATACCACCAACCGCACCGGCTCGCCGGGTACGCTGAAATTTACCATCATCGCCTCCGGCGGGATCTCCTTCGTGGAGGGGGATCCGGTCCGGTTCTCTGCGGACGGCCAGCTCATCTTCCTGGGCTGGGTGTTCACCAAGAGCCGGGACCGCCACGGCGTCATCGAGGTCACCTGCTACGACCAGCTGCGCTACTTGAAGGCAAGCGCCAGCTACTGCTTCACAGGCCGCACTGCCGGGGAGATTATCACCGAGATCGCCCAGGACTTCCAGCTGAAGGCGGGGACACTGGAAGACACCGGCTATCCCATCCCCACCCTCGTCATGGAGGAGAAGTCCTGCCTGGACATCATCTCCACCGCACTCCAGAAGACCCTGCTGGCCACCGGGAAGCTCTACACTTTCTTCGACGACGGCGGCGCCCTCTCCCTCCGGGAGGCGGGCAGCATGGTGGCGGAGGGGGTGGTGGGCACCGGATCCCTGCTGACGGACTACCAGTACAAAACCGATATCGACCAACAGACCTACAACTCCATTAAGCTTGCCCGGCCCAACGAGGAGACGGGAAAGGCGGAGGTGTTCCAGGTCATGGACAGCGCCAGTATCGGCCGCTGGGGGCTGCTGCAATTTTACCAGAGCGTGGACAGCGCCCTTAACGATGCCCAGGTGGAGAGCCAGGCCCGGGCTATGCTCCAGTACCACAACCGCCGGTTCAAAACCTTAAAGGTGCAGGCATTGGGCCTTCTAGGCCTGCGGGCGGGACAGATGCTCATGATGGACGTGCCCACACTGGGAGACATGGCGCTCCACCGGCTGGTGCTGCTGGAGCGGGTCAGCCATACCTTCCAGAACGACTTGCACACCATGGACTTTGACGTCCAGGAATTGGGGTCCTAGACGGACGGCCAATACACGCTTTGCTGCGGAGGTAAGCCAAAATTTCTGCCCGGCAACAAAGACGGATGAGATGAGGGGAGACAGGTTCAATGGAGCTTTCCGACGTTTTGCGCGGCATGATGGAGGATTCCATCCGCGCCTACAGTACCGCGGATCTGACGGTGGGCACCGTGGTCAGCGAGAAGCCGCTGAAGGTGAAGGTCCGGGAGGACATGGATGCCCTGCCGGAGGAGACGCTGTGGCTGACAGCGGCGGTGATTGAGAAGAAAATCCCCGTCCTGGAGCATTTCCACACCACCAAGGGCTTTCGCCACGGCCACGCCCTGCCGGACCTGAGCCACACCCACAGCGGGGCGGAGGGGGACACCGGGGCGGCCCTGGAGGGGAGCTTCCAGACGGAGACGGCCCTCAACCAGGACGCTTTCGATTCTGATAAGCGGCTCCTGGAGCGGGAGATTGTCTGCTATGAGGACGGGAAGCCCCTCCCGGTGGAGGACGGGTACATCATCCTCAACAAGAAGCTGGAAACCGGGGACAAGGTTCTGCTGCTGCGCGTGTGCCGGGGCCAGCAGTTCATCATCCTCTCCCGGATATTTGAAAGGGGGGCACAGCGTGCTGCCAGCATCTGATATGGACCTGAGCCAGGGCGTGGTCTTCCAGGACCAGCCCTCGCTGACCTGGATTGCCGACCCGGTGACTCACCGCATCCGGGGCCGGGGGGACGGCTGGGAGGCCGTGCGCCAGGCGGTGGAGATCATCCTGCATGTGGAGCGGTTCCGCTGGCAGATCTACACGCCCAACTTCGGAACGGACTATGACGGCCTGCTGGGCACGGAGCCTGGGTACGCCGCCTCGGAGCTCCAGCGGCGGCTGGAGGACGCGTTCCTCCCGGACAGCCGCATCCTGGGGATAAAGGATTTCCGGTGGACTTTCTCCGGCGTGAGCCTCACTGCTTCCTTTACCGTGCCGACGGTGTTCGGGGATGTGCCCGCAGAAATGGAGGTGCCTCTGGCATGATCGACTTCACAACCAAGACCTACCGGAACCTGCTGCAAGCCCAGCTGGACCGGGTGCCCAACAGCCTGGACAAGCGGGAGGGCTCCCTGATCCAGACCGCCATCGGCGCGGGGGCCTACGCCCTGGAGGAGTTCTACCTGGAACTGGACCAGGTCCAGCGGGGGGCCTACCTGCAAACCGCCGTGGGGGAGGATCTGGACAAGCTGGCGGTGCTGGCCAACGTGAAGCGCTACCCGGCCTCAGCGGCGGTGCGGCTGGGGGTGTTCAACGTGGACGTGCCCCTGGGGGCCCGCTTCTCCACCATCGATGGCGCGGACAGCGTCAACTTCACCGCCTCGGAGCGCACAGGCCCCGGCCAGTACCAGATGACCTGCGAGACCCCGGGCGCCATCGGCAGCCGGTACACCGGGCCCATCCTGCCCATCACCTACATCGCCGGGCTGACCTCGGCGGAGATCACCGATATCCTGGTGGCCGGGGATGATGAGGAGGACGATGAGAGCCTGCGCCGGAGGGCCATCGAGGCCCTGACGGAGCAGCCCTTCGGCGGCAATGTGGCGGACTACAAGCGGGTGGTGCTGGCCATTGACGGCGTGGGCGGCCTGCAGGTATATCCCACCTGGGACGGCGGCGGCACGGTGAAGCTGTCCGTCATGGGGGCCGACTGGATGCCCGCCTCCCCACAGCTGGTGGAGACGGTACAGAATACCGTGGACCCGCCCCCGGACCAGGGGCTGGGCTACGGCACCGCGCCTATCGGAGCGACTGTGACAGTGACCGCCCCGGAGACTGTCACGGTAAACATCGCCGCAGCCCTCTCCCTGGGTCCGGGATACACCGCCGGACAGCTGGCCGCGCCGGTCCGGGAGGCGGTGGAGGGCTACCTGCTCTCCGTCCGCCGGGACTGGGACAAGCCGGACGCCTCCGGCCTCACCCACTATTCCGCCTGGGTCTACGCCGCCCGGGTGACGGCGGCCATGCTGTCGGTGCCCGGCGTCATCAACGTCACCGGACTCACCATCAACGGCGGCGCCGGGGACCTGGAGCTGCGGGAGGATGGACTCTTGCAGCAGGTGCCCGTGTTAGGGGAGGTAAACGTAAATGCCTGAGACCAATATCTGCAAATACTATCCCCGCTGGTTCCGGCGGATTCTGGACTTCCAGTACCTGTGCCGCAGCGAGGGGGAGGAGCTGCGCTGTCTGGCGGAGGCCATGGACCAGATCCACAAAAACCTCTTTGTCCAGACCATGGACGAGGGCACGACCGCCCAGTGGGAGGCCATATTGCGCATCCTGCCCACGCCGGAGGAGGACCTGGATTTCCGCCGCCTGCGGGTATTGAACCGCCTGTCCCTGCGCCCGCCCTTCACCCTCATCTTCCTGCGGGAGAAGCTGGATCTGCTCTTTGGTCCGGGGAACTATCTGGTGGAGGTGGATTACCCCAACTACACCCTGTACATCGAGGCATCCGTGGAGTCCCAGCGCTATTTCGGCGAGGTCTCCGCCCTTTTGAGCATCATCAAACCCTGCCACATCGTCTACATCGCCCGGCCGCGGATGGACGCCGGACTGAAGCTGGCGGAGCGGGTGGCCAGCGGGAAGCTCACCTACAATTACGTCCTGGGCGCGTGGGCCCTGGGGCAGAAACCATTTGTCAGCTATTTGGAACAGGAGGTACTGAAGATGGAGACAACCGCCAGCATCCGCCCCGCCCTGCTGGAGCAGACGGCGGGCTTTGTGGCCGGGGACGTGTACGCCGCCCGGCTCAACGGCAGCATTCTGATAACAGCCCTGACCCGTTCCGTTGTAGGGAACATGGGCAGCGTGTCCTATCCCGTGCGGCGGGACCAGGTGACGGCGGTGGAGCAGGTGGAGCTGCTGGACAGGGACGGGAACGTCCTCACCTCCTGTGCGGTCCACCTGCCCCTGCTGGAGGAGGTCACCTCCCTGCGCCACAGCTTTACGGTAAAGGAGGGAGTCTGATATGGCGGACAAACCCATTGCGGCGCCGCTGCCGGCGGATCTGCCGGAGAACTGGCAGGCCGGGCAGATTGTGGCACCCACAGGGGAGGAGGTAAATCTCTCCCACCAGCACGGCTACAACTACCTCATGGAGATGGTGAACAAGGCCCAGCGGGGCGTCAACGCCGTCAACGAGGCGTTTGAATCCGTCTCCGGCAAGCGCACCTGCCGGTTCGTGGTGGGCACCTCCACCGCCGGGTGGACGGAGGCTGACTGCGATTTCCTCTGTGATGGGACCAATGATGATGTGTGGATCAGGTTTGCCCTTTCCAGTATGAAAGACACCGGCGGCGTTCTGGTACTTCTGGACGGGGTCTATCATATCTCCGGGTACATCACAATCCCGGAGGGCTGTATCCTGCGAGGATGCGGAAATAAAACCGTGCTGCTGCGGAAAACGAATGCTGGGTATAACGGCTATTTCAATGTGAACGCAATGATCTTTATGGATGTTTACTCCGGCATAGAAGACTTATCGGTGGAGAGCGCTGTCACACTCCCTGACGCGGCGCAGATTATGTGCCGGGGGGGCGGCCGCATCACAAACATACAGTTTTCCAGAGGGGATGGCAGCGCCGGGATAGGAATCTGCATCGGGGAGGGGTTGTCACGCGGAAATCTTATCAGCAATTGCCGTTTCGATGGGCTGAGTATTTGTGTAGGGCTCTACGTGCAGGCGAACTTCGCCATCATTGAGGACTGTTTTGTGACAATTGGGGTCGGCTATCTTGTGAAGACCATCAATGACCCGCCGGAAGGTACCAGTAATTCTGTCGGACACCTTTCTATTGTGAGAAACAGAGCAGAATATTCAAGCGCGAAGATTGAACATACACAATCTGAAATTCTCATTGCGGACAATGTTCTCAACAACATTGAAATTACCAGTACAAGCATCATTTCAAAAGATAACAGCAAAAACCTGATTATCGGCAACATTTTTGACAGCACAGATTCTATCAAACTGGGAGCGTATACGGAGGGCTGGTTCATCATGGGCAACCAGCTCAGTACGGTCACGGACCAGGGCACAAACAACATCATCCGGTTCAACTCAAACGACACCAGCTCCGGCGGCGGCACGGTGGCGGGCGTGACCCGCTTCAACGGCCGCCAGGGCGCGGTGCTGCCCCAGTCCGGCGACTACACGGCGGCGATGGTGGGGGCGATTCCGGCATCGCAGGTCCAGGCCGTCCAGGCGCTGACCCAGGCGGAGTATGACGCGCTGGGGACCAAGAGCGCGTCCACGCTGTATCTCATCAAGGAGTAGCGCCATGCTGAAGCTGGGAAATCAGGGAGTGGCCGCCATGTATCTGGGCGGCCGGAAAATCACAAAGGCATACCTGGGCGAGGCGCTGGTCTTCGGCGCGTCTGCGCCGCCGGAGCCCGTCCGGTACACCGTCACGCTGTCGGTGGACCCCCAGGGCGGCGGTACGGCCAGCGGCGGGGGGAGCGTGGAGGCGGGTGCCCAGGTGACTGTCACCGCCTCCGCGTCCGGCGGATACACCTTCTCCGGCTGGCGGGAGAACGGGGGCATCGTCAGCACCAGCGCCAGCTATACCTTCACTGTTACCGGGGACCGCAGCCTGACGGCGGTATTTGCGGCTGTCATCCCGACTTACCGCGTGACGGCGGGGATCGACCCAGAGGGATCCGGTACGGCCAGCGGCGCCGGGACCTACCAGCAGGGCGCCAGCGTGACCGTGACGGCCGCGCCGGGCGAGGGGTACAGCTTCGTCAAGTGGACGGAGAACGGCCAGACTGTCAGCGAGAGCACAAGTTATACCTTTACCGTCACAGGCGACAGGACGCTCACGGCCGTGTTCGAGGCAGAAAAAACCTCCAGACTTCCGGCGGGGTATACGGAGGTGGAGTACGTTGAGTCGACAAATGGGCAGTATATCACTACGCCCAGCGGCATTGTTTCCAGCCGTCTGGTGATAGAGGTTGAGCCGACCAAATCTTTTAGCGGGACAACAACACAAGTATTTTTTGGCTACTGCAAGTACACGTCCTCGGTAAAAGCGACCTATCACACAGGTCTTTTCCGATCAAGCGCCGGGATTCTCGGAGGAGTCGGAAGCAACAATAAACAGCTAAAGACACTGAGTACAGATAAGTCGCTGAGACGTATGACATTTGAGATTGATTCCGCAAACAACAGAATGATTTTAGACGGAACCGCAACCAGTATTACGATTTCATCCACTTCTAAAAATTTGGATATGGCAATCAATTTGCTTTCTGAGTACGCGTCAAGCACAAGTGCTGTGGCGTTCGCGGCTACCCCGGCAAAGTTATATTCCTATAAAGGATATGACACCGGTGGGAATCTTACAAAAGAGTATATTCCGTGCATTAACCCATCCGGTGTGGCGGGATTGTATGACTCCGTTGGCAAACAGTTCTATCCAAGTGCGTCATCTGCCGCATTCCTCGCCGGCCCCGCCGTATAGCACCCCCGCCCCTGCGCCGTTCGGGCGAGGAGGAGAAGAACCAACAGAATTTGACAAAACGCAGTGCATCCCGTATAATAAAAACGCCCGCCAGCCAGGCGGGACAAGGGCACTGTTACATAGGCGGTTAGCTACTCCCCCGGAAAGGGGGTGAGGCTGATGTGGAAAGAGAAGGTTCCCCAGGCGCTGCGCATTGCGCTGTGCCTGCTGTGGGTACTTTACATCCTCACCACAAAAGCGTGCTGACTGCCCGGCTGGTCCCCAGGCAGTCAGCATGAGTTTTTGCTCACTGTTGATAATTAGGGGCTAACCGTCTGTAACAGCGCCCTTCTGTATTTATTATACGCACCCGCTCCCGTTTTGTCAAGGCTGACGAGACGGGGGCGGTTTTTATGCCCAGCAGATATCTTGCCGATTGACCCCAACAAAAAAACACAAAAGGAGAGAAAACCATGCGCTATCAAATCTGGAACAAAACCGACGACATCATCACCCCCTCCGGCACGCACATCACCGAGGCGGAGGGCCTGGAGATTCTGGAGGCGGAGTGATGTTCGAGCTGTACGCAAACAAGGCGTCTCTGACGGTGCGGCGGCGGGAGCCCCTGACCAGCGGGATGGTGAACGCGGTGACCACGGGGTTCGAGTTCTCGGCGGACTGGGAGGGCCTTACCCGCACGGCGGTGTTTCAGTGCGGCGGCACATCCAAATCCGTCCTGCTGGGCGCTGACGGACAGTGCGCCATTCCGTGGGAGGTGCTGTCCTCCCACGGACGGCCGTTAATGGCCGGGGTCTTCGGCACCCGGGGAGGGGAGGTGGTACTGCCCACCGTCTTGGCAAGCCTGGGGACCATCCTGGAGGGCGCCGCGCCCGCCGGGGAGCGCTACCCGCCCACGCCCGAGCTGTGGGAGCAGGAGCTGGCCGGGAAGCAGGACAAGCTCCGGGGCGTTCCCGGGCAGGTGGTGGGGTTCGATGAGTTTGGAAACGCCGTTGCCCAGGACAGCACAGGCGGCGGAGGCCCAGGCATCCAGGGACCGCCAGGCCCGCAGGGAGAACCGGGCCCGCAAGGAGAACCGGGCCCGCAAGGAGAACCGGGGCCGCAGGGAGAACCGGGGCCGCAGGGAGAACCGGGCCCGCAGGGACCGAAAGGGGATCCAGGCCACGCCGGAGCAGACGGCAAGGACGGCGCTCCAGGCCCAAAGGGCGACCAGGGGGATCCCGGTCCGGCAGGCCCGCCGGGGCCTCCCGGTGAGCAGGGCCCCCAGGGGATTCAGGGATTACCCGGCGCCCCCGGTGCGGATGGAGCAGATGGAGCCCCCCGGAAAGGACGGATCTCCCGGAGAAGACGGCGCGACCTTCACACCGGCTGTTTCGGAGGACGGCGTCCTCAGCTGGACCAACGACGGTGGGTTGCCGAACCCGGAACCGGTGAATATCAAAGGTCCGCCCGGGGAGGGCGGGGCCGCAGGCGTTCTCCCGATTCCAGATGACAGGATTCAAAACCTTGTTGACAGCATATTTGGAAGGGAGGGAACTATGTGAGCGATCAATATTTGGACGAAAGAGGCGTTCAGAAGCTCCTTGAGGCCCTGAAACCCCATATCGAGGGGGCTGGTGGTGGAGGCGGCGTTGGCTCGGTCAGCCCCATCACGAACAATTTGCTGGCCGCAATCGCGAAGGGCGAGTACGTTCCTGCTGAGGCGCTGGGGACGGACCTATTTTTGAACACGCCCGGACTGGACACCTTCTACCGCTATATCGGCCCGAGGGTGTCTGGGGGCACGCCGGTACGCGCCATCACCAAAGCTGACTATATGGCGCTAAGCGATTTGGAGAAGGATGCCGATGTCCTCTATATTCTGACAGATACGACTCGGCGATATCCCACCAGCTTGAACCTGATGAGTTGGGAGGATATTTCCAAGATCTCTGCGGATGGGACGTTCAAGAATTATTTCAAGGTCGGCGACACTAAGAGGATATATTTGAATGGAAGGTTTTATAGTGACGGCCCAACGTATTCTAATGTTCCGCTCGATTTGCTTGTCGTGGGGATCGACCATAATCAAGAAATGGAATCCCCTGGGGAACACCGTGTGCATTGGTTGGCCGGAACACTTAATGGGACAAATGTTTGTTTAACACCAGACCCAACAAACTATAGCACGGAAGCCGGTACCGGGGGCGCTATCCAACCAACCACCGACATCGTTTCATGGAAAACATCGTCGATGTTTAAGACCGTGCTTAATAACACGAATAATTCTTTTATGTCCCTTCTTCCTGAAGATCTTTCTGCGGTCATGAAGTCCGTTCTCAAAAGCACATATAGGGAAGACAAGAAAACTATGGAATTTGTGGAGTCGTATGTGTCGCTTCTCTCCATGGGAGAATTGGTCGGGGATGTAACTCCAACCTGGAACGAAACCCTGACTCAGCAAACCTATGAGTTTTTCAAGAATAAAACAGCTGTTGATCTGGCGTGGCGTGCCAAATATTTAGCGTCGATTGATATTCTGACAAACTCTACCAAAACCTATTGGCTTAGAACGTCCTATTCAAACTCTCTGTCTTGGTATTCCGTTAATCCTGAGGGAACGTTTTCATCACTTTCGCAAAGACGTTCTTACGCCATCCGCCCGCTTGTGTTTACCTAAGGAGGGATATTTATGGAACTGATGTACAAACGCCAATCCCTTGGGCTTGAGGGGGTCCCTTCTGGTTGCATTCTCGCATATTCTGGTGAGGCCGAGACAGTCCCTGAGGGCTGGGCTGTCTGTGATGGGCAGAATGGTACACCGGACCTGCGGGGTAGGTTTATCCTTGGAGTGTCAGAGACGCATTCCAAGGGCGAGACAGGCGGTGCTGAGGAAGTGACGCTGACAATCCAGCAGATGCCAGTGCATAGTCACAACATCCCCAATATTCCATATGGATCATATCTCACAAACAACACAGGAAGCAATCCGGTTTTGCCATATAGTTCAGGAATATCAGGATATGGCTCAGGTGAGGCCGGCGGTTCCAAACCCCATCCCAACATGCCCCCGTACTACGCGCTGATCTACATCATGAAACTGTAAAGGAGGTACCCATCATGCTGGAAAATTGCAGCCCCAAGGACTGCCCGGTGTCCGCCCGGGTGGACGCGCTGAAGGAGGAGTTCAACACCTACCGGTCGAACTCCTCCCGAACCCACAAGGAGATGTTCGACCGTCTCAACGAGCTGGAGCGTGCGGAGGCCGCCCAGGAGAAGCACTTTGAAACCGTCAACGAAAAGCTGGACAAGCTCATTGAGTGGCAGGAAAACCAGCGGGACAAGCCTGGCAGACGCTGGGAAAGCCTGGTGGAAAAGGCCGTCTGGGCGGTGTGCGCGGCGGTGATCGCGTTTCTGCTGGGGAGGGTGGGGCTGTGAGGAGCGTCACCCGTGTCCTGTTCGTGACCACCCAGCTGGCGGCGCTGGTCTGGGTGACGGTGTCGTACCTTATCGCGGTCTACGCCACCGTGCGCCTGGGCCAGCCCTTCCCGGTGGTGGAGCTCTCAGAGCAGGCCATCACCACCATTCTGGGCGTGAACGCCCTGAAGGTGCTGGAGAACATATTTGAGCACAACGACGGCCCGGTCTTCGGGCACACGAAAGAAAGTGAGGGCAGCATATGAGAGAAAGCATCGCAAAACGCCTGGGGAACCTGCTGAGCGTCAAGAGCCTGGTGACGCTGACGCTCACGGCGGTGTTCGCGGTCATGGCGCTCAAGGGGGACATCTCCCAGGACTTCATGACCGTGTACGCCGTGGTCATCGCGTTCTACTTCGGCACCCAGTCCCAGAAAATCCAGGAGGCAATGGAGGGCAACAGCAATGGCTGACGTGCTGAACATCGCCTGCGGGCAGCTGGGCGTCACCGAGAGCCCGGCGGGGTCCAACCGGACCAAGTACGGCAAGTGGATGGGCCTGGACGGCCAGCCCTGGTGCATGTCCTTCGTCCAGTGGTGCTTTGCCCAGGCGGGGACGCCCCTGCCCCACAAAACCGGCAGCTGCTCCGCACTGCTGAACTGGTACCAGAAGAACCGGCCGGATTGCGTCGTGAAGGACCCCCAGCCCGGGGACATCGCCATCTTTACCTTTGGACATACCGGAATCGTGGAGAAGGCCCTGCCCGGCTCCGGGATGTGCATTGAGGGCAACACCTCCCCCGGCCAGTCCGGCAGCCAGGACAACGGCGGCGGGGTGTACCGCAGGCAGAGGAATCTTGCGCTGGTCCGCGCATTCATCAGACCGTTTCCGAAAAAGGAGGACATCATGACCGGCAAAGAAATCTATGACGAGCTCACCGACTACCTGGGCAGGCAGCCCGTTCCCGCCTGGGCAAAGGCGGAGCTGGAGGAGGCCGTGAAAATGGGCATCACAGACGGCTCTAATCCCATGCAGCTCATCCCCCGCTATCAGGCCGTTATCCTGGCAAAGCGGGCGGCGGAAAAAGGATAAGGGTGAGGCCGGGGATCATTCCCCGGCCTGCTTCTGGAGCTCTTGTAAGTCTTCGGATCTAATTTCGCCGTGCTCCGCCTCAAATTTTGCTACCCACTCCTTGCAGGCCCACTCGATCTCCTTTATGCGGGATCGACCATAAAATTTGCCGATATAGGTCATTTTCCGGGCAATATTTTCGTCCAGCGGCATTGTGAATTTTGTATTCACGATCATCACCTCATGGATATTCTACCCGCAAACAATCATCGCAGGGCCGTTTCGGTATTGACATAATACTGTAATGGTGCTAAAATTTATAAAGATGCCGGGCAAGAGCGGTAACTCCTACCCGGCATGAGGTTTATCCTTCTCCTTTTGAGAATAGAGTAGCCAGCTTGAGGAATAGTTCGATGCACTCCTCATGGTGCTCCGGCGGTAAACTTCCCACAGCGACCGCTGCACGGACGATGGTCTCCGCTTGCTCCCAGCCTGGGGGCGAGCCGGAGACCAGCTCTGTTATAGGCACTCCCAGCTTCTCCGCCAGCACTTCCAGCGTATCAGCCCGGGGATTCGCCCGCCCGTTGGCGTAGCCTTCCAGCGAGGCCCAGGGGATGTCCAGTTCCCTGGCGACTTCCCGCAGGGTGAGCGACCGGGCACGCTGATACCGATGGATGGCTGCGGAGATATATTTTTTGATCGGCATGACGATCTCCTTTCTTTCTGTCTGGACCATCATGCGCGATAGGAGGACTACGGCTTCTAGGCGGGCTGCGCCTAGAATACAACATAAAAATACAGCTCCCTTCGTTATGAACGGAGCTGTATTTTTATTGCATAAATTTATTATTCCTGACGGATTGCAAGGGAAAGCGACGCAGTATGGCGGGAAAAAGACTGGCCAGACAGCGTTCAACGGTTGTGAATACAGGTTCTTACACGCCTTCCCCCGGCCGTTGCTGGCGCTGCCGAAGGTGTTGAACCCGCAGCTGGCACACAGTCCGCCAGGATTGCCATAGCCGATCTTCCCGTCCACAGACTGGCACAGGGGCGGAGTGTTGTCCTCATACTCCTCACCCTCCGGCCAGTAGGAGTTGGCGGGGTGATTGAACAGGAGGATGCCCTCCAGCTCAGGGACGTAATCCGGGCGCTCCGGGTTGTCGCTCTCCATCTCGAACTGCAAGACGCCGCCGCCGGGGATCTTGACCTTGGGGAACGTGAGCCGCAGACCCTCCATATCCTCGGAGAGATCATCGGAGGGGGCGTTGGTGCCCATAGCGGTGGGCAGAATGAACTGGGCGCACTCCATAACGGTGGTGTTGGTCTGATTATTCTGGCTAAATATAAATCGTTCCTCCTAATAAAGTGTTGATATTGGTGGTATGGCCTGCTATACGGCGATACCTGTGACCTGGTTGATTCTGCGGAACAGCTCCGGGGCCATGGTCATGACTGTGTATCCGATCTCCTCCAGTTTGGAGGCGCGGTCGTAACTCTCCACGTCCTGGCTGTACCGGGTGACTGCGTTGGCGAGGCCGTACAGCGTGTAGTCGCCGTCTGTATGGAGATGCTGGAGGATTCCAGCGCTCTCCGCCTCTGTGATATGGACGCAGGCTGCGGCGCGTTTTACCACTTCGTCCAGATTGTCCATGTTCAGCTCCATCTGTGCGCTCTCCCGCATCTGGTTGAGCAGCTGCACAAACCGGGCTTCATCCATGGCATCACGGACTGCTGCTTGCAGACTCCGGACAAAATCATGGTCGCTGTCTGTCAGTACCTCTGCGGCGCAGACAAAAAATTGCCTGTTGGTGAGGATGCGAGGCCCCGAATGGGTACGGCGCATTTTGGAAGCCGTGCTGTCGGTGGCCGTCATCCCGTTGGTACAGACCAGCCGGTAGATG
This sequence comes from uncultured Oscillospiraceae bacterium, assembly GCA_910588365.1. Taxonomy (GTDB): domain Bacteria; phylum Bacillota; class Clostridia; order Oscillospirales; family Oscillospiraceae; genus Pelethomonas. The sequence goes on along the minus strand of CAJUQS010000052.1, from coordinate 14 downwards.
AGTGGGCAGACACT
>CAJUQS010000051.1 GCA_910588365.1 uncultured Oscillospiraceae bacterium | reverse complement strand
TCTGGCCAACTGCCCTATACAGTGGAAGAAATCTCTCTTAAAATTCAGTCATTCATGCGGAAATTGCAACATCAGCCCCAATTTGTATCCAATTTTTTCCGCAGTCCTATGCTTTCCTATCTTTAGCTGCAAAAGTAATATGTTACTGGAGGATAACTGAAATGGAATTGAGCGATTACCGGAATCAATTGGACCAGATCGACGGCCAGCTGGTGGCGCTGTTCAAGCAGCGCATGGAGACCGTCAAGCAGGTGGCGGACTACAAGCGGGAGCACAACACCCCGGTGCTGGCCGCGGGCCGGGAGCGGGAAATCCTCTACCGGGTGACGGGCCTGTGCGGCGAGGAGCTGCAGGAATACACCAAGATCCTCTACTCCACCCTGCTGGAGCTGAGCCGGGACTACCAGGAGGACCGCCTGTCCGCCGGAGAGTCGAAGCTCTGCCGGGAGATCCTGGCCGCGGCGGAGTCCTCCGGCCGGTTCCCCGGCCGGGCGGTGGTGGCCTGCCAGGGCATGGAGGGGGCCTACTCCCAGCTGGCCTGCGACAAGATGTTCGCCCTGCCCCAGATCATGTACTTCGGCCGCTTTGACGGCGTGTTCCGGGCGGTGGAGAACGGGATGTGCCGCTACGGGATTCTTCCCATTGAAAACAGCTCCGCCGGCTCCGTCACCGAGGTTTACGATCTCATGGAGAAGTACAACTGCAAGATCGTCCGCAGTCTGAAGCTGAAGATCGAGCACTGCCTGCTGGCCGGCCCCGGGGTGAAGCTGGCGGACGTGAAGGAGGTGGTGGCCCACGAGCAGGCCCTCAACCAGTGCAGCGAGTTCCTCAAGAGCAGCGGCGTGAAGTTCACCGTCTTCAGCAACAACGCCGCCGCCGCCCAGTACGTGTCCCAGAGCGGGCGTACCGACGTGGCCGCCATCGCCTCCGCCAACTGCGCGGACCTGTACAACCTGCGGGTCCTCTCCGACCGGGTTTCCAACAGCGACCACAACTATACCCGCTTCATCTGCATCTCCAGGAACCTGGAGATCTACGAGGGAGCCAACAAGATCACCTTCGTGGCCTCCGCCAGCCACCGCCCCGGCTCCCTGTACAGCCTCATCGCCAAGTTCGCCACCCGGGGGCTGAACATCTGCAAGCTGGAAAGCCGCCCCATCCCCGGCAAGGACTTCGAGTTCCGCTTCTACTTCGACGTGGAGGCGTCCGTGGGCAGCAAGGACACCCAGACCGTCCTCAGCCAGCTGGAAAAAGAGGAGTTCTTCACCTTCCTGGGCGCCTATCAAGAGGTGTTCTGAGATGGAATACGGCCTTTTAGGGGAAAAGCTGGGCCACAGCTTCTCCCCCCAGCTGCACAAGGCCCTGGCGGGCTACGACTACCGGCTGCTGCCCACGCCGCCGGAGGCGGTGGAGGAGCTGCTGCGCCGCCGGGAATTCAAGGGGCTCAACGTCACCATCCCCTACAAGCAGACGGTCATTCCCCTGTGCGATGAGGTTGACCCCCGTGCCGCCGCCATCGGGGCGGTGAACACGGTGGTGAACCGGGGCGGAAGGCTGACCGGGTACAACACGGACATGGACGGCCTGATCTACCTGGCCCGGCGGGCAGGGGTGGACATGGCGGGGAAAAAGGTGGTGATTCTGGGCTCCGGCGGCACCAGCCGCACCGCCCGGGCCGCTGCGGAGGCACTGGGGGCGGCCCGTGTGGCGGTGGTCTCCCGGAGGGGGGAGGACAACTATGAAAACCTCTCCCGCCACGCGGACGCCAAAGTGCTCATCAACACCACGCCGGTGGGCATGTACCCCAACTGCGGCGTCTGCCCGGTGCCGCTGGACAGCTTTCCCGGGCTGGAGGGGGTGCTGGACGTGGTGTACAACCCCCTGCGCACCGCCCTGCTGCTGGAGGCGGAGGCACGGGGCATCCCCTGCTCCTGCGGCCTTCCCATGCTGGCGGCCCAGGCCCGGCGGGCTGCGGAGCTGTTCACCGGCGGGAGCATCCCGGACAGCCGGCTGGAGGAGGTCCTGACCGATCTCACCGGGCAGATGGAGAACGTGGTCCTCATCGGGATGCCCGGCTGCGGCAAGAGCACCCTGGGCCGCCGCCTTGCCCGGCGGCTGGGGAGGGAGTTTCTGGATCTGGACAGGCTGGTGGAGGAGCGGGCAGGAAAGACCATTCCCGCGATCTTCGCCGGGGAGGGGGAGGACGCCTTCCGCGCCCTGGAGAGCCAGGTGGTCCGGGAGGCCGGGAGCCGCACCGGCTGCGTCCTCAGCACCGGCGGCGGCGTGGTCACCCGGCGGGAGAACTTCGCCCCCCTCCGCCAGAACGGGGTCATCATCCACGTCACCCGGCCGCTGTCCCTGCTGTCCACGGCGGGCCGTCCGGTGTCCCAGAGTATGGAGCTGGGCGAGCTGTGGGAGCGGCGGGCGCCGCTGTACGCCGCCTTTGCGGACGTAACCGTGGACAACAGCGGTCCCCTGGAGGAGACACTGGATAACATTGAAAAGGAGCTGACGCGCCGATGAAGCTGCTGTTTCTCAACGGCCCCAACCTGAATATGCTGGGCATCCGGGAGCCGGACATCTACGGAAAGCAGACCTATGCCGCCCTGGAGGCGTATATCCAGGGCTTCTGCCGGGAGCTGGGGATTGAGGGGGAAATTTTCCAGTCCAACCACGAGGGGGCCCTGGTGGACGCCATCCAGGCCGCCTATGGGAAGATGGACGGCATCGTCATCAACCCCGCCGCCTACACCCACACCAGCGTGGCACTGCTGGACGCGCTGAAGGCGGTGGGGCTCCTGGCGGTGGAGGTCCACCTCTCCGATGTCAGCAAGCGGGAGGACTTCCGGCAGGTGTCCTACGTCCGGCTGGCCTGCTGCAAGACCTTCGCCGGCCACGGCTTTGAGGGCTACCGCATGGCGGCGGAATATCTGCTGGCGCTGAAGGGCGGAATGATAGGAGAAGGATAACCTTTTGCCGTCCATTCACATACAATGGCCTTGTAAAGGAGGCTGTTGCTATGGAGAATACTATTTCAGGCGGCGGGCAGGGCGTATCCGCCGCCTACGACTACCGCGTATATGACCAGGTCTGGCAGCGGGTGTCCCCCGGCGTGGACCCCTATGCCGGGGATTCACTGGGAGAGAATGCCGCCGCCCCCGCGCCTGTATCCGCAGAATCCGCCCCCGCTGTGGCCGGCGTCCAGCCGGCGCAGCCCGCTCCCGCCCAGGAGGGGGGAGAGGGGGACCTGCCCGGGGCGGAGCGCAACCCCTGCTGCATGGGCACGGAGGCCCAGGGCTCCCTGGCGGTGCTGGAGGGTTTCATCGAGGAGGAGCTGGCGGGCTGCCGGTGCTGCCTGTCCCTGTCCAAACGGGTGTCCAACCAGAGCGCGGCCCGGCTGCTGCGCCGCATCGCCGGGGAGAAGCAGGCCGCGGCCCGGGAGCTGTGCGCGGCCCGCTTCCTGATCACCGGCCAGCAGTACGCCCCGGCCATTACGGTGGAGCACAGGCGGTGGGAGAACCTTGCGCAGGCCCTCCGCTCCTGCTATCACCAGGAGGCCTGCGGCGGCTTCAACTACCAGCGGGCGGCGGATGAAGCCGTGGACCCCTGTCTGCAAAAGCTGTTCAACCGCCTGGGTGAGCGGGCCAGCCGGCGGGCGGGGGAGGTGATGGAGCTGCTGGGATGCCTGCTGTGCTGAGCGGGAATACATCAGATATGAACAAAGGAGAAACGACATGCTGAACACCAGAGAAGAGGCGCTGGCACTGCTGCGCCAGTACAACAAGGAGCCCTTCCATATCCTCCACGCCCTGACGGTGGAGGGCGCGATGGCCTGGTACGCGCGGGAGCTGGGCCACGGGGAACAGGCGGACTTCTGGTCCATGGCGGGCCTTCTGCACGACATCGACTTTGAGCAGTGGCCGGACCAGCACTGCCAGAAGGCCCCGGAGCTGCTGCGGGCGGCGGGGGCAAGTGAGGAGCTGATCCATGCCGTGGTCAGCCACGGGTACGGATTGTGCGCCGATGTGAAGCCGGAGCATGAGATGGAGAAGGTCCTCTTCGCCGCCGACGAGCTCACGGGCCTCATCGGGGCCGCGGCGAAAATGCGCCCCAGCAGGAGTGTACAGGACATGGAGGTCAGCAGCCTGAAGAAGAAGTTCAAGGACAAGAAGTTCGCCGCCGGGTGCAGCCGGGACGTCATCCGCCAGGGGGCGGAGCTTCTGGGCTGGGAGCTGGACGTCCTCATGGAGCGGACCATTCTGGCCATGCGCGCCTGTGAGGAGCGGGTGAACGGGGAGATGGCCGCCCTGGACGCAGCCGGAGGTCCTGAGGGCCAATGAGGAAGATCGCCTTGCTCAGCAAAAAAACTCCCCTGGTCCGGCATTCCGCCGGTTTTAAAGCAAACTCTCGTAGAGATCCGGGGCTGGACTGGGACAGCACATTGGGGGAGGACAGCGAACTGTCCTCCCCCAATGTGCTGTTTCTGAGCCTCCGCCGGATGTTTACCTGTTGTCAAAGCAGTACATGCTGAAAAACGCCACGACCCCGGGACCGCAGTCGTACTCCATGCCGCAGAGCCCGGCCAGCTCCTTGACAAAGATGCAGTAGGCGGACATGCAGGAGTAGCGCAGGTCCGGGAACCGGCAGGGCAGGCCCTCCGCCAGGGCGCAGGGCGTACACAGACTGCACCCGCTGGCGCCGATCATCAACCCGGGGGCGCCGGCCCGGTCGATCAGCTGGCGCGTCAGCTTGTTGTGCCGGCCCTTGGCGGGCTTGGTCTGGGCCTCGTCCATGGGGTCCTCAATGTCCCACATGGACTGCATGACCAGGGCGCGGGGCCAGCGCAGGACGCTTTGACGCATCTCCTCCACTGTGCCGCAGTCCGGCGGGCAGGCGTAATTGACCCCGTACTTTCCGCACAGGTTTTCCTGGCACAGGGGGCGGAAAGCGGGGACGAAGATCAGATCCCCCGTGTCAATCAGCGCGGCGTTGGCAAATCCCAGCTCCAGCGCCTGGGCCAGCAGCTCTTGTTCCTTCATTGCGTATCCATCCTCTCAGGGTGTTGATCTGACAGTCCCCCTTCTTCTCCCGGAGAACGGGGGGACGGGTGTATTGTACACCTCCCGGCCCCGGATTTCCACACAAAAATAATTGCCTTTTGGTTAAAAATATGGTATAGTTGCAGAGAGCTATGTTAAATGCTTAACAAAGGAGGCTATCCAATGGATATTTCTTCCCTGAAGGCGAAGCTGGACGCCGCGCACTATATTTATGACGACAGTCTGGTCACGACACTGCTGGTGGCTCTGAAGCTGGGCCGGCCCCTGCTCATTGAGGGCGCGGCCGGTGTGGGCAAGACGGAGATTGCCAAGGTGATGGCGGCCGCCCTGGATCGGGAGCTGGTCCGCCTCCAGTGCTACGAGGGCCTGGACGAGAGCAAGGCCCTCTACGAGTGGAACTACCAGAAGCAGCTGCTGAGCATCCAGGTGCAGATGAACCGCCAGGACCCGGACGCGCTGACCAAATCCCTGTTCAGCGACGAGTACCTGCTGGAGCGGCCCCTGCTCCGGTCCATCCGGTCCGAGGAGCCGGTGGTGCTGCTCATCGACGAGATCGACAAGGCGGACGAGGAGTTTGAGGCGTTCCTGCTGGAGCTGCTCAGCGAGATGCAGATCACCATCCCCGAGGTGGGGGCGGTGCGGGCCAGGACCGTCCCCTTCGTGGTGCTCACCTCCAACCGGGCCCGCCCCCTCAGCGAGGCCCTCCGGCGGCGGTGCGCCTATCTCTACATCCAGTATCCGGACGTGGAGAAGGAGGTGGCCATCATCCGGGCCAAGCTGCCCAATGTCAATGAGCACCTGGCCGTCCAGGCGGCCCGGGCCATCCACGCTCTGCGGGAGAACGACGCCATTTTGAAAAAGCCCTCCATCGCCGAGACGCTGGACTGGGTGTCCGCCCTGGAGGCCCTGGGCCTCAGCGATCTGACGCCGGAGGCCGCCCGTCAGACCATCGGCTTTGTCCTGAAGAGCAGCGAGGACCAGGAGGCCGCGGGGACGGTCTTCTCCGGCGGCGGGCAGGCGTGCGGATGCGGCCATTCCCACGAGCACGGCCATGATCACGGACACTGCGGAGCCTGCGGCCACGGCGTCGGACAGTCATGAGCGGCGCCGTCTATCTGGAGAAGCTGTCGGAGTTCTCCGCCCTGCTGCGGCAGGAGGGTCTGCCGGTGGGGGTGCAGGAGACGGCGGACGCCTGCGAAATTCTCGCCGCCCTGGATCTCACCAGCCGGACGGCGGTGCGGGGGGCCCTGCAGGCGGTCTACGCCAAGAGCCGGGAGGAACAGGCGGTCTTTCAGCGGGCCTTTGACGGCTTTTTCGTCAGCGCGGAGAAGCGGGACGCCCTCCGGCGCCAGCACGAGGCCGAGGCGCGGGAGATGGCGCGGCGCCGGGCCGAGGCGGAGCGGGACCTGCAGGTGAACGGCCAGCCCATCGACCTGCGGGAGGATCTGCGGGAGGTCTACATCTCCATGGGGGAGGACAAGCGGGAGCAGCTGCGGCAGATGCTGGAGCGGACGAGGGGCACCATGGACCGCAGCCCGCAGAAGCTCTACAGCAGCTTTATCCGTTCGGTGTTCATGCGCTTTTTGCTGGAGCAGCAGATGGTGATGGAGGACTCCGCCGTCGGCGTGGAGGCCTCGGACCCGGATCTGGCGCTGCTGTACCGGGATATCTCCTGCTTCAAGGAGGCGGACATCCCCCGGGCGGCGGCCCTGATCGCCGCCATCTCCCGGCAGCTGGACGCTGAGCTCAGCCGCCACCGCAAGTCCGGCGGCCACAGCGGGAAGCTGGATTTCAAGCGCACCATCCGAAAGGGGCTGGAGACCGGCGGGAGCTTCTGCCGGCTGTCCTACCGGCGCAAGCGGCAGAAACGGCGGCGGCTGGTGCTGCTGTGCGATGTGTCCGGGTCCATGCTGCAATTCTCGGAGTTCGCCCTGCGGTTTATCAAATCCATGTCCGAGGTGTCAGAGTCCTCCCTGACGTTTCTTTTCTCGGAGGAGGTCCATCAGGTGGACCCCTTCGCTCTGCAAAACATGGATGCCTTTCGGGACTACGTCCGCTCCTCCGGGCTCTATGGCCGGGGGACCGACCTGGGGTCCGCGCTGGAGGAGCTGTGCCGCCGCAGGCCCGCCCCCCTGGGGCCCTCCACTACGCTCTTGATTCTCTCCGACACCAAGACCATTGACATCCCCCGGGCCGCCAGATCCTTGACGGAGGCGAGACGGCAGGCCGGCAAGGTGCTGTGGCTCAACCCCATCCCCGAGAGAAAGTGGCCCTATGTGCGCAGCATCCAGACCATGGCCATGCTCTGCCAGATGCTCCCGTGCAGCACCCTGGACGAGCTGGCCAGGGCGTGCAGGAAGATGCTGAAATAAGATGGGGCAGTCATTCTTTTCTTTTGGAAAAGAAAAGAATCAAAAGAAAACTTTTCGCCGCCAAAGGCGGCTCCAGGGGAGAAGCAGCTGTGTGAAGCGGGCAGCGAATTGTGTGCCATAGGAGCGCAACCGATTTTGGCAGGCGAAAACGCCCCGGGGAATATCCCCGGGGCGCTCTTTTGCAGAAAATACGTTGGATGGATTAGAAAATGCCCTGCTCCATCATGGCCTCGGCAACCTTCTTGAAGCCGGCCAGGTTGGCGCCAGCCACCAGGTTGTAGCCCAGGCCGTACTCCTCAGCGGCCTCCATGGACACGCGATGGATGTTCTCCATCATCTTGTGCAGCTGGGCGTCCACTTCCTCGGCGGTCCAGACCAGACGCTCGCTGTTCTGGCTCATCTCCAGGGCGGACACGCCCACGCCGCCGGCGTTGACGGCCTTGGAGGGAGCGACGATCATGTTCTTCTGCTCCATGAGATAGAACAGAGCGTCGTTGGTGGTGGGCATGTTGGCCACCTCAATGTAGTACTTCACACCGTTGGCCACGATCTGCTTGGCGTGCTCCATGTGCACGTCGTTCTGCATGGCGGAGGGCATGATGACATCGGCCTTGACGCCCCAGGGCTTCTCGCCGGGATGGAACTCCACGCCGAACTTGTCCGCGTAATCCTTCACCTTGTTGCGGCCGGAATTGCGCATCTCGACCAGGTAGTCCACCTTCTCCATGGAGGAGGAGACGCCATCGGGATCGTAGATGTAGCCGTCGGGGCCGGACAGGGTGACAACCTTGGCGCCCAGGTGGTGGGCCTTCTTGCAGATGCCCCAGGTCACATTGCCGAAGCCGGCGCAGGCGATGGTCTTGCCCTTGATGTCCTCGCCCTCGTGCTTGAGGACCTCCTGGAGGTAGTACATAGCGCCGTAGCCGGTGGCCTCGGGACGGGTCAGGCTGCCGCCGTAGCTGAAGCCCTTGCCGGTGAGCACACCGTTCTCCCACACGCCCTTCAGGCGGCGGTACTGGCCGTACAGGTAGCCGATCTCACGGCCGCCCACACCCATGTCGCCGGCGGGAACGTCGATGTCGGGCCCGATGTAGCGGTAGAGCGCGGTCATGAAGCTCTGGCAGAAACGCATGATTTCTGCATCGGATTTGCCAGCGGGATCGAAGTCGGCGCCGCCCTTGCCGCCGCCGATGGGCAGGCCGGTCAGGCTGTTTTTGAAGATCTGCTCAAAGCCCAGGAACTTGATGATGCCGGGGTAGACGTTGGGCTGGAAGCGCAGGCCGCCCTTGTAGGGGCCGATGGCGCCGTTGAACTGGCAGCGATAGCCGATGTTTGTATGATAATTGCCGTTGTCGTCCATCCACACCACGCGGAAGGTGAACATGCGCTCGGGCTCGACAATGCGGTTGAGCAGGTCGGCCTTCTCATACTCGGGGTGCTTGTCCACCATGGGGGCGATAGAGGTCAAAACCTCCTCCACGGTCTGCACAAACTCGGGCTCGTTGCTGTGCTTCTTCTTCACATTCTCGATCACGCTGGCGACATAAGCGTTCATTGGTATCATCCTCCTCAAATTTTCCTTGCAGAGCGGGCAGGATATAGGCCCCGCCCAGTTCTCCATCCATAGCTTATCATACCATTTTTTTATGGAAAAAACAACCGGGTTTTTTGTGAAACCTCTGTTTAGAATGTGGAAGTTTTTGCGGTTTTCTTGTGCATAATGACGGGAATGCCGCCGCCGTCCACAGGAGGCGGGCAAGCGGAATTCCACAGGCGGTCCCGGGGCGGGGGAGATCAGCAGAGCGTCGCGTAGATGACGGCCTTGATGGTGTGCATCCGGTTCTCCGCCTCGTCAAAGACCACCGACCGTGGGGACTCGAAGACCTCGTCCGTGACCTCCATCTCGGGAATGCCGAACTTTTCGGCAATCTCCGCGCCGATGGTGGTCTTGGTGTCGTGGAAGGAGGGCAGGCAGTGCATGAAGATCGCCTCCGGATCCGCGTTCTCCATCACGGCGGCGTTGACCTGATAGGGCTTGAGGAGCCTGATGCGGGTCTCCCACACCTCGTCCGGCTCCCCCATGGAGACCCAGATGTCGGTGTAGATCACATTGGCGCCCCGGGTCCCCTCGTCCACGTCCTCCGTCAGGCGGACGGTGCAGTGGTTCTCCGCCGCGATGGCCTTGGCCGCCTCCACCAGCTCCGGGGCGGGGAACAGCTCCTTGGGGGCGCAGGCGGTGAAGTGAATGCCCATCTTGGCGCAGGCGATCATCAGCGAGTTGCCCATATTGTTGCGGGCATCCCCCATATAGGTGAAGCGCAGGCCCTTCAGGGAGCCGAACTTCTCCTCCATGGTCAGCAGGTCCGCCAGCATCTGTGTGGGGTGGAACTGGTCCGTCAGGCCGTTCCAGACCGGTACGCCGGCGTACTTCGCCAGAGTCTCCACCAGCTCCTGCTGGAAGCCCCGGTACTCGATGCCGTCGTACATCCGGCCCAGCACCCGGGCGGTGTCGGCGATGGACTCCTTCTTGCCCATCTGGGAGCTGCCGGGGTCCAGATAGGTCACGCCCAGACCCAGATCGTTCCCGGCCACCTCGAAGGCGCAGCGCGTCCGGGTAGAGGTCTTCTCGAACAGGAGGACAATGTTCTTGTTCTCCAGATAGCGGTGGGGAACGCCGCAGCGCTTGAGACGCTTGAACTCCTTGCTCAGCTCCAGCAGGTAGCGGATTTCGGCGGGCGTGTAGTCCAGCAGCTTTAAAAAGCTTCTTCCCCTGATATTGACAGGCATGGTTCAGATCTCCTTATCTATATGTAGTTCGGGATCTCCTGCGGGATCCCGGCGTGGATGCGCATCCATCATCATACACGAAATCCAGCCTGGGCGCAACACAAAAACAGGAAAATTCCGGTAATAATAAAGAAAAGGAGCCCGTGATGGAGGGCTCCCTTCCTTCGGTTCAATTACTTCCGCTTAGCCAGGGCCTTCTCCAGCCAGTCCTTCCCGTCCACGAAGCGGGAGACGATAAAGGAGACCACGTAGTCGCCGGCGGAGTTGATCATGGTTGCCGGGGGATCCACCAGGTTGCCGATGGCGACCAGAATGGGGTAGGCCAGCTCCATCTGGTTGGGGAAGAAGATGGAGCAGATGATGTATTCGCCGATGTAGCCGCCGCCGGGGACGCCGCTCATGCCCACCGAGGAGAGCACCGCCACCAGAACCACCTTCACCAGCATCCCGACGCCCTCAAAGGGGACGCCGAACACGCCCAGTACGAAGGCGATCTTCAAAACGCAGGAGAAGCAGGAGCCGTCCATGTGCATGGTGGCGCCCAGGGGCAGAACCATGTCGGAGACATCCTTGGAGATGCCGGTGTCCGCGGCCTCCTCCATGTTGGTGGGGATGGTGGCTACAGAGGAGCAGGTGCCCAGGGAGACGATGGCCGGCTTGGCGATGTGCCGGAGCATGACCTTCACGCCGCTCCTGCCGCCGCCGAACCAGGCGAACAGGGGAAAGGCCGTGAAGACATACACCAGGCACAGGGGGTAGTACACCAGCAGGGCCCGGCCGTAGTTCTCCGTGATCTGGGGGCCGTAGGTGGCCACCAGATCGGCGAAGATGCCGAAGAAGGCGACGGGGGCGTAGTAGGTGACGATCTTGACCACCTTCAGCATCACGCCGGCCAGATCCTCCAGAAAGCGGCCCACCGGGGTCTCCCGGCCGCCGTTGAGGTTCACGCCAAAGCCGAAGAGAAGGGAGAAGACGATCAGCGGCAGCATGGCCCGGCGGCTGAGCAGGCCCACAAAGTCCTCGGCGGTGAAGAAGTTGACGATCATCTGCGCCATGGTGGCGTGGTCGCCCATCTCCTCCGCCGGGATGTCCGTCCAGGGGATGAGGACCGGCGGGAACAGCCGCATGAGGAAGTACATGATGATGGCGGCAATGGCTCCCGTGACCACGAAGGTGGCCACGGTGACGCCCATGATCCGGCCCGCCCGCTTCCGGCTCTCCATGTTGGCCACGGCGCTGGAGATAGAGGCAAAGACCATGGGCACCACGACGCAGAACATCATATTGATGAACACCGTGCCCATGGGCTTGAGGACGGTGGCGCCGGTGCCGGAGATGACGCTTCCGCCCTCATCCACGGCGGCGGGGAAGATCCATCCCACAATACAGCCCAGGACCATGGCGGCCAGCATAATGCCCAGAAACAGATAGTTCCTGGCAACGGATTTCCTGTCCAGATTCCTGCTCATTCTTCTTTCCTCCTATAATATACACAAATTCTGTTATTCCGGCAGGACCAGATCCTCGTCCCGGACCTCGCCCTCACAGACAATATTGGTGGGACCGGTGAGCCAGATGGCATTGACCGCGTCGCCGTCCCGGTCAATGGTGACGTATAGCCTGCCGCCGGGCACCGAGACCTCCACGTTCTCCCCGCTGACCCGGCCCGTCAGGGTGAGCACCAGCACCGCGGAGCCCGTGCCGGTGCCGCAGGCGTAGGTAAAGTCCTCCACGCCCCGCTCATAGGTGAGCTCCGCCACCTGGTCCGGCCCGGTGATGTCGCAGAAGTTGACATTGGCGCCCTTGGGGAAGGCCGGAGCCCACCGCAGCTCCCGGCCCAGCGCCCGCATCTCCTCCATGGACTTCTGAGCCAGTCCGGGGAAGGGGACCACGGCGTGGGGCAGGCCGGGGGTGCCCAGCTCCACATAGGAGCAGTCCCACCGCCTGCCGCAGGCTTCCGCCTGGCAGTCCAGGCGCAGGACGCTGGGGTCTGTCAGGCGAATGCGGTAATTGCGCCGGTCGATACGGCAGCCGGTGACAATGCCCGAGGGGGTTTCCACCGTCTGCTCGTCCCCGGCCAGACCGGCCTCCCGGCCGTAGCGGCAGATGCAGCGGGCCCCATTGCCGCACATCTCGCCCGGGGAGCCGTCGGCATTATAGAACAGCATCCGGTAGTCGCCGCCCTGACTGGGGGACTCCACGACCATCAGGCCGTCGGCCCCGATGGACAGGCGGCGGTGGCACAGGGTTCTGGCAATGGAGGGGAAGAGACTGTGGTCGATATGCTCCACGAGGTTATTCAATATAAGGAAGTCATTTCCCGCTCCGTTCATCTTTGTAAATCGCAAAAGAGATTCCTCCTTCCATATCATCAGGCGGTAAATTCAGGATACACTATATTATAATAAGAGTATATAGGAAAAATCCGCAGTGTAAATCCCGATTCCTGCGAAAAACCAGGTGAAATGTGCTCTCAGACCGGCAGGGACAGACAGGAAACGACAAATTTCGAGAAATTTCCAGTTTTTTTCCCGAAAGGTATTGACAAAGGGTGAAGGATTTGGTATAGTAAGCGAGCTGTCCGAGAGGGAGGCGGGGTTCTGGAGGGCTGAGGGAAAAAGGTTCAAAAGAATCTGAAAAAAGCACTTGACAAACGGAAGCAGATGTGGTAAGATAATCAAGCTTTCGAGAGGAAGAGGCTGGAAGCGAGTTGAGCGCTGAAAAAATTTTGAAAAAGTTGAAAAAGTACTTGACAAAAGAAAGCTGATGTGATAAAATAACAAAGCTTTCTGAAGCGGAAAGCGGAGCGAGCAAAGCACTGAAAAAACTTCGAAAAAAGTTGAAAAAAGTACTTGACAAGCTCAAAAAAGTGTGGTAAAATAAAAAACGTTCCGCCACTGAGGCGGCGGCGAGTACCTTGTAAATTAAACAATGTAACGAACGAAAAGCACCAGAGTTCGATGTCTGAAAAAGACATGGACAAAGAAGCTGCGAGGCGGGGTTGGTCAATTACCCGCTGGAGCGGCAAGCAAGTTTGAAGCTAAGATAAAGCTTTGATAAAGTGATTTAAACACTTCGGTGTTTGGATACCATTTTATTGAGAGTTTGATCCTGGCTCAGGACGAACGCTGGCGGCGTGCTTAACACATGCAAGTCGAACGGGGTGCCTATGAAGGAGATTTCGGTCAACGGATTGGGTTACTTAGTGGCGGACGGGTGAGTAACGCGTGAGGAACCTGCCTTTCAGAGGGGGACAACAGTTG
>CAJUQS010000050.1 GCA_910588365.1 uncultured Oscillospiraceae bacterium | reverse complement strand
GGGGATCATCCGCCGGTACTCCGGGCTGTCCGGGGAAACAGCAGCCATAATGGTGAACATTTCGCCGTACAGTTTAGAGTGTTTTTTGGAATCATCAGCTTCCAGAATGGCCCGGATTTTCTTCACGGCGGCGTCCATATCGCTGCCGGGGGGATTGGTCCGGTTGGGGTCCATGCTGTAAAAATGATAAATCCTCCGGGCAAGCGTCACTTTCTCATAGGCCGGAAGATATGCTTTTTCCTGATCGTTGAGATACTGCCCATTGTCGATCAACGCCCGGATGCGCTTCTGCACCTGGTTCCAGTTCAGCGTGACCGTATCATAGCCCTTATAGCCGGATTCCTCATCCGAACGGGTGAAGCTGATTCCCTTGGTGCCATGGTTCTCGTCATAGCCGGTGTAGCAGTGTCCGCCTTCGCCATAGCTGCTTTTCAGAAAGTCAGCGCACTCCTTGGCGTTGTGGCCCTGGACAAAATAGGCGTATATTTGCAGCTTGCTCTCGGAAATGCTGGGGCCTCTGGCCAGCAGACGGGTGATCTCATCCTCGGTGATGAAGCCGGCTTTTGCCGGGGCGAACCCCTCTACCGCCTTATATTGCTCTTTCGTTGCGGATAAGCGGTCAATGCTTCTGAACAGCTCCGCCGGGTTATGGATTTTGCGAAAGCGCAGGAGGTCCGGGTGGTATTTATATTCGACCATAAATGCGTCCAGCTCCTGCAAAATCTGCTGGCGATGGACCGGGGTTTTCAGCAGTTCGGCAATCTGCTTGGTATCTTCCGGGAACCCCTTGCCCAAGAAATGCTGGGAGATTGTAGGCAAAAGATTTTGCTCCTTTGCGCTGTCGCTGAAATCCTGGCGGAGATACCACAGTTTTTCAGCCAGTTCCCGTACTTCGTTATCAGGAGCGGCGTTGATTTTTTCCTGACTGGCAAACGTACCATCCCGCAGGAGGTTGGACACCATAGCGGCAGCGTTTACCCAGGTAACAAGGGTACTGCCGGAACCAAAGGCGGAACGCCCCGGCGCGATACGGAAACCTTCCCGATTAAACCACAGCGCATAGTCCTGTCCGGCAATGGTAACGCCCTTGCCGCCCTCGCTAAACTCCTTCTCCATGAAGGAGGCGGCGGCAGAGCCGGTGGGGGCCTTCTGGAAGAACGCCACCATGCGCTCAATGCTGTGCTGTTCGTTGCCGCCGCAGGTGAGAGCGCGGCCAATGACTGTCTCCGGCACCTGTCCGGCGGGAATGGAAGTTTGCTGCTGGGCCGTCTGCCGGTCCTCCGCCTGGGCCTGGGCAATATTTTCAATCTGTTCTTCCACCGTGGGGAACAGGGAGAACAGAGAGAGGTCCGGCGCCCCAGGGGCGGGCGGTTCCTCCACAGACGCAGAAACGGCGGGCTGTTCGCCCACCGTCTCCTGCTGTTCCTGATTTACTTGTAGACGATCTCCGCCAGCACGATCTCCTCCGCCTGGGCCGTGAAGCTGTTCACCGCCTGAACCCAGCCCATCTGATCGCGGGCCTTCATCGCCTCGTCCACGCCGTTCTGCTTCATCAGATCGGCCACCGTTCTGTCCACCTGCTCCTGGGCCTGCCGGTCGATCTCCCGCAGGTGCGGGTACAGCCGCCCCGTCAGCAGCATGGAGGTGTACGTCCCTGGGTGGTGTTCCTCCAGGAATGTCTCCCGCAGCATCCCGTACTTGCCCAGGGGCATTTCCTCCCACTCGTCCGCTCCGTCCACTTCCAGGTCGGGAATCAGGTAATCGCCCGCCTGCTTGTAAGTCAGTTCCATCGTC
>CAJUQS010000049.1 GCA_910588365.1 uncultured Oscillospiraceae bacterium | reverse complement strand
TCCTTTTTCCATTGGGCTAATCTCAAAGCTGCCTTCCAGGATGCCTCTCGCGCCCGCTCTCTACAGGGCATCTTTTTCCTCGTCTTCTCCGCTCTCGCTTTTTTCGCCTTTTTAGAGCGTTTCTACTATTGATTCGCATTTCAAAAGAAAAGAATGACTGCCTACCCGATTGTCCAGTCGCACACGTTCCAGAAGATCCCCACGCCGTGGTGGCCCATGACGGTATCGGGGGAGATGCCCTGGAGGGATGATTTGGCCGTGTAGTCCGCGTCCACGTAGCAGATGAAGGCGAAGGCGGGGTCCGCGGCCAGGGCCTCCTGGAACCTGGCATAGGCCGCCTTGCGGACGGCGGGGTCGGCGGACTGGCGGGCCTCGCTCAGGTACTGGTCCACCTGGGGGTTGGAGTAGCCGGAGTAGTTGGCGCCCTTACCGGTGCCGAAGACCTTGTAGGTGTGGTCGTCCGCGTCAAAGGGACTGCCCCAGCCGATGAGGTAGGCCATCTGGCCGCCCCAGTCCACCTTGGCCGGGACCTCCACGGTACAGCGGATGCCCACCTCCTGGAGCTGCTGGGCGGCGGCCTGGGCGATGTCCAGCCGGACCTGATCCCCGGCCCCCACGCTGAGGACGAAGCCAACCTCCTGGCCGTCCCGCTCATAGAAGCCCTCGCCGTTCAGGGTGCATCCGGCGTCCTCCAGGATCTGCCGGGCACGGGCGGGGTCGCAGTCCCAGCGCTCCACGTCCTCCAGGTTGTAGAGGTTGCGCTGGAGGGGGCTGTAGGCCGGGACGCCCCGGCCCAGGAGCACCGCGTCCACGATGGCCTGCCGGTCAATGGCGCAGCACACGGCGGGAATCAGATCCCGGTTCTCCGTCCAATAGGGGTTCTGGAAGTTGAAGAGGATGCCCCGGTAGTCCGAAGTCTCCATCTCGTAGACGGTGAAGCCCTCTTTTCCCTGGAAATTGGCCGCGTCCTTGGGGGTCAGCAGCGCCAGATCCAGCTCCCCGGACTGCATCTGCACCGCCTTGGCGTTGTCGTCGGTGACAATCTTGAAGACGATCGTCTCGATGTTGGCGGGGCCCTTGAAGTAGTCCTCGTTCCGGGCGAGGGTGATGGCCTGCCCCTCGTCCCAGGCGGCCAGCTGATAGGGGCCGGTACCCACCGGGGCGCGGAAGAAGGCGGACTCCTGGAAGTCCTCCCCCTCCAGCAGGTGCCTGGGCAGCACGGACATGGTCATATAGTCCAGAAAGGCCGCGTTGGGGGCAGAGAGCCGGAAGGCGACGGTGTGATCGTCCACCACCGTGATCTCCTCCACGTCCTCATAGTTGGGGGCGTTCTCCGAGCCGTTGTCCGGGTCCATGATGGCCTCGATGGTGAACTTCACGTCCCCGGCGGTGAAGGGCTGGCCGTCGTGCCACTTCACCCCCTCCTCCAGGTGGAAGGTGTAGGTATAGGTGCTCTCATCAAACTCCCAGCTTCTGGCCAGGGAAGGGACCACCTGGTTTTTGCCGTCGTGGGCGGTGAGGCCGTTGAACAGGAGAATGTTGATCTCCCCGTGCTCGTCCATGGCCGGGTTGATGCGGGTATAGTCGCCGCTGCCGTAGACCAGGGTGGAGCCTCCGGCGGCGGGAGCGGAGCTGTCAGAGGGGGTACCAGAATTGCCGCCGCAGGCGGTCAGCGCCAGCACAAGAGCCAGCAGCAGAGAGAGAAGCGTCTTTTTCATGTTGTGTTCCTCCTTGGGACAAGAAAAGTATAACCGGCTGCCGCCGATTATACCGGAAGAACGGGAACCCCGCAAGCCGGGTGGGGGGATATTATTCTTTCCATTTTTCAAACAGCGCCTGATATAGTCGGGAGTTGTCATCTGACGCAACAAAAAAATTACACAGGACGATATGGCGCTTCCGCCTGTCCTGTGGTATAGTGGGAATATCAGAAAAATGAAAGGACGGTCCCCGGATATGAAAAAACTTGCATCCCTGCTGCTGAGTCTGCTGCTGTGCCTGACGGCCCTGGCGCCTGCGGCGGCCTGCTGCGATGAGCCCGATCCCCCGCCCGTCATTGGCGGCGAACCTCTGAACCCCGACAAGCCCGAAAAGCCGGAGAAACCCGGTATCCGGCCCATGGATGATGATGCACCGGGCAGGTTAGGGGAACTTGCCTAGGAAAACAAGTCGGATTCTAATTGTTCTCTTACATCTTTCTCCAGGAGGCGGAGGTCGCGCTCATTGCCAACCGCTTTATAGATGCCATACGCCTGGCGATAGAGATCTCTGCTCTTTTCATCATCTCCAAGGAAATGATAGGATTCGGCCATAATGTGCAGCAGGCCGGGCATAGCCTGATAGTGCCCGGAGTCAATACAGGACTGACGGCCCAGCTCTGCAATATCCACCGCATCTCCGTAAAAACCGGCGATATCAAGCTCCCGGGCATAGTTATGGGCAACCAGTGGCAGCAGACCGCCGGATCGGTTCATATTCTGATTGTGCTTCTGCACATATTTAAGCAATTGACCATAGATGTCAATTGCTTTTTTGCATTGTCCGGCCTCCGAGTAGGCGTTTCCAATCTGGTTGATGATCTTGATCTCGTCAAAGCTGTACAGAAAGCTATCGATTTTATCCAGATCAAACCGGGGCACGGTCAGGCGGATGGCCTCCAGCAGTATGTCCAGCTGCTCCTCAAAGCCGTAGTCCCCCAGCAGAACCCGGGAGCGCAGGACGAACTGGCGGGTGATGTGATCATCCGCCTCCATGATGCTCTCCAGCCTTGCAATCAGCTCCAGGCCCCGCTCCCGCCTGCCGTGGACGCCGCAGGAGACGATCTCCGCCTGAAGGCTGGAGATCTCGATCTCGTTGGGGCTCAGCAGGGCAAAGTACCGGTCATCAGGCAGGCCCAGGCGCTGGAGCAGGGCGCTGAGGCGGCTGCGGCAGGGGGTCTGCTGGCCGTTTTCAATGCGGGAGATGGTGGCGGGCTCGCAGATGCCCTCGCAGAGCTGCTGCTGGGTCAGGCCCTGGGCCTCCCGGTTCTGGCGGATGTACGCGCCGATGGGAATCTCCCGCATGGCTGGTTCCTCTCTTTCTATACTGGGTAATTTTGTAACACTATATCATGCCTCCGGTGGAAAGACAAGGAGAAAAGTTGTCATTTCACGAAATTTTTTTGTTGCGCGGGATGACATGGACTTTTTCCCAGGGGTGTAGTATGCTGTCATCACGGCGGGGTAAGCGGGACGCCCCGCCGGATGGATCCCGATGTGACAAAAATTGTTGCAAAAGAAGGAGAAACGTGATATGATGAAGAAAAGCCATCTGACCCGTCTGTTCAGCCTGTTCGCTGCCCTGATGATGTGCGTCTCCCTGCTCTCCGCCGTGGCATCTGCCAGCGAGATCCAGCCGAGGGCGGTATCCTGCCCGATTTGTGGTGGCACTCTGCAATTTGACTATGGTGAGGTAGAGACCAATAAAAGGGTAGGCACCTGTGTTGGTGGGATACACTACAAGGTAGAATTGCATAGATATGGGCACTGTTTTGATTGTGGAAAGTATTATGCGACAGATGATGTTGTTGACACGTGGTGGAAGTGTAGCTGCGAAAACGTGAATTGTTCCTGCGGGTGCCCTCAAGGGAAAAAGTGATATCTAATCATTTGTAACACTTTAAATGGGTCTGCTAAACGGCAGACCCATTTTTCAAATGGAGGTTTAAGAGCAATGAAGCTGCCTGGAAAAAAGAACACTATATTGCTGTTTTCAGTTCTGTTGCTTTTAATTGGTTGCGGTCAGCAAAAGGAGGGCGCCGCCCCCAAGAGTGTAGTCTACGCCGCCGAAACTCTGTCGTTCACCGTGGGCGGAGGGCGGGTGGAGGAGGGCTGCCGCATGGGGGATGACTTCTACCTCTTGTGTTCTGACGGAACACCGGATGAAGCGGGGTATGGCCTGGACTACACGCTCCAACGTATCGCACGGGAAGGCGGCGCGGCGGAGAGACTGGATTTTCAACCAGCCGCCCTCCCAGAAAATGCTGAGGGCGGCGTGAGTGTTCAGAACCTCCGCGCTGGCGGGGACGGAACTTTATGGGTAACAGAAAAGCAGATGGTGCAGCGCTATGACTTACCAGATGACTTTGATCCAGAGAGCGGAGAAAAGTGGAGATATATTACAGAAACTACGGTAACGGAAATTCATAGACAGCTGGATATACGAGGGCGGGAGCTGCGCAGCCTAAACGGCGGCGAGATCGCCCAAACGATTGGAAAAGAGCGGGTGACGGCACTTTTGTCTGATATAGACGGGGACATCTTTGCCTGTGCAGATGGTACGGTAGCGATGCTGAACAAAAGCGGAATTGTACGCTTCATTTTGGATACACCTGGGGCATTTGTAAGTGACTTGATGCTTTTCAGCGACGGAACAGTGGGTGCATATATGTTTGACAGCAATAGTAGCCACTCCTATACAGTACGGCGGATAGACAAAGCCGCAGAGAGTTGGGGAAAGATTTATCCTGTGCCCCGGTCAGAAAAATTTTGGCCTGGCAGTGGTGAGACCATTTTTAATTATCAAAGCGGTGATGGGTTGTATTGCTGGCAAGAGGAGGGCGAGGAGGGAATTTTGGTACTCAACTGGCTCGACTCCGGCTTGAATGCTGCCGATATCGCTGATTTTATATCGCAGGGAGACGGGAACTTGGCAACGTTGATGATAGGCAGTAAGACCGGCCTGTTCTCTTTGGCCCCGACGGACGCCGCCGCCATGCCCGAGAGAACTATTTTGGTCTACGCTTCCATGGGAGATCTAAGCTCAGATACTCGTTTGGCTATACTAGATTTTAATCAGTCCAACAGCAAGTACTATATTGCGGTAGAAAACTATGGTTCACCCTCTGCATCAGAAGAGGAGCTAGCCGCAGCCCAAGCCCGTTTGAACACAGAAATGATGGCTGGCAATGCTCCGGACATTTTAGGACCCGGCTGTCTGAATATTGCACAGGCAGCAAACCAGGGTCTGTTGGAAGATTTGTGGCCTTATATTGAGCAAGACCCGGACTTGGGCCGTGAGGGGGTGATGGAGCGCCCCCTAATGGCGGAAGAAATTGACGGCGGACTTTACCACCTTCCTAATAGTTTCTCCATTATTACCGCTGTAGGGGCAAAAAGCATTGTTGGCGACCGGTTGGGATGGACTGCGGAAGAGATGCAGGAAGCCTTGGCAGCTATGCCGGAGGGCTGTTCGATTTATGGATTAAGAAATGATACCAAAAATCAGATGTTGCAGAAGCGGCTATTTATGGACTTGAATCATTATGTGGACTGGGCAGATGGCAACTGCAATTTTGATACAAAGGAATTTCAAGATTTGCTTTCCTATTGCAACATTTTTCCGGAGAATCCTCCTGCTGGCGTAGACATTTATGCTATTAAGGAGGAACTTGAGGCGGTTGATGGCCGACAGATGCTCCTATCTGTCCGTCTGGAATCGTTTGAGCAGCTCCAGCAGTACCAGGCAATTTTTGGAGATTTTTCATTTGTGGGTTTTCCGAGCATGGATGGTAGCAACGGGAGTCGTTTTTTTATTTCTACTGGTCCGTCTATCACCAGCACGTGCAGGGACAAAGAGGGAGCATGGGCTTTCCTGCGGCAGGTCATATTGCCAAAGTATGCAGACCGACCGGAAGGGACAAGTTACTATAAAACAACGAACTACCGCAAGAATACCTATTTCCCAATCAACAAGCGGGACTTTGATTGGCTGGTTCAGCAGGCCATGACACCCTGTGGCTTTAGGACTGATGAAGAGGGGGGTAAAGTAGAAATATCCAAGCGCGGTATAAAATTTGTTGGAGGAAATGCTCAGGAGGAGTTTTCAGTCTCGTACTATGCCCTACCTCAGAAACTATATGATCAATTCGCAGAACTATACGACAATGTTTCATATAGCTGGGAGTGGAACACTGATATACTCAACATCGTCACCGAGGCGGCGGGCGCGTACTTCGCCGGGGACAAGAGCCTGGACGATACCGCCCGGGAGGTCCAGAGCCGGGTGAGCCTCTATGTCAATGAGCAGAAATAGCAGAGAGCCCGCCCGGCTGGGCGGGCTCGTCTATTATCTTCTGACACAAAAATGATACAACTCCCTGTTATCCTATTGACAGAACACCTGACAAGGAGGAACACGCAATGAAAAGAACATCACTTGCCGTCCTACTGCTGGCCGTCCTGCTGGCACTGACCGCCTGCGGGAAAAAGGAGGACGCCGCCCCCAAGAATGTAGTCTACGCCGCCGAAGCTCTGACGTTCACCATGGGCGGGGGACAGGTGGAGGAGGGCTGCCGCATGGGGGATGATTTCTACCTCCTCAGCGCCGGTGGGGACATCTACCGCCTGCCCCTCACCGGCGGCGAGGCGGAGAAGCTGGACTTCCAGCACTCCCCCCTCCCTGAGGACGCTTTTGCCGAGGACACCACCATCCGTGACCTCTGCCCCGGCGGGGACGGGACCTTGTGGGTGAGGGAGTCGTGGTCATCTCTTTCGGGGGGCGGCGTGGTCTTCCGGCAGCTGGACACCGGGGGCCGGGAGCTGCGCCGCCTGGACGGCGGCAAGGTCGCCAAGGCCCTGGGAACAAATGCGGACAGACTGGATACCCCTTTCTCCGACGGGGAGGGGGATATCTTTGTCTATTCGGACACCCAGGCGGCGGTATTAGATGGGGACGGGAACGTGCGCTTCACCCTGGACGGCGGCCACGGGGCCCTCCTCGCCGGGCTGGCGCTCCTGGGCGATGGGACGGTGGGTGCGTATGTCTACGACGGCAGCAACGCCGAGACACCCTACACCCTGCGGCGGGTGGACAAGGAGGCGGAGGGGCTGGGGGAGACCTACTGCTCGCTGTCCCAGCCATACGGTTTCCTGCCCGGCGGTGAAGACGTCCTTACCTACTACCTGAGCGGCGACGGGCTGTACCGCTGCCGTGAGGGCGCTCCGGCGGGGGAGCTGGTGCTCAACTGGATGGACTCCGGTCTGAACGCCCTGGACGCGGCCGCTGTGGCGGAGCAGGAGGACGGGAGCCTGACGGCGCTGCTGGTGGGCGGCGGCGCGGCCAGACTGCTCTCCCTGACGCCTACAGATGCCGCCGCCTCGGAGGGGAAGACCACGCTGACCTTTGCCACCAGATGGCTGAGCTCCGCCATGCGGACGGCAATCCTGGAGTTCAACCAGACCAGTGAGGATTACTTCATCTCCGTGCAGAACTACGGGCCGGCAACCACCCTGGCGGAGCTGGACGCCGCCTTCAGCCGGATCAACACAGAGATTCTGGCGGGCCGGAGCCCGGACATTTTTGACGCCGGATGTTTCCCGGACCTGAGCCAGGCGGCGGGGAAGGGGCTGCTGGAGGACCTGTGGCCCTATCTGGAGAAAGACCCGGACCTGGGCCGGGAGCGGGTAATGGAGCGGGTGCTGGACGCGGCGTCCATCAACGGCGGCCTCTATTACCTGCCCAGCACCTTCCGCATCTCCACTGTGGTGGGCCCCCGGCGGGTGGTGGGGGACCGGCTGGGCTGGACGGCGGAGGAGATGCTGGCGGCGTGGGAGACCATGCCGGAGGACAGCCGGATGCTCAGCGACCGGTGGGGACAGGAGATCTCCAGGACCGCCCTGCTGGAGCGCCGTCTGGTTCTCGATCTGGAGCACTTTGTGGACTGGTCCAGGGGCACGTGCAGCTTTGACTGCGAGGAGTTCAAAGCCCTGCTGGAGTTCGCCAGCCTCTTTTCGGATGAACCGGAGACTGGACCGGACGAGTATATCGAGTGCTGCATCCGCGCCCTGGCCGGGCGGCAGATGCTTATAGCGGACAGCATCGGCACCTTGGAGGACCTCCAGTTCCATCGGACCTGCTTTGGGGAGGACTTTTCCTTTGTGGGCTATCCCAGCGTCGATGGCAGCGTGGGCAGCCGGTTCAACATCGACATCGGCCCCTCCATCTCCAGCACCTGCAAGGATAAGGAGGGAGCCTGGTCCTTCCTGCGGACCCTGCTGCTGCCCAAGTACGAGGGCCGGGCCATCACCGGAGAGTATGACGCCTATGCCGAATATGAATCGCCGTACAGATACCTCCCCGTCAACAGGGCGGATTTTGAGTGGCTGGCGGAGTACCGGCTGGCGAGGACGTCTGGAGGCGGAGTCTCCCTTGACGGTGAGCTGGACCTGTCCTATGTCCCCTTCACCCAGGAGCTCTACGACCAGTTCATGGAGCTCTACAACAGCGTGGACCGCAGCACCACCTGGAGCGAGGATATCCGGGATATCGTCACGGAGGCGGCGGGGGGTTACTTCGCCGGGGACAAGAGCCTGGACGACACCGCCCGGGAGGTCCAGAGCCGGGTGAGCCTCTATGTCAATGAGCAGAAGTAGCAGAGGGGCCGCCCCAGCTGGGGCGGCCCTTTTTCGTTGGTTTTATGAATCTGAAACAAAAATGATACGGATAGTCCCCGGATATGAAAAAACTTGCATCCCTGCTGCCGGGTCAGGCCCAGCTCCAGCCGCTTCTGCCGGATGTACGCGCCCAAAAGCATTTCCCGCATTGTCTGTTCCTCTTAAAAGGCAGGGGGGGCAGATGACATAATCTCTCAATTTGAACGTGCGCTTTCTGACCGCGCTTCATTACCCGACTTTCAGCTAACAGATTGGGAATCAGCGGGCGGCGGTTTTCCTGTTGCGCTTTGGCAGATATTGTGGTATGCTGTCACCAGGAAAGAATGATCTTTCAGCGCTGCCAGTATCGGTAGGCGGTTGGCCCTCCCGACAGAGGGCAGCTTCTTGCCCCTCTGATTTTAGGAAAGGGGGGCTGCCCAAATGGTAACTTATTCTGATATGTTTACATACAGTTTGGCCATCATCGGCATTATTGGCCTTTTTATTGCGGCTAGTAACAAAAAGAAGTAACCGCCCTGCTTCCCCAAGCTGCGGTTACTTCTTTGTAATTCAGCAAAGGGGCTAACCGCTTACCGGCAGCGCCCTTTCTATTATTTAGTATAACCGCCTGTGTCGAGTTTGTCAAGGCAGAAATCCGGTATGCGATAAGTCGGTAAAATTTGAATGAAATATTTACAGGGGAGGCGATTTTATGGAAATATTGTTTACCGGGGGATTGCTGTTTGCAGTCAGCGTATTGGCCGGTCTGGTCTTTACCATTATCGGTACGTTTTTTGGACACATCATTCTGTTTGACAGCATTTTCTTAGCCGTCATATCCGGCCTTGTCGCAAACAAGGTGCTGCATATTCACCCCGCGCTTTCGCTTCTGATCGGGATAGCTGTTTTGCTGTTCCTGTTCTGGGTACAGAACACCCGTTACGGTTTTTGGATTGTCGGGGGATTTCTCTCGCTCCTTTGGGCGCTTTTCTTTAGCGTAATTGCATACAGCGCGACAAACAAAGACATGATCTGGACGTATGTGGTGATGGGGCTGGGCTTCGTCGTGATGATGCTGCTGCACCTGAAGGCCAGGGACAGCTGAGAGACAGCTGCGGCCCTGCGCAGATGAAAGGAATGCGTTTATGAAAAAAGGATTCTTATGGTTCCTGCTATGCGGGCTGGCCGCGCTGTCTGCCGGCCTGACGTCCTGCGGCTTCTCCGATGCCGCGCCGGACATGGCGCCTGACGGCGAGATCGCCGGCCCCTCGCCGTTTGATATTCTCTGTGATTCCCGTGTCGTTATGGATCAACCTGCCGTTTCCAACGGCGATTCCGCGTGGTATCAGGACTTCTCAACAACCGCAGAGGACCCTGCGTACCGTGTTTGTGTCGAGAACAATGGCGCCGATCCGCTCCAGGTCCTTGTCAAGCGCGGCGGCGAGAGCAGCCGTGAAATCATGGCGGAATGTGACCGCCTTGCCCCCGGGGAACAGATCGAGCTTGAACGAATTACAAATCATGATACGGATACGCCCGGAAAAAGGTGGGTGGTCCTCAACCCCGTCAACGGAACCCCGATCGATGCAAATGTCAGCGTTCGGATTGCGCCCTCAGCGAGTGAAGTGAGCTGAAACAGAAATCAACGGGCTGGCCGGCTAAGAAAGCCCGCATCCCTTTTGCGGCTGGAGTTGATTTGTGCTATTATGAAGTAAATAATAAGGCGTTGTCCGAAACCGGGAATAGGAGGGAAAAAGATGAAAAGGGTGTTTATCTGGTGCCAGTTCCTGTCCTTTGCTGCCGGCGGAATCTTTACCTTCGCGCCCATGCCGCCTGGTGCTGCTGGGTAAGGCTGCAATCGGAGTCCTTACTGTTGTAATCTTTCTACGTTTTACACGGGATATTCCCATGGCCGGATACCGGGCAAAGACGCTGATGTTCCACTTGATTCTGCTGCCGGGTTCCCTCATGACACAGAGAACTGGAACGGGCCGCCCGGCTGGGCGGCCCGTTTTTGCGGTTCCTGACCCGTGTTACCGGAAAGTAACTTGACTTTCTTATTATACAGCTGTATAATGCCATCAAGTTATACAAACGTATAACAGATGCTGCCGGCTTTGCCGGGGCATAACTCCGGCGGAGGAACATAGAGATAAGGAGAGACGACATGAAACGACTGGGAGACGCGGAGCTGGAGATCATGCTGACCATCTGGGCGGCCGGGGAGCCGGTGGGGTCCGCCTATGTCCACGGGTGGCTAAAGGGGAGCCGGGACTGGGCCCTCCCGGCGGTGATTACCGCCCTGAACCGGCTGGTGGAGAAGGGGTTCCTCGCCTGCGAGAAGCAGGGGCGGAACAACCGCTACCGGCCCCTCATCTCCGAGCAGGCGTACAAGGCCGCAGAGGGCCGCAGCGTCATTGACCGGCTCTACGGCGGCAGCTTCAAGGGCATGGTGGCCGCCCTGTGCGACGGGAAGGCCATCGGGGACGAGGACCTGGCGGAGCTGCGGCAGTATCTGGACGATCTGGCGGATAGTTAGGGCGTATTTCCATTTTTCAAACTGCGCCTATACGCGAAACGATCGTTTCGCGCAAAAGTTCTTTTTGATACTTTTTCTTTCAAGAAAAAGTATGTACGCCTCGAAAGGAGTGTCAAAGAGATGGAAATGCTGTTGGATGTCTTAAAGTGGAGCGGGTTGGCGGGGGCGGCGGCCCTGGCGCTGACGCTGCTGAAGCCCCTGCTGGACAGGCGCTACAGCGCCCGGTGGCGGTACTGGGTGTGGCTGGCGCTGGCGGCGCTTCTGCTGGCGGCCCCGGTGCAGTGGGAGGCGCTGCTGCCCCGGGTGGAGGCCGCGCCGCCGGTGGTGATCCAGGTGCCCCGGATGGAGCTGCGCTTCAGCCGGGAGGAGGGGATCGCGCTCCAGCGGCCTGCGGAGATGGAACCGGTCCAGCCCGCAGCTCCAGTGGACCGGGCGGACAGCGCCCGCGCTCCGGAGGCGGCCAGGAGCTGGTCTCTCAATCAAATCCTGCCCGCGCTGTGGCTGGCCGGGGCGGCGGTGTACGCCGTATACCGCCTGCTGGGGACGGCGCTGTTTGTCCGGCGGGCCAGGCGGTGGAGCCGGGGGGCCGGGGAGGAGACGGTCCGGGTCTTTGAGGAGATCCGGCGGGAGCTGGGGATGAGGCGGTCCCCCGCCCTGCGCGTCAGCGCCAGGGTGGACTCCCCCGTGATGGTGGGCCTGTTCCGGCCCTGCCTGCTGCTGCCCGGGGAGGACTACGGAGAGCGGGAGCTGGGGTTTATCCTGCGCCACGAGCTGTGCCACTGCCGGCGGCACGATCTCTGGTATAAGCTGGTGCTGCTGGCCGCTAACGCCCTCCACTGGTTCAACCCCCTGGTGTACCTGCTGGCGCGGGAGGCGGAGGCGGATCTGGAGCTGACGTGCGACGATCTGGTGGTCCGGGGGGCCGACAGCGAGGCCAAGCGGGCCTACAGCGAAACCCTGCTGGCCGCCGTGCGGCGGCAGAAGGGCCTGAGCCGCTCCGCCCTCTCCACCCACTTCTACGGCGGCAAGGCGGTGATGAAGGATCGGCTGGGCAACATCCTGGGCAAACGGGGCCGGAGGTGGGGCGTGCTGGCTCTGGTGCTGGCACTGGCGGTTACGCTGGCCTGCGCCTGTACCTTCGGACTGCGGCAGGAGGGGGAAACGCCCCCGCCGCCGGAGACGGCGGAGGAGCTGAGCACAGAGGAGCTGGCCCGGTTTCAGGAGCAGCTGAACAGCCCGGAGTACAACGGCTTCCTGACGAGGATGTACACCGACGTGCGCTATCTGCCCCTGGACGCCCTGTTTTACGACGGGGCGGGCATCGGCCGCAGCGCCACCGACGGGGAGTGGGCCGCCCTGGAGGCGCAGCTGGGGGAGCCCATCGAGACGGACGTCACCGCCATTGATGTGTCCGCCATGGACACCTACCTGGAGCACCACACGGGCCTCACCCGCAGGGACTTCGCGGGCAGCGCCCAGGAGCTCCGCTGGAACGGCGGCAAAAACTGGACGGAGCTGGAGGGCGGCGACACCTGCTTCAATGTCCACGGGGACACCACCTTCACCCCGGTGACGGTCCTCGGCGGAACCCGGCTGGGGGACACCGTATCGCTGGAGCTCCAGGGCGGTTATGACGATCTGGTCTATTACTTCCTCGACGGTGAGGCCACCGGAGTCCTCACCATCCAGGACGGCAAGATCAAGAGCTTCACCACGCCCCTGCACACGGCGGCAGAGGCCGCCGCGTGGGAGATCCTGGACGAGCTGGGGGGTGGGACGGACATCCGGGACGCCTGCATCCAGGACCTGCGGCCCACCTACGCCCTCCGGTGGAAGGACCGGGAGTACTCCGCGTGGTACCCCGTCTTCTGGACCAGGGGGGCGGAGGAGAATCCGGCGAAGGGGTTCGTCCTCAGCGCGGACAAGGATGGGAATGTGGTCCGGGAGGAGATTTTTGAGGACACCATGGGCTATACCCTCCCGGCCTATGTGGTGTGCCATGCGGCTTTGGGCATGGAGCTGACGGAGGCGGGGACAGGCTGGCCCACAGCCTCACAGGAGTTCCTGAGCGGCGTCCGGAACGGGCACAGCACCTGGGCCATGAGCTGGGAGAGCACGGCCCTGGAGTACGTCTCCGTGGAGCTGGGGCAGACGCCTCTTGAGGACGGCATCCTGCGCCTCATGGACTTCGAGCCCGTGCCGCCGTCCCAGGAGCCAGCGCTGGACGATGAGCTGCTGGCCCAGGTGAGCTGCGAGGGAGGGGACTGGCTGCTCCTGCTGAAACAGTACGGCCAGGAGGGGCTGTTCTCCTGCTGGCAGGTCCAGGGGTCGGTGTCCGCTCCTGGGGAGAGACCGGAGAACCCGGAGCTGAAGGCCCAGATCCCGGCGGACATTTACCGGAGTCCCCTGGAGACGGCGGAGGACTATGCCGCCATGTACGCATTGCAGTACGTCGCCGGACTGGCGGAGGAGCTGAACCGGCAGGGCGTGGAGACCCGGGCGCTCAAGAGATGGGTGACGCCGGTGGGGACCTACGCCTGGGACCACTATGACTCGGAGATCCAGGTCTGGAAGGTGGGATACGGCATCCAGCTGGCGGACCCGGACAGCTATGAGCTGGAGGACTTCCAGACCCTGGATGTGGACGGCTACCTCTCCGGCCTGGAGCCCGAGACGCTCTACCTCATCCTGTCCAGGCAGGCGGGGGGCGAGGAATGGGAGCTGGCGGAGAGGGCCTACGGGAACGTGACGTGGGAGTACGGCTTCTGCTGGGAGACCTGGGCGCTGGCACATACGGTCCACGGCCTGAACATGAGCGCCAAGCTGAACGCCTGGCCGGACACAGACCCGGACCACTCCGACTTCCTGGAGCGGATGGCCCAGGGGGAGTACCAGTGGGCCAAGGATTGGGAGACCGCCGCCCGGGAGTACTGCCGGTTTATGCTGGAGATGGAGGACTGCACCATCTACCCGGTGGCCGAGGTCAAGACTGGGGACTCCCAGGCGGACCGGGATATGCTGGTGAGCTTCAGCGGCGAGGAGCTCTCCGGGATGCTGCTGCTGAGCCACTGGGACTACGCGTATGCGGGAGAAACCGTCAGCTTTTGGGAGGTCACCGGAAGGCAGTGGCAGAGGGAGCTGAGCGGGGAGGAGCTGGCGGAGTTTGCCGGATACTTCAACGAGAAGGAGCATAACGGCCTGCTGCGGTTCCCCTATGAAAGCTACCTGGATATCGGACCATACCTGGACGATCTGTTTTACGACCTGGACGGCCAGGCGGCCTCCATGGCCGGGGAGGAGCGGGAGGCTGCGGGCCTCAGCGGGCTGTATGACGCCAGAAAGCTGACCAGCGCCTACGTGGCGGACTATATCTGCAAAAATTTCGGTGTAAAGAATACCGGGCTGGGCTACCAGTGGCTGAAGGATACCTACGGCGAGGAAAATCTGGACAAGCTGGGAACATACGTGCCGGAATACGACGCCTGGTACAGTGAGCGCAGCGATGCGGAGTGGCAGGAGTACGTCTTCGAGTACGGCTGGGAATACCCGGACGGAAGTGTGCGGCTGGACTTCACGCCGTCCGCCGCAAGGTACCTCGGGGCCAATGGGACCAAGACCATCGTCTTTGACCGCGGCATGTATGCCCTGGTCCAATCGGCAGACCCCTTCAACCTGTTTATGACATATAACCGGTTTGGCTATCAATAGGCAGTCAGAGCTTGTTTGAAAGATGTCAACACGCCCAAAGGGTGGCCCTTTTGCCGCCATACATTGCCGGTTTTCCTTTTTTCAAACTGCGTCCATTCTTTTTCTTGAAAGAAAAAGAATCAAAAAGAACTTTTGCGGCAGGGCATGGGCTGGTCCCGTGCCCTGCCGTTTGTTACCAGTTTTCAAATCTTTGTAGCCAATTCGTAAGAACTTGGAAACGACTTTGACGCAATTGTATGATATGATACCATAAGCGAAACGTCAGTTTCGCGCAAAAAAGTTTCTTTTGATACTTTTCTTTTCAAAGAAAAGTATGACTGCCTAAATAAAGGAGGTACGCACAATGCTGACGAAAATAAAGAATCTGAGCAAGAGGGGCAAGATTGCCCTGGGCGCGGCGGCCGCGCTGCTGGCAGCGGCCGGGGTGGGCGCGGCGGTCTGGCAGCCCTGGAACCAGGCGGGGCCCGCGCCGGAGGATCCGGTGAACCCGCCCCAGCAGGTCCAGACGCCCGCGGAGCCGGAGGTCCAGGGCCCCTCGCTGGAGGTGGGCGGCGAGACTGTTGACTGCACCGTCTACAGCGGGGTGGGCTGGAGTATCTGCGTGCCCGTGGACTGGGACGTGAGTGAGACGGAGCGGGGAGCGGTCTTCGGCGGCGGCGCGATGGAGGTGGCCCGCTATGAGAAGATGGACTATGCGGGCACCTTTGCGTCCATCGCGCCGGGAGATGACGGCGGCCTGACCCGGATGTTTTATACCGGGGACGGGGCGGGAGGCAGCTGGTCAGTTGTCGGGGCCGCCTCCGCCAACTTTGACGATCAGCTCCTGGCCGGGCTGGCCCGGACCCTGACGGTGGGGGAGGACAAGCCCTTCGCGGAGAGCTACGTGCTGCCGGCGGAGCCGGACTGGCAGGAGGCCGAGGGTATGACGGTTCTGTTCCTGGATAAGGACGGGTTCGTGCTGGACGACAAGGTCCGGGAGGCTGCGGAGGAGTTTATGCTCTCCTGGAACGAGGAGACCAAGAAGCTCTATACCGGCCAGTACCGGGTGGAGGAGATCGACTGGCACTCCAGCTACACCGGCCTGACGGACGGATACATAGACGTGTTCCGGGCGGCGGTGGCTTGCGAGACGGCAGAGGGGGCCGGGGAGGAGATCAAAGCCGGGGGCGGCAGCGTCCGGGACGGCTGGGCTGAGGCCGGTATCTATCTGGCGGTGTACCACGACGGCGGCTCGGTGGAGAGGACGAAATGGCTGGACGGCGCCGGCCTGGACATCTGGCCGGCTTTCGCCAAGGCCCTGGCCGAGTAGCCAGCATTCATCAAAAATACCGGCTGTTTTGAAAACAGCCGGTATTTTTCTGCAAAAAGTATAACTTAAAGGATTTTTTCCACCACCGGGGCGAGCCACTGACCCTGGAAATCCTCAATGCGGCCCTGGTCGGTGAGCTGGGCCAGATTGGGATCAATGGGCATCCGGGCGAGGAGCCTGAGGCCGTGGGCCTCGGCGGCGGCCTGGGTCTTGCCCTGGCCGAAGAGGGGGATCTCCCGGCCGCAGTCGGGGCAGAGGAGATAGCTCATGTTCTCCACCACGCCCACGATGGGGATGTCCATCATCTCCGCCATCTTCACCGCCTTCTCCACCACCATGCTCACCAGCTCCTGGGGGGAGGCCACAATGATTATGCCGTCCAGGGGCAGGGACTGGAAGACGCTGAGGGCGACGTCGCCGGTTCCCGGAGGCATATCCACAAAGAGATAGTCCACGTCCCAGATGACGTCGGTCCAGAACTGGGTCACCACGCCGCCAATCACAGGGCCTCGCCAGAGGACCGGATCCGTCTCGTCATCCAGCATCAGGTTCACGCTCATCAGCTGGATGCCGGTGGAGGTGAGGGCGGGGAGCATTCCCCGCTCATCCCCCACCGCCCGCTCATGGACGCCAAAGGCCTTGGGGATGGAGGGGCCGGTGATGTCGGCGTCCAGAACGCCAACAGCGCGGCCCGCACGGCGGGCCAGGACCGCAAGCTGGCTGGTGACCATGGACTTGCCAACGCCGCCCTTGCCGGAGACGACGCCGTAGACCTTGCCCACCCGGGCGGCGGGATTGTGCTCCTTCAAAAAGGACTGGGGCTGGGTGCGTTCACCGCAGCTTTCGCCGCAGGTGCTGCAATCATGGGTGCATTCTGACATTGCTTTTTCTCCTTTTCTTCGCGCCCTGCGCTGGCAGGACGGGATTTACATACTAAAAATGTTCCTGCGAGCTTTTGCCCCGCAAATCTGCGCGCTCCGGCCGTGAATACAGGATCCTAATGTCCGGTCCTGTGCGCCCCGGACGCGGGCGGGCAGATTCTATTTTCTCCTGCCTGCCAGATATTCACGCAGCTTTTTCAGCGATTCTCCGTGAATCGGGGAGTGCAGGGAGGGGAAGGAGCGGATCAGCCGCCGCTCGAAGAAGTCCTGCTTCTCATAGAGGGCGTGGAGCTTCTGCTGGGCCTCCATGCGGGCGGCCTCCAGGCGGACGGAAAACTCCCCGCCAAGGTCGGCCAGGGGCTCCAGCTTCGAATGGACCGCCTGGACCGCCTCCGCCGCTCTCTGCTCCGCGCTCTGGCGGGCGGCGGAAACCGCGTCCTCCAGCCGCTGGCGCTGGGCCCCGGCGGCCTGCTGCTGCTCATAGCGCAGCTGTTCCAGCTTCTGCACCAGCTCATCCTGGATGGCCTGGAGCTTGGCGAGGCGGTCTCCGATTTGGATGGCGCTGCGGACGGAGAGGGCGATGTCCGCCAGATAGATCGCCAGGAGGACCAGCGCCAGGGGACAGCCAACGCTTGAGAGGAAAAGAGAGGCCAGCCGGTCCGCGATGGGCGGGTTGGCCGCGTGGCAGAGAAAGACGCTGGCCAGGCCAAAGAGCGTGGAGTTGAGCAGACAGACCCGGCCGTTGATGTGGAAGCGGTAGCGGGAGTAGTCCCACCAGCGCATGTGGAAGAGCTTCTCCATGGCATAGCTGGTGACGTACTCCACAAGGGAGGTCAGGACCGCCCCCAGGAAAAAGGTCAGGACCGGGCTGTCACAGCCGCCGTCCAGAACCAGCAGGACCACGATGGCGCCGTGGCCATAGATGGGGCAGATGGGGCCGTTGAGGAAGCCCCGCTTCTCGCACAGCCGGCGCTGGCCAATGGAGCAGTAGACCATCTCGCCGCACCAGCCCAGAAAGCTGTAGGCCAGCAGGAGCAGAACGGCAAAGCAGAAGCGTTCCAGGGGCGTCTGGCAGAGGGAGGGGAAAAACTGGGTCATGGAAAACACCTCTATAACTTGACATAGTGGAACCGCTCCGGACAGGCGAAGCGGAGATAGTCCGCCTCCCGCCGCTGGCAGGTGAACACCAGCACCTGCCGCCTCCCGCTCAGCTCCAGCAGGTAGTCCAGGGCGGCGGCCATGCGCTCGTCATCAAAGTTGACCAGGGCGTCGTCCAGGAGGACGGGCGCGGCCCGGTCCGCCGGGAGGACCATGTCGCAGATGGCCAGACGCACCGCCAGATACAGCTGGTCGGCGGCGCCCTGGCTGAGGAAGGCGGCCTCGTGGGAGACGAATTCCCCCGCCTCCTGGGCGGAGGGCCGGATGTCCTTGTCCAGCAGTACCTTATTATACTTCCCTTTGGTCAGCTTTGTAAAGATGGCGGCGGCACGATCTCCCAGGGTGGGAGAAAAACGGGTCTGAATGGAGGAGTTGGACACGAACAGCACCTCCATGGCCAGGGCGATGGCGTCGTACTCCTGCTGAAGGCCGGTCTCCCGCTCCTCCAGCCGCTGGAGCTGGGCCTGGAGCTCGCCCGGGTCGCCCAGGGCCTGGATGCGGCCCTGGGTGGTGTGGATCCGCTGGCGCACCGAGGCCAGCTGGGCCTCGGCGTCGGAGATGTCCCGGGCCAGCCGCTCCCGGCTGAGCTTCGGCCGCTCCACGGGGACCGGTGGAACCGGGGGCGCGCTGTCCCGGCGGGCCTCCCAGCGCAGGCGGGCGGCATCCTCCTCCTGGCGGGCCTGATCCAGCTGGCGGCACATGTCAAAGCCGGCGTCCAGGGCCTGACGGGCGGCGGAGAGATCCGGGACCAGGGGGCGAAAGGCCCGGATCTGGTTGAGGATCTGGTCCAGATTGGACTTGGAGCCGGCGGCCACCGCTTCATAGGCCGCCAGGGCGCCCTGGTAGGTGCTCTGAGCCTCGGCAGCCTTCTCATAGATGGCGGTGTAGGTATCGACAGCGGCCTTCCGCTTCTGGCCCAGATCCGCATACTGGGTGTCCCACCGCTGCTGCCGGCGGCGGAGGGAAAAGGCCACAGCCGCCAGGATCAGCACGAAAAGCACCAGTCCCACCGCTATGGCGGGGATCCACCGGCGGCTGAACACGCCCACCAGCACCGCCGGCAAAAGCCCGCACAGGGCGGCCAGGAGGGGCAGCAGCTTGAAGGGTGCGGGACGGGGCGGGGCAGCAACGGGGAGAGCCGCCGCCTCCGCCGGCGTCATCCCGGCGTATGGACTGGACGCCGCCGCCTTCTCCGCCTGACGGAGATCCCGGGCGGCCACCTCCAGCCGGGCCTTGGCCTCTGCCGCCGCCTGGTCCATGGCGGCCAGGGCGTCCACCCGGCCCCGGAGGGACTCCAGCTCCGATCGGGAGGGGAGATTCCGGGCGGAGCGCTCCAGGGTTTTCAGCTTGTCCCGGGCGGAGGCCAGATCCAGCCGTGCGTTCTCCACCACCATGGCCGCGTCGGCCTGATCCGCCGCGATATGGCGGGAGAGCTGCTCCTCCGCCTCCCGGATGCGCGCCTGAACCGCCTCCTGCTCCTGCTGGGCCTGGTCCACCTGGCGGGAGAGCTGCTCCAGCTCCGACAGGCGGGAGCGGAGCTCCTGCGCCTCCCGCTCCAGCTGGGGCAGCTGGCCGGTCTTGTTGTGGCGGCGGGTATTGAGCTGCTTTTTCAGCCGCTCCGCGGCATCGGTGAAGGAGATGTCCTCCTCGCCGGTGGTGATGAGAGAGGCGATGCGCCGCTCTAAGGCGGCGCTCTGGTCCACCGCCAGACCGGACTGGCGGATATAGGCGCTGCGCTCAAAGACATCCTGGGGGACGCCCAGCAAAGTCTCGCCGCAGTCCGCGGGGGTGAGCCAGGCCACCGGTTCAGAGGAGCCGGTGTGCACTGCGGAGAAGGTGCCCATAGGGGAGTTGGAGCGGGCCGTGCGGCGGGTGATGGTCACGTCGCCCTGGGCGGTGGCCAGAGTAATCTGGCCCTGCATGGCGCTGCCGGACCAGGGAAGATAGCGCCGCTTGTCCGCGGTGGCGCTTCGGTCCCGGGTATTCAGACCATAGAGCATCACCCGCAGGAAGGCGGTCCAGGTGGACTTGCCGGCCTCGTTGGGGGCCTCAATGATATTCAGACCCGGCTCCAGATCCAGTGTTTCGTTTTCCAGCCGCCCGAAGGTGGCGGCAAGCTGTTTGATCTGCATGGAGGAACTCCTTCTTTATATACTATATATAATACAATTACCGGTACTACATCTTGTGGAAGAATATGCTAGGTATACTATATCACGATGGAGAGAAAATGTCTTTGTTTATGTGCGAAAAAAACACAGATTTTTTTCAAGAAAGGTATTGACAAAGGGTGAAGGATTTGGTATAGTAAGCGAGCTGTCCGAGAGGGGAGCGGGGTTCTGGAGGGCCGAGGGAAAAAGGTTCAAAAGAATCTGAAAAAAGCACTTGACAAACGGAAGCGGATGTGGTAAGATAATCAAGCTTTCGAGAGGAAGAGGCTGGAAGCGAGTCGAGGGCCGAAAAAACTTTGAAAAAGTTGAAAAAAGCACTTGACAAAAGAGAGCTGATGTGATAAAATAACAAAGCTTTCTGAAGCGGAAAGCGGAGCAAGTAAAGTACTGAAAAAACTTCGAAAAAAGTTGAAAAAAGTACTTGACAAGTTCAAAAAAGTGTGGTAAAATAAAAAACGTTCCGCCACCGAGGCGGCGGCGAGTACCTTGTAAATTAAACAATGTAACGAACGAAAAGCACCAGAGTTCGATGTCTGAAAAAGACATGGACAAAGAAGCTGCGAGGCGGGGTTAGTCAATTATCCGCTGGAGCGGCAAGCAAGTTTGAAGCTAAGATAAAGCTTCAATAAAGTGATTTAAACACTTCGGTGTTTGGATACCATTTTATTGAGAGTTTGATCCTGGCTCAGGACGAACGCTGGCGGCGTGCTTAACACATGCAAGTCGAACGGGGTGCCCATGAAGGAGATTTCGGTCAACGGATTGGGTTACTTAGTGGCGGACGGGTGAGTAACGCGTGAGGAACCTGCCTTTCAGAGGGGGACAACAGTTGGAAACGACTGCTAATACCGCATAACATGTAGGTGTCGCATGGCATTTACATCAAAGATTTATCGCTGAGAGATGGCCTCGCGTCTGATTAGCTAGTTGGTAGGGTAACGGCCTACCAAGGCGACGATCAGTAGCCGGACTGAGAGGTTGGCCGGCCACATTGGGACTGAGATACGGCCCAGACTCCTACGGGAGGCAGCAGTGGGGAATATTGGGCAAT
>CAJUQS010000048.1 GCA_910588365.1 uncultured Oscillospiraceae bacterium | reverse complement strand
GGGTCATGCACGATTATTCTGCACAGGCGCTCGATGCGCCTGTTGCAGAATCCTGACGGATTGCAAGGATTTTTAACGCAGTCAGGGCGGAAAATATGCCGCCAAGGCGGGCGCGGGGAGATGTTAAACAGGCTCTCAGATCTGTCTTGCCCCTGCCGGGGCAGGCCTCCTTTTCTTGCTCCGCCAAGAAAAGGAGCAAAAGAAAGCGGCTCAAGAGGCTACCGCCTCTTAAGAATCTCCAATATGGTTTTTTTAGGGCACAACTTCGTTCTCCACTCTATGGACAGCTCACATCAGAACCTGCCGGACTTCTGCGTCTACCCACGGGTTCTATCGGCAAATCCGCAAAATCTGCCAGATCGCTGTATAACTGCGCACCGATGTGCTACAGCAGGGACCACGTTAGAATCCGTGCTGAGAAGTAGGGAACGGCGGGTTCTGTGCCCTGGCCGATTTAGAGTGGAGCATCCCGTTGTACCCAAAAATCAAAATATGAGGGGTCTTAGACCGTAGGTCTAACGACTTTTTGGTTACTTTTTGTTCGCACAAAAAGTAACCGCCAGGTCCGGGGCGGCGCGAGCCCCGGGCTATCGAATCAGCAACGGCAAGCCCCGCGCCCCGCAGGGGGCGCAAAGCGCCCAACTACGGTAATCTATCAATCTCCGCCATCAGCTCATCCACCAGCCTCTCCTGGGGGACCTTGCGCAGAATCTCCCCCTTGGCGAAGATGAGCCCCTCTCCCCTGCCGCCGGCGATGCCCACGTCCGCGGCGGCGGCCTCACCGGGACCGTTGACCGCGCAGCCCATGACCGCCACGGTGATGGGCTTGGTACAGCCGGCCAGGCGGCGCTCCACCTCCTGTGCCATGGGGATGAGGTCGATGTTGGTCCGGCCGCAGGTGGGGCAGGCGATGAGGTTAGGGCCCTCCTGCCGGCACCCGGCGGCCCGAAGAATCCGCTTGGCCGCTGCAATTTCCTCCACCGGGTCCGCAGTCAGGGTCACCCGCAAAGTGTCCCCGATGCCCAGACACAGCAATCCTCCGATACCCATGGCAGACTTGATGATCCCCATGGCGGGCGTGCCCGCCTCGGTGACCCCCAGGTGGAGGGGGTAGGGGCACCTCTCACTGAGCAGGCGGTAGGCCCCCATGGTCACCGGCACAGAGGAGCACTTGACGGAGATGCAGAT
Organism: uncultured Oscillospiraceae bacterium; assembly: GCA_910588365.1. Lineage (GTDB taxonomy): Bacteria > Bacillota > Clostridia > Oscillospirales > Oscillospiraceae > Pelethomonas. The sequence continues at coordinate 35,110 of CAJUQS010000048.1, read as the reverse complement.
ATCGGTGAAGTCGAACTTCTCCAGCAGGGCCGCATGGCCCAGGGCGCTCTCCGCCAGGGCCTCCGGGGTGGCCCCGCCGTACTTTTTCAGCAGCGCCTTTTCAAGGGAGCCGCCGTTGACGCCAATGCGGATGGGGATCTTCCCCGCCCGGCAGGCGTCCGCCACCGCCTTCACCCGGTCCTCTCCGCCGATATTGCCGGGGTTGATGCGGATTTTATCTGCCCCCTGGGCGGCGCACTCCAGGGCCAGCTTGTAATCAAAGTGAATATCCGCCACCAGCGGGATGTGGATATGGCTCTTGATGGCGCCAATGGCCTTTGCGGCGGCCATGTCCGGCACCGCCACCCGGACGATCTCACACCCCGCTGCCTCCAGGCGGTGGATCTGGTCCACCGTGGCGGGCACGTCGTCCGTCTTGGTGTTGCACATGGACTGGATGGAAACGGGCGCGCCGCCCCCCACGGGGACGCCGCCCACAAGAATTTGTTTTGTCATGATTTTCCTTTCTCTTCTTTTTCCTGAAAGAAAACGAAGCAAAAAGAACTTTTGCGCAAAGCATTCCCTTTGCATTCAAGCCCGCCCGGCAGGACCTAGCTGACGAGCTTCATCACATCGTTAAAGGTGACAAAGAGCATCAGCCCCATCAGCAGGGCGAAAAACACCATATTGATGGCGGCCTCGTACTTCATGGGCACCTTTCGCCGGAACAGCTTCTCCGACACCGTGGCGACCACCAGGAACAGGATGTGGCCGCCGTCCAGGGCGGGAATGGGCAGCAGGTTCATCACCGCCAGATTCACCGCGATCATGGCGCCGAAATAGGCGATGTTCTCCAGGGCCGCCGCCACGCTGACGCTCTGTGTGCCCACCTCGTTGATAGTGGAGACAATCCCCACCGGGCCGCTGAGATCCGACACCCCGGCAGCACCGGTGACCAGCATCTTCAGACTGTACCAGACGATGCGGACAAAGTCCACGGCATTGTACCAGGTGTACTTCAGCTTCAGCCCCAGGGTGGCCTCCTGGATCATGGTGCCGCGGTAGAGGCCGTAGCCCTCATAGCTCCCTCCCGCGCTGTCCGTGTAGGTCCTCACGGGCAGCTGCTTCAGCTCCACCCGCTCCCCATCGCGCAGAACCGTCAGATCGATGGGCTGGCGGTCCGCCAAAGTCAGCAGCAGCTCCACGTCGCTGGCCAGGTAGACCCGGGAGCCGTTGATGGCGTAGAACACGTCCCCCTCCTCCAGCGTCTGGCCGTTGTTGACAGCGGCAAACTCCGGGGCCGTGCCGCTGATCACCGGCACAACAAATCCGGCGGCCCGGCTGTTGAGTGCCAGCAGGATCAGCACGCCCGCCAGAAAGTTCATGGCGGCTCCGGCGGCAAAGACCAAGACCTTCTTCCAGAACCCCTGGTTCGACAGGCTGTGGGGGTCGTCAGATTCCGATTCCTCCCCCTCCATGGCGCAGAAACCGCCGATGGGCAGGGCGCGGATGGTGAACTGGGTCCCCTTCTTGCCCATTTTTTTCCACAGTACGGGGCCCATGCCGATGGCGAACTCATGGACCGTGACGCCGCAGAGGCGGGCAGCGATGAAGTGCCCCCACTCGTGGGCGGCAATCAGGATTCCAAACAATAGTATCGCGAGGATAATATACATAGTCGAAAAACCTTTCCGAAAGGTAATCATTCTTTTTCTTGAAAGAAAAAGAATCAAAAAGAACTTTAATGAGGCAGATCAGCTAAAAAGGAGCACAAATCCGATCAGGATTGCCGCACCGCCGCCGATGCGGGTCATGATGAGCGCCGCGTCGGATGGCTCCGCGTCCTTGAACTGCCAGCCCCGGCTGAGATACCACGCCGCCTCCGGCGCGATCAGGTTGAATATCCCGATGAGGATGAAGATGACATACATGAGCCACATAAAAAAGTCTCCTTTCCTATGAAGATGATCGAGAAAAGCATAAAAGCACTCCTTTTTCCTGTCAATGAGCTGGCATTCCTCAAACAAGCCCTAAACGAAAAAGAAAATAATCCCGGCCAGAACCGCCACGCCGCCGCCGATACGGCCCATGGCAAGGGCCGCGTCCGAGGGCTCCGCGTCCTTGAACTGCCAGCCATGGCGCAGGTACCACGCGGCCTGGGGCACGGTCAGGTTGAATGCTCCGATGAGGAGCAGGAACAGTGCGATGACGGGGTTCCCGCCCCGCTGCCGGGGCTGCTTGGCGGGCCCTGCCTCCAGGACGGACAGCAGGGTGTCCCGGGACACATAGCGCTCCGGATCGTAGTCCTCGCTCCCGCCGCCTATGCCGAAGTATTCGGACTGCTCCCACCAGCAGGAGGAGCCGTCAGGGAAAGTGAAGGTCACTCTGTAGCCGTTCCCGCTGCCGCGAACCTCAAAGCCGCAGACCACATCGCCGCAGGTGATGGTCCCCTCCTCCTGGTCCAAGGTGTAGCTCCGCCCGTCGATCTCCACATCATAGCGCTGGGAAGCCGCCCGCCCGCAGGCGCAAAGCAGGAACAGGAGCGCCCCCAGCAGAGGAAAAAGCTTTCTCACGATCCACCTCCGGCGGACCGCGTCACCGCCGCCCTGGCCTGACCGTCCGCTTCCAGTATATCCTCCATGGACGGATTTGATTTCACCGAAATTTGGCCGAGGGCCTCCTCCACCAGATCCGGGATCCGTCCGAAGGAAATCTCCTCCCGGCGGAACAGCTCCACCGCCGCCTCGTTGGCGCCATTGAGCACCGCGCAGCTGGTGCCGCCCACGCGGGCGCAGTCCATGGCCAGCCTCAGACAGGGGAACGCCTCCAGATCAGGCGGTGCAAAGGTCAGCGGCGGACAGGAAAGCAGATCCAGCGCCGGCAGCTCCGACCGCTCCCGGTTCGGGTAGGTCAGGGCGTACCGGATGGGCAGGCGCATGTCCGGCGTACCCATCTGTGCCAGCACAGCCCCGTCCCGGAACTCCACCATGGAGTGGATGATGCTCTGGCGGTGGATGACCACGTCCACCTGCCCCGGCGACACCCGGAACAGCCGTATGGCCTCGATAAACTCCAGGCCCTTGTTCATCAGGGTAGCGCAGTCGATGGTGATCTTCTCCCCCATGGACCAGTTGGGGTGGCGCAGGGCGTCGGCCCTGGTCTTCTGTGCGGCCTCCTCCCGTCGCAGGCCGAAAAAGGGCCCGCCGGAGCAGGTGAGAATCAGCCGCCTGATCTCCCCCCGGTCCCGGCTGCCCTGCAAGCACTGGAAGATGGCGGAGTGCTCGCTGTCCACGGGAATGATCTCCGCGCCGTACCTCCTGGCGGCGTCCATCACCAGCTCCCCGGCGCAGACCAGGGTCTCCTTGTTGGCCAGAGCCACCCGCTTGCCGGACTCGATGGCGGCCATGGTGGGCCAGAGCCCCGCCATACCCACCACGGCGGTGACAACCGTGTCGCTCTCCGCCAGGGACGCCGCCCGCCGCAGGCCGTCCAGGCCGTAGGCAACCTCGATCCCCTCCCCGGCCAGCCGCCGGTTCAGCTCCAGAGCGGGCTCCATCTCATAGACCACGGCCAGCCGCGGGCGGAATTCCCTGGCCTGCCGCTCCAGTAGATCGATGCTGCTGTGGGCCGTCAGGGCGGCCACCTTGATGCCCTGCTCCCGGCAGATGTCCAGCGTCTGCCGGCCGATGGACCCGGTGGAGCCCAGAAGTGAAATGATCTCTGCCATATGCTCTCCTTTATTTCATCCCAGCTTTTTGAAAAGCACCGCTCTCCAAAAGCCAATCCCCATTTCGTCAATACAGAAAGTAAGGACAGCCCGTTTTTTTCGCCGCCGGATGAGGACGCTCCACAATGTCCATTGGCACTGCCTCAGCCCACCAGCGGCATGACGATTCCCAGCACCGGCGCGACGAACAGCACGCTGTCAAACCGGTCCAGGACGCCGCCGTGCTCCAAAAAGATGCGGCCGTAGTCCTTGATGCCGAACTCCCGCTTGATAAGGGAGAAGCTGAGATCCCCCAGCTGCGCCACCACGCTGCACACCACTCCGGCCAGGATGATGCCGCCATAGGAGATGCTATAGCCAACGGCGCAGTTCATCACCAGGGCGAAAATCACGGCGCCTGCGGCGTTGCCCAGCAGCCCGCCCACGGCGCCCTCCACGGTTTTGTGGGGACTGACCCGCGGTGCCAGCTTGTGCTTTCCAAGGGCACGGCCAACGAAGAAGGCCCCGGTATCGCTGGCGAAGCTGAACAGCAGGGGCAGCAACAGAAACGCCCGGTGGAGTCCCAGGGCATACAGCCGCAGGAAGGAGCCAAAGGCGTAGGGAATGACGACCATCGCGAACATCGCCGCCATAATCTGCTGGAACTTCACCGCGCCTCCCCGGCAGACCGCGTAAGCGAAAACGCCCATGGCGTAGACCACCACCAGTTCCCCGTAGATATAGGCGTTGAAGTAGACAAACGCCACGGAAAAGGCGGCGCACAGCACGGACGCGGCGCACAGAGCCCTGTGCCGGCCTGCGCCCACGCACGTGAGCAGCTCCCACGCCGCAATGGCGGAAAGCGCGGCCAGAAAGGCCGCAAATACCCCCATGGGCGCCCACAGAACCACCCAGAAAATCAGCGGCACGCCCACGGCGGCTACGAACACTCTCGATTTCATTCACAAGCCCTCACAATCCCATTGAGCCCTGTCTCAGCGCCGCCAAACAGGTCCCGCGCAAAACAGAATTTTGCGCAAAAGTGTTTCTTTTTCTTTTTTCAGAGAGAAAACTGGTGGATACCGGCCCGCCTCACTCCTGCTTCACGCCGCCGAAGCGCCGGTTCCTCTTCTGGTAGGCGGCGATGGCCCGGTGGAGCTCCTCCTTGGAGAAGTCCGGCCACAGCACGTTCGTGAAGTAAAACTCCGCGTAGGCGCACTGCCACAGCAGGAAGTTGCTCAGCCGCTGCTCCCCGCCGGGGCGGATGAGCAGCTCCGGGCTGGGGATGCCCGCGGAGTAGAGGTAGCGCGCAAAGCCCTCCTCCGTCAAATCCTCCGGCTTCACCAGACCCGTCCGGCACTCCTCCGCAAAGGTCTGCGCCGCGTGGACAATCTCCGCGCGGCCCCCGTAGTTGATGCAGATGCTGCACAGGCAGCCGGTGAGCCGGGCAGAGATGTCGTTGCACCGGTCCGCCAGCTCACGCAGTTCCCCGCTGAGCACCGACAGGTCTCCCATGAAGCTCAGGCGCACGTTGTCACGCTCCATGGTGTCGATGGCCTCCAGGAGGTATTTCTTCAGCAGCACCATAATGGTGTCCACCTCTTCCCTGGGCCGCTTCCAGTTCTCCGTGGAGAAGGCGTAGACCGTCAGATACTCGATGCCGATGTCCCGGCAGTAGGTGGCGATGGAGCGGAAGGTCTCCGCCCCCACCTTGTGCCCGGCTGTGCGGGGCAGCCCCCGCTTCTGGGCCCAGCGGCCGTTGCCGTCCAATATAATAGCGATGTGGCGGGGCAGACGGCTAAAATCCACCTGCCCCGCCGCATCAGCGCTTTTCTTCTTAAAAGCCAGCTTCATGTTCTCCTCACCAGGTAAACTCCAGGATTCCTCAAGCCGCGCCGGCGGATGCAAGCGCTCAGACCGCCAGCAGCTCCTGCTCCTTCTTGGCCAGCAGCTCGTCAATCTCCTTGCACATGTCGTCGGTCATCTTCTGGATGTCCTTCTCCGCGATCTTCATATCGTCCTCGGTAATCTCACCGTTCTTCTTCTGGGCCTTGAAACTCTCCACCGCGTCCCGGCGGATGTTGCGCACAGCCACCTTGCCGCCCTCGGCGTATTTGGCGATCTGCTTCACCAGCTCCTTGCGGCGCTCCTCGGTGAGCTGGGGGAATGCCAGACGGATGACCTTGCCGTCATTCTGGGGGTTGATACCCAGATCGGACTCCTGAATGGCCTTGCAGATGAGCTTCACGGCCGAGGCGTCCCAGGGCTGGATGGTCAGGGTACGGGGATCGGGGGAGCCGATGGAGGCGATCTGGTGAATGGGGGTGGGGGTGCCGTAGTAGTCCACCATGATCCGATCCAGCACGGCGGCGTTGGCACGGCCAGCACGGACGGCGGCGAAATCGGCGGATACGGAGTTGATGGACTTGCGCATTTTTTCCTCAAAGACCTTGTACTCGCTTTTCATTTCGTGATATCCTCCTTCACAATTGTACCAATCTTCTCGCCCTTCAGAGCGCGGATGATATTCATTGGGTCCTTCAGCGCGAACAGCAGCACGGGGATATGGTTATCCATCGCCAGGCTGGTCGCGGTGGTGTCCATGACGGCCAGGTGCTGGGCGAGCACGTCGTCATAGGAGATGGCGTCATACTTCACCGCGGAGGGGTCCTTCGCCGGGTCCGCGCTGTACACACCGTCCACGTTTTTGGCCAGCAGGATGACATCCGCCCCAATCTCGGCGGCCCGCAGCACAGCGGCGGTATCCGTGGAGAAGAAGGGGTTGCCGGTGCCGCAGCCGAAGATGACCACGCGGCCCGCCTCCAGGTGCTCCAGCGCCCTGGCCCGGCTGTAGGGCTCGGCCACGGGGCTCATGTCGATGGCGGTCAGCACCCGGGACTCTACGCCCAGCTGCCCGATCACATCGGAAACCGCCAGAGCGTTCATCACCGTGCCCAGCATTCCCATCTGGTCGGCGCGGGTGCGCTCCATTTTGCCGCCGCCGTCCTTGACGCCCCGCCAGAAGTTCCCGGCGCCCACCACGACGCCCACCTGGACGCCCATGGCAGCGGCCTCCCTGATGGCGCCGCAGACCTGGTTCAAAACAGCGAAATCCAGGCCGCGGCCCTTCTCGCCCGCCAGAGCCTCGCCGCTGATTTTCAGCAGGACTCTCTTATATTTGGGTTCCTCCATCGCTCTTTCCTCCGCTCTGTTTTTCTTTTGGGAGATACACTGTCCTCTATTCTAATATATTTTCGCCGGTTTGAAAAGTAGTATTTGTAAATTTTTTGGAGGACGGCGGCCGGGCGCCGCAAAAAAGCCCCGGGCAGTCTGTCCGGGGCCTCTCTCAGCATGTCACAAAAAGCGCTGCGTCTCTTTGCCGCCCGCAGACGGCCTACTTCTTCCGCCGCCTCCGCCTGCCATCGGCAAAGGCCACCAGCCGCCCCACCCGCGGCGGCTCAGAGGAGATGCGGCGCACAGCCGCCTTTGGCGGCTCCGGCACGGACACGGGCGGCGGCGGTGCGGGCTCCGCCGGCCGGGCCGGCTTGGACGCTCGCACCCTCTCGGGCCTGCTCTCAGGCCGGAAGGCGGGCTTCTCCACCCTGACAGCCGCGGGCCTCTCCTCCTTGGGTGCGCTCTGACGGCCCTTGGGCTGCCGCTCACTCCTGGGGGGCCTGGGCTCCCGCTGCTTTTTGGGGGTGGGCTCTAGGATCTCCATGGGCCAGGGGTGGCCCTCCACCACGGGCACCTTCTTCCTGGTCAGCTTCTCGATGTCCCGGAGATAGGCCAGCTCGTCAAAATTGCAGAAGCTGATCGCCACACCGTCCCGGCCGGCCCGGCCCGTGCGGCCGATCCGGTGGACGTAGGTTTCCGGCACGTTGGGCAGCTCGTAGTTGACCACGGCCGCCAGCTCGTTGACATCAATGCCTCTGGCGGCGATGTCCGTGGCCACCAGGACCCGGATGGCTCCGCTCTTGAAGCTGTCCAGAGCCCGGATGCGGGCGGTCTGACCCTTGTTGCCGTGGATAGCCATGGCGGCGATCCCCGCCCGGCCCAGCTCCTTGACCACCCGGTCCGCGCCGTGCTTGGTGTTGGTGAACACCAGCACGCTGTCCAGGCTCTCGTCCTGCAAGACGTGCTGGAGCAGGAGTTTCTTGTTGCCCTTGTCCACCTTGTAGAGCCGCTGCTCAATGGCGTCCACGGTGGAGGACTGGGGCGTCACCTCCACCCGGGCGGGATTGTGAAGAATCTTCCGGGAGAGCTCCGCGATCTCCTGGGGCATGGTGGCGGAGAAGAGAAGGGTCTGCCTCTTCTCCGGCAGGCGGGCGATGACTTTGCGCACGTCGTGGATAAAGCCCATGTCCAGCATCCGGTCCGCCTCGTCCAGGACGAACGTCTCCACGCCCTCCAAGCAGATGTGCCCCTGGCCGCACAGATCGTTGAGACGGCCTGGCGTGGCCACCAGCACGTCCACCCCCTTTTGCAGGGCCTCCACCTGGGGGGCCTGGCCCACGCCGCCGAAGATCACCGTGTTGCGGATGTCCAGGTATTTGCCGTACTGGTCAAAGCTCTCCTTGATTTGCAGCGCCAGCTCCCGGGTGGGCGTCAGTACCAGCGTGCGTATGGGCGTGTGCCTCTTGTTCACGCGGCTGTGGAGCTGCTGGAGGATGGGGATGGCGAAGGCCGCGGTCTTGCCGGTGCCGGTCTGGGCACAGCCGATCAGATCCCCGCCTTTCACCACCACCGGGATGGACGCGGCCTGGATGGGCGATGGCGTGGCATACCCCAGATCGTCCACCGCGCGGAGCAGCTGGGGCAGCAGTTGTAATTCGTGAAATGTCATAGTGTCTCTTTTCCTGTGGATTCGCCCGCACACCGGGCGGCTGTGTGACCGCCGCCGGGGAAAGGCCCGGAAGCGGTCCAATTGCGTTGTCTGTTTTGCTCGCCGCCTCGTGCGGCGTCAGCCGCAAAATATGGCGCGATGCGCTCCGCACCGTTGATGCGGAATTTTTATTATATACGCTTTTTGCGGGAAAAGCAATCCCTTTGTCCGCTCCGAAAGCCGGGCGGTGATTCCCTCTTGCACAGTTGATAGAATTATGCTATTATTGCGTATAGAAAGGAGGCGTAATTATGCCGCAGATCAGACCGATTACGGATTTACGGAACACCAACGAAATCTCCGAGCTCTGCCACGCCCGGCAGGAGCCCATCTTCATCACAAAAAATGGATACGGCGACCTGGTCATCATGAGCATGGATACCTACGAATCCCTGGCGGAAAAGAGCGCGGGCCTCCCCCGCCAGACGGCGTCCCCCGGGGAGCGGGAGTTCCCCCCGGAGGAGCTGTGCTTTCTCACGGAGAAGGATCCCATGTGGGGCGGAACCCTGGCGGAAGCCCTCAAGCGCAACGGCATCCCCTTCTTTACCAGGAGCACCCTGGGGGCCGGCATGGCGCTGAAGGCCGGCCCTCTCCTGGATACCCTCCGCTTCTACGTCCCCCGCTCCCGGCTGGAGGCCGCACAGGCCCTGGTCGAGGAGCTCTTTGGCGGCGAAGCCGCGCAATAGCCAAGCGGACCTGGACAGGGATTGTCCAGGTCCGCTTCCCCTTTTCCCGGGAAATCGGGCGCATCACTCCAGCGCCTGGCGCAGCCGGTCAATGGCCCGCTTCTCCAGGCGGGAGACCTGGACCTGGCTGACCCCCAGGATGCGGGCGCACTGCTGCTGCGTCAGGCCCTTGAAAAACCGCAGGAGGATGGTGTCCCGCTCCCGGTCCGGCAGGCCGTCGACGGCGGCGCGCAGGGCGATTCGCTCCACCAGGCTCTCCTCTGTGGCCGGGGAGGCCAGGGTGGACTCCAGGGTGAGGCCCTCGGCGTTCTCCTGCTGCAGGCTGTCCGGCGGCGCGGCGGCCAGCTCCGCCACCGCGATCTCCTCCGGCGTCAGGCCCGTCGCCTCCCCCAGCTCCGACAGGGCCGGTTCCCGGCCCAGGCTGGTGCGCAGCCGCTCCCGGGCGGCATAGATGCTGATGGCCTGCTCCTTCAGGGTGCGGCCCACCTTGATGCTGCCGTTGTCCCGGAGATAGCGCCGGATCTCCCCGGCGATCTTGGGCACGGCATAGGTGGAAAACTGGGTGCCGTAGCCCGCGTCAAAGCCCCGCACCGCCTTGAGAAACCCCAGACAGCCCAGCTGGTAGAGGTCCTCCGGCTCCACCCCCTTGCCGAAGTACCGGCGCACCACCGCCCAGATCAAGCCGCTGTTCTCCTCCAGGACCTGGGCCGTGGCGGCCTCGTCCCCCTGACGGGCCAGCTCCAGCAGGTCCAGTGTCCCGGCGGTCACTTCACCGGCCGGCGGGGCTGGATGCGCCGGCGCATGGTCACACGGGTGCCCTTCCCCTGGCTGGAGCGGACGGTCAGGCGGTCCATGAAGCTCTCCATGATGGTGAAGCCCATGCCGCTGCGCTCCTCGCCGCCGGTGGTGTAGAGGGGCTGGCGGGCCTGCTCCACGTCCGCGATGCCCCGCCCCCAGTCCCGCACCGTGATCTCCAGCACGTTCTCCTCCAGCACCCGGGCCTTTACGGCGATGCGGCCCAGCCGGTCCGGGTAGGCGTGGACGATGGCGTTGGTCACCGCCTCGCTGACGGCGGTCTTGATGTCCCCCAGCTCCTCCAGGGTGGGGTCCAGCTGGGCGGCGAAGCAGGCCACCGCGCCCCGGGCGAAGGCCTCGTTGGCGCTGCGGCTGAGAAACTCAAAGGCTATGTAGTTGGTACATGTGGTTTTCATGGCGTCTCCCTCCCCCTCATATCAGATCCACATACCGGTTCAGTCCCGCCGTCTCCAGCACCCGGGCCGCCTGGCGAGGGATGTTGACCACCACCAGCTCGCCGGACAGCGCCTCCATCCGGCGCTTGGCCCGCAGGACCACCGCGATGCCGGAGCTGTCCATAAACGACAGCCCCCCCAGATCCAGCAGGGTCTTGGCCGGCAGGTTCTGCTCCATGCACCGGTCGATGGACTCCATCAGCCCCTTGGCCGCGTGGTGGTCCAGCTCACCGGTAAGGGTAATGGTCAGCTGCCGGTTTTCCGCCTTGTACTTCATCTCCATGGCTTGTCTCCTTTGTGCGTTATACGGTCCCCCGTCAAAGACCGCAGCAGCGTACTGCGCCGTACAGGAACGCTCTGGTTGGTTCCTTTTTCAGGAAAAAGAACAGAAAAAATGGCTGCAAGCTCATTGCTTGCAGCCATTATAAGTCCCTTTGCGTATCGCTTTTTGTCGAAGGGCGCCTCCCTGGAAAAAAATACTACTTCCGCTCCCCCAGGTATAGCTCCACCCGGCTCTGGATGGCCTGGGCGGTCTCCTCCGCGCCCTTGTCTCCGGCAAAGTAGGAGGCCGCGCACTCCTGGACAATGCGCCAGATCTGCTCGTCCCGGCCGGAGAGGCGGTCCGTGGCCTCGTAGAGAGCCGTCACCAGATCCACGTCCTCCTGGGTGGCGGGCCCCATGACGATCATCCGGCCGTCCACGATGGCGATGGCCGTGTTCTCCAGGATGGGTTCGCCGTCCGCGCCGGTGATGAGATCGCCGTTCTCGTCCCTGGCGTATTCCGCCTCCATGCTCTCCTGGATAAGACGCTCAAAGGCCGGACGGCTGGCGGGGAAGGCGCCGAAGAACGCCTCATCCTCCCCGGGCAGAAGCAGGGTGCGCAGGAAGGACCAGGCCCCCTCCTTGTCAGCGCAGGCCGTGGACATGGACAGGCCGCCCTCCACGGCAAAGCTGCTGCCGCTGCCGCTCTCCGCCGGATAGCCCACGAAGGTCACCCCACCGCCCATGAGCTCCCGGTAGAGCTGGATGGAGTCCACATTCCCCAGGTACACGGGCAGAAGCAGCTGCTCGCCGCTCATCACCCGGGATTCGGCGCTGGCAGCGGACATCGCGGCCGTCACAGTGCCAGCCGCAGCCCCCGAGCCGGCGGGGAAGCCGGAGCAGAAATCCAGGATATCGTAAAAAGCCGGGGAGTCGAAGCTTGCGGTGCCCGCCTCCCAGTCCACAAAGCCGTCCAGATTCTGGGACAGCAGCTTATCCAGCACCGTCTCACGGGTCTCGTACTCCTCCAGGACGCGGGCCCCCTCCGGCAGCTTCGCCAGGGCCGCGCGCAGCTGCTCCAGGTTCCAGCCCATCTCCTTCCCCACGATATCCGGAGCTCCCGCGGCCGTCTCAATGGTGAAGCGGGGGAACACCTGGCAGAGCTTCCCGCCGGTTTCCGCGGCCTGGAACACCCGCTCCATGACCCCCTCCCGGCCGATGTCCGGGTCGGCGTCGATGTAAGGCCACAGATCCTCCAGCAGCCCCCGGGCCGCGTACTGCCGGATATCCATGGAGGCGTCCAGCAGGTCCGGCACGTTCCCGGCGATGATCTCCGTGTTCAGCTTGGTCCGGCCCGCCGCGGGGTCGTCCCCGGTGTTGTACTCGGAGTAGTCACGGACCTGGATGCGGTACTTGTCGCTGGTCCGGTTGAAGTTCAGAATCTTCGTCCGGGTGTCGCTGTCCAGGCCCAGAGTAGCCAGGGTGAGCACGGTTTTCTCTCCGTCCCCCTCCGACGGGGACAGCAGCGCCACCTGGTACTTTGCCGTCCACTCCTCCTCCGCCACCAGGGCCGCCCCCCGGCCGTCGGGCAGGAAGGAGAAGGCGCGGACCTGACTGTGGTCCACATCCGCCCCGCTCCAGCTGAAAAGGCGCTGCGCCCCAGCCTCTGTACAGGTATATAGGCTGTCACCGCTGTCGTAGCACAGCAGGCGCTCCCCCTGGCCCGGGTAGAGCTCGCCCAGGGTGCCGTCCAGGGGGTAGGACGCCCCCCACTCCCCCGCCTCCGGGTCCACCGTTCGCAGCGTCCCGTCCAAGGTGAGCACGCCGGCCGTCCCGTCGGAGAGCCGGACCAGCCGCCCGGAGAGGTTCGGGTCCTTCACCGTAAAGAGGGGGTTACCGCCGCCATCCAGTACCGACAGCCCGGCATCCGTGGCGGCGTACAGCCGGCCGGACGCGTCCATGGCCGTCCCCAGCACGGTATCGGCCCCCAGCTTTCCGGCCAGGTCCGTCACCTCCAAGCTCTCCATCTCCCACTGGGCGGTTTCCGCGTCCAGCTTCCGCCAGCGCAGGGCGGCGGGGCCCTGGCTGAACAGGCTCACCAGACTTTCGCTGTCCAGCTCCGACAGGTTCTCCGGGATGGCCTGCTGGGTCTCCTCCAGCACCCAGAGTCCGTCCTCCGTCGCTGACAGGCCGGTGATGGAAACCTCACCCTCTCCGGCCGGGACGTAGCCGCTCAGCTCCTCCACCGTTCCGGTGGCCAGATCCACCCGGAAGATGGCCGTCCGGCCGCCGCTGAAGAAGGTCCCGCCGCTCTCGCCGTCCGCGGAGGCGGAGTAGGAAAAGTCCAACTCCCCGTCCCCCACAGTCTCATCCGGCACCTGCCCCGCCGCGTACAGGGTCCCCCCGTCGGTGCAGACGGCGGTGATGGATGTAAGGGGCAAGGCGCAGTCCAAATACTGGGACGCATAGCCGGGGCTCTCCTCCTCCGGCCGCGGCGCCTGCTCTCCGCCGCAGCCGGTGAACGCCATACACAGCGCCAGCAGCAGGGCAATCAGGTTCCATGGTTTTCTTTGCATGAAAAAAGTCCTCCTTTCCCCACCGGCTCTCCCGGTCGGGTCTGGAGGACAGTATAGCGGAAAAATTCTTACATTCCTACTGGCAGAATTCTTACAGATTCTTACATTTGGGGAACAGCAGGACCGTGCGGTAGGTCTCCCCCGTCCGCTCCGTCTCCAGCCTGCCGCCGCCCCGCTCCATCAGCTCCCTCATGGTGGGCAGGCCGCAACCGTGACTGTCCCCGCCGCCGGACGCCGTCAGAATCCGGTTTTCCAGCTCCAGGCGGACCGTCTCCGGGTCCAGCTCCGCCCGGATATCCACCGGACAGGCCGGATCCGCATACTTGCGCAGGTTGGAGAACAGGTTGTCAAACACCCGGACCACGTCCTCCACCCGCAGATAGAGGGTGAAGTCCTCCCCGAACACCGGGGGCCGGGCGTCGAACCCCTCCCGCTGGAGGTCGCAGCACTGCTCCGACAGGAGCTGGCCCAGCAGGGCCGCCCCGTCCACCGCCTCCGGCGTTCCGGCAAATCCCTCCGCCGGGCTGGACGCCTGACAGCGGGCGAAGAGCTGGTCCGTCAGTCCCTTGATCTGCTCCGTCTTCTCCAGCGCCATGCGGAGAAAGGCGTCGTGCTCGGCCTGGGTGTCGTATTTATGATATCTGAGAATCTCCAGGTAGCCCATCAGCTTGGTCAGGGGCGTGCGCAGATCGTGGGACAGGCCGGTGATCAGGCGGCCGTTGGCTCCCACCGCCTCCCGCTCCCCCTCGATGCGCTCCAGTACGCTCAGCCGCAGCCGCTCGATGTCCCCGCCCAGGGAGCTGAGCTCGTCGCTCCCCGGGGCGTGGATGCTGTGGCTCAGATCCCCGGCCATGAGCAGCCCCGTCTCCCCCGACAGATCCTCAATCCGCCGCAGCAGCCGCACCACGGCGGGCACCATCACCGCGCAGAACCCCGCCAGCGCCAGCGCCAGTCCCGCGATGCGCCCCACGCTCTCCACCCACAGGATGTTGGGCGCGGCGGAGATGTAGACCGTCCCGTCGGCGCACTGGATCTCCTTCAAGTCCGAGAGCATGTGGACAGAGAGGGCGTCCGTCTCCGCCTCCACCGCGGGAACGACAGAGAAGGCGTAGTACACCCCGTCCTCACTCTCCGCCGTCTCCGCAGCCCGAAACGGCTCCGCCAACGTGCCGACCACCACTGTATAGACGGCCGTCGTGACATCGCTCCAGCCCTTGTCCTGGTCCCCCACCACCTGCTCCACCGACAGGTTCTGCTCCGATACGTAGTCCTGGTAGCTTTGGAGCGAGAGCTCCTGCCGCTCCTGCCAGTACCCCGCGAACCGCTCGCTGTAGAGCACCCAGGGCACCGCCAGGCCATAGATCAGGTAGTAGAGGACAAAGGCCAGGACAAGTCCCGCCAGGGACGCGCCCACCAGCTTCCCGCCCAGCCGGGAGAACCGCCGCTTTCTATCCAATCCGATACCCCTTTCCCCAGATGGTCTTGATAAACTCCGGATGCTTGGGGTCGTCCTCCACCTTCTCCCGCAGGCGGCGGATGTGGACCATGACCGTGTTGCCGGAGGAGGCGAAGTAGGGCTCCTGCCACGCGCTCTCGTAGAGGTTCTGGAGGGAGAAGATCTTGCCTTGGTTTTGCAGCAGCAGCCGCAGGATGCGGTACTCCGTCTCCGTCAGATCAATCTCCCGGTCGTTGCGCCAGACCAAGTTGCTGCGGAGGTTCAGGCGCAGACCGCACCACTCCGCCTCCTCCCTGGCCTCCTCCGGCTTGCCCTTGTAGACCTGGTAGCGGCGCAGCAGGCCCTTCACCCTGGCCAGCAGCTCCGGGTAGGAGAAGGGCTTGACCAGGTAGTCGTCCCCGCCGCTGGAGTAGCCCATGGTCAGATCCGACTCCCGGCTTTTGGCCGTGAGGAACAGCACCGGCACGTTCCACTTCTCCCGCAGCCGCAGGCACACGTGGTACCCGCCCAGCCCCTCCATCATCACGTCCAGAATCACCAGATCCACGCCTCCGTCGTGCTCCTCCAGGTAGGCCAGGGCCTCCTCCCCGCCGGCGGCCTGGTCCACCTCGAAGTTCTCGCTGGTCAGGAGCACCCGCAGGACCTCCCGGATCTCCGCGTCGTCATCTACAATCAGGATTTTATCGCTCATGTGCGTCCTCCTTTTCTGCTTCTCCGATTGTACGTGACCCGGCCCCGGATTGCAAGGCCAGGGCGGCTGTTTTGGACGAATATTAAGGGAAATTTAAGAATTTGGGGGCTTTGGTGGGGGGCGGCGGCCTTCTCCTTCACCCCCATCTACGTTTACATTTATATCTGCATTGGGTTCTATTTTGCTTCCTGTTCGGTTTGGTTCCTGCTGGAGTGCACAATACCTGCGGCGTGTGCATCGTTTCATTTTAGGCCATATTTCCTCCTTGTATTCTGTCCCAGCTTGCACTATAATAGAGACAGATACTGATTTTTTGTGTTATTCAGGTTTCTGTACCCCGACTGGTTCTCGCGGTATCTGACAGATTTGAAAAATTGTCAGAACAGGAAAGGAGTGCATCATGAACAACGAAGAGAAGATTTTAGCAATGCTGTCAGAAATGAAAGCTGACCTCTCAGAAATGAAAACTGACCAGGAGAAAATGAAGGCCGACCTCTCAGAAATGAAAGCTACCCAGGAAAAAATGAAGGCCGATCAAGAGAAGATGAAAGCCGACCAGGAGGACATGCAGACCACCCTGACGCGCGTAGCAGTCACCCAGGAGAATGTCGTTCTTCCCAGGATTCAAGCGCTCTACGAAAGCCACGGGACCATCATGGAGAAGCTGGACACGCTGGCGCCAAAGGAGCGGGTTGACGAGCATGAGAGTGATATTTCCATTATGAAGGACGCCATTACGCTCCTCCGCATGGATGTCAACGAGCTGAAAAAGGCGCAATAAAAGCCGCTCCGGTACGCGCAATACCGGGAGCGGCGACAGGGCAGGTGCTCTGCCCTTCCCTTCCATCATGTCAACAGCGCGGTGAAACAGCCGGGGAACCGGCCCCTGCCCGCTCAAGCAAGCGGAGGCCGCCGGCATTGTCCTGCAGGCGGCCTCCGGATCGCTGTCCTCAGCGCTTGTTCTGGCTGTTGTTCTGGTTCTGGTTCTGATTCTGGTTCTGATTGTTCTGATTCTGGTTGTTGTTCTGGTTCTGGCTGTTGTTCTGATTGTTGTTCTTGGTGTTCATAACAGTGGAACCCTCCTTTCCAAAAAGCGGTACGGACCTATTGTTTCCAGCTGCTCCAGGCGTTATACACGTCTTTTCCGGAATAATCGGAAATTTTTTGAAAACAATAGGGATATCCGACATTGTGAAAGGAGCATTCCCATGGAACTGAAAAACAGCGTCACCAAGGAAAACCTTCTCCGGGCCTTCGCCGGGGAGAGCCAGGCCAGAAACCGCTATACCTTTGCCGCCGGCCTCTGCCAGCAGAACAAGCTGCAGGTGCTGGAGGCCATCTTTCTCTATACCGCGGACCAGGAGAAGGAACACGCCGAGATCTTCTACAACCACCTCAAGCAGGCCGGGTGCGAGAGCGTGACCATCACCGCCGGCTACCCCGTGGACCTGCCCGACCAGCCCCAGAAGCTGCTGGAGCTGGCACGGCAGCACGAGCTGGACGAGTTCGGCGACATCTACCCCGCCTTCGCCGAAAAGGCCAAGGAGGAGGGCTTCGCCGAGATCGCCCGCCACTTCAGCCAGATTGCGGAGATCGAGAAGGTCCACGCCCAGCGCTTCGAGCGCTTCGCCAAGTACCTGCAGGACAACAAGCTCTTTGTCAGCGATGTGGAGACCGGCTGGATGTGCCTCAACTGCGGCCACGTCCTCTCCGGCAAGCAGGCCCCCGCCAAGTGCCCCGTCTGCTCTCACGACCAGGGCTACTTCATCCGCCTGGAGCTGTCTCCCTACGAGCGGTAAGCCCTGCCGGACAGGCAGCGCGGGACTTCCATGCCGCGCTTGGGGCTTGTTTGAAAAATGGCAACACGCCCAAAGAACGATTATTCCGCCCGGCCACGTCATGTGGCCGGGCGGATTTGCTTGACCCGGATGTTCAGGGCCGCGCCACAGATTCGGCGGGGATGCCCCCCTCCTCCGCGAGCAGCGCCTCCTCCTTCTCCAGCTCCTCGTCCCACAGTGCCAGCTGGGCCTCGCTGACGTAGTCCAGCCCCATCAGGGCCCGGAGGGTGTTGGTCATGGAGGGATAGATCTGCACGTCCTTGTAGCCGTACTCGTAAGCGCTCTCCTGGCTCTTCCACAGGCGGTACTCCAGCTCCACATGGAGATCTGCGTACCGGCCGGAGTCCTCGCGGAGCAAATTGCAGCCGGGGATATTCCCCTCCTCCAGATCCCGGAGGATCGCGCCGTAGACGAGATCGTTCTCATCCAGGGACATGCCGTCGCGGGGTTGCTCAGAGGCGTAGTTGTAGACGTAGACACTCTGGAGCTCAGCGCCCTTGGGAAGGGCCGCCCGCTCCCGGATGGTCTCCGGGGCTCTGTAGAGCGCCGCCAGCCTGCTGTCATAGGTGTCCGGCCGGGCAACCCGGGCAGCCGTTACCCACAGGTTGTAGAATCGCTGGACCTCCCGGCCGTTTTTCAGCCGGTAGCGGAGACTGATATATCGGGATACGCACTCCCCGCGCCGGTACTCCTCCGGCTCCTCATCGCGGATATAGTCCCGGTCCTCCACGATGGCCCGGTGGATGTCCACCACCTGCTCCACCATCTGCGGATCGTCCTCGCTATAGAAGGTGAAGCCTATGCTGTAGTCCCCCAAATGGACCGACTCCACCTCCTCCGGATCCGGCGTCCAGCGCTCCGCGCCGAAGATGTCCATGCTGGTAAGGACGCACAGCAGCACCGCCCCCGCGCAAACCGCGGCAAGGCCCGGCCAGCTGCCCTTGAACACCCGCAGGGACTTCTCCAGCAGCATGGAGGCCACATAGTACCCCAGCGCGCCGCCGGCGGCCATGCACACGCACATGGGAAGCAGATCCGCGTAGCCGCCATGCTGGAACAGGGACGCCCACATCAGCTCATAGACCAGCCGCCCCAGGGTGAGGGCGCTGAGCAGCGACACGCCGTAGCGGAACACGGGCCGCAGCCAGGAGAAAGCCACAACGCTCCCGGCCCTCTCGCTGTGCCGCCGCCGGAAGAGCAGCCAGCTGACGGCCAGCAGTGCCAGCCCCGCCAGGGCGTACAGCGCCACCACCCACAGCCCGGTGAGATGGTACACGGGGGTGCCGTCCACCTTCTCCACATCGGGATGGAAACGCGTGTAGATCTGAAAGAGCGGTGAGAGGAAGATGCTCCTGCCGAATTCATCGGCCCCCACACCCACCAGGAACTCCTGGGACTGGCCGATCACGAGGGCCTCCAGCAGGGGCGCCAGGAAGTTCAGCAGGGCGTATAAGACGGGCAGCGCCAGAATGTGCCCGGTGAGCATGGCGGAGAAGGTAGCCAGGCCATAGAAGGTCAGCGCCAGCAGCAGCACCGTCAGGGTGGTCATCACCACCGCCGTCAGATCGAGGAACCCCCAGATGAGGGCGATGAGGCAGGAAAAGCCGCCCACCACAAAAAAGGGAATCAGCAGCGCGGCCAGCCCCGACAGGGTGCTGGTCACAAAGATGCAGGTGCGGTCCACGGGCAGGGCGTGCATCATCCCCACGGCCCGCCCATCGTACAGGTAGCCCCAGGCCGTCATGGCGCACAGGACGGCGTAGGCGGCTATGGCGGCCGGGAGAAAGAAGGTGGCCGTTGTGTAGAGCGCCGAAGCGAACTCCCAGGGCTCGGGACTATACGGACCGCGGCCCCCCAGCAGTGCCAGCAGGATATAAAGCGGCGCCATGCTCCCCACCAGGGATACGCCGCCCCAAAGCGGCCAGAAGCGGCTCAGATTCTTCCGGAACAGGGTCCGGTTAAAGAATGATCTCTTTGACGGCATACTGCTCACCTCCCAGCTCATAGATAAAGATCTCCTCTAGACTCAGGGGAAGGGCCTCCATCATCAGGGGCTTGAACTGCTCCAGCCGCCCGGTGATGTCCCCGGCCTTGCCGCGTACAATGTAGGTGTACACCCGCCCCACGTGGGAGGTGTGGAGCACCTCCATCTGGCTGGGCAGTACGGGCGTCTCCCCGGCGGGCCATACCGCCTGGAGCTTGACAATGTTCTCCTGGAGATCGCTCAGGCTCCGCTCCAGCAGAACCCGGCCCTTGTTCATGATGCCCACGTGGTCGCACACGTCCTCCAGCTCCCGCAGGTTGTGGGAGGAGACCAGAACGGTGGTGCCGTACTCGGACACATCGCTCATCATCAGGCTCCACACCTGGCGGCGCATCACCGGGTCCAGGCCGTCCACGGGCTCGTCGAGAATGAGGTACTTCGGACGGCAGCACATGGTCAGCCAGAAGGCGGCCTGCTTCTGCATTCCCTTACTCATGCGGCGGATGGGGCTCTTCTCCGGCAGGGCGAACACCTCCCGGAATTTCTCGTACCGGGCCATGTCGAAGTTGGGGTAGAACCCCTGGTAGAAGCGCATCATGTCCAGGATGGTGGCGGAGGGAAAGTAGTACCAGTCGTCGGGAATGGCGGCCATCAGGGCCTTCTTCCCCGCGTTCTCATAGACGTTCTCCCCCTCTACCAGCACCTCCCCGCTGTCGGGTCGGTAGATGCCGGTGAGGTGGCGGATGATGGTGGACTTGCCCGCGCCGTTGGGCCCCACCAGTCCGTAGACCCCGCCGTCGGGCACGGTGATGTCCGCCCCGTCCAGGGCCCGGAAGCCGTCAAAGCTCTTGACCAGGCTCTTCACTTCAATCATTGTCCCACCCCTTCCTTCATCAGCGCGAGGATCTCGCCATCGGATACGTTCAGGTAGCGCAGCTCCGCGATGAGCTCCCGCAGCCGGCCCAGCAGCTCCTCCCGCCGGACCTGGTCCGCCTCCTGCTTCCGGGAGGCGAAGCTCCCCTTTCCGGGGACGGAGTAGATAAACCCCTCGCTCTCCAGCTCGGCATAGGCCCGCTGGATGGTATTGGGGTTGATGGCCAGCTCCACCGCCATGGAGCGCACGGACGGCAGTTTCTCATCGGGCTCCAGGGCCCCGGTGACGATCAGGCGGCGCAGTCCGTCCTTGATCTGGCCGTAAATGGGCCGGGAATCCCGGTAATTCAGCGTCAGCAAAGCATTCCCCTCCTATCGTCGTAATAACAGCGCGCCGGCAAAAATCAGGCTGAACATGGCGGCGATGCCCAGCAGCAGCAAATGAATGACATTCATGGTCCCACCTCCGTCCGGAAAACTGTACTAGCTTATGTAGTACACTCACTATACAGGATACCCGGACCGGACGCAAGGCAGGGATCTATAAGAAAGTTTTAAGAATTTCTTATGGCGCCGTCTGGCGGCGGCCGGGAATTGGGACGCTTCGCTGAATTTGTCCCTTCCTATTTTTCCGCCGGAGCGGTATGCTTGAGCTATGCAAAACCGGAGAGGAGGCGTGACCGGCATGAACACAGACACACTGACACGCTCCGTGGTGGAGGCCCTGGCGGGCCGCAGCATCCGAAAAATCGCCCAGGACCCGGAGCGGGGCCTCCGCGCCCTGGTGGACATCGGCGCGGCAACGGCCAGGGGCCGGTTTCAGCGGCACTATATGAACGTCATCCAGGGGGCGCTGGCGGACGAGAACTGCCCCTACTACGAGATGGTCTGCCGGACCGCCCGGCAGACGGAGGAGCGGAACCTGCGCACCTTCGGGGTCAACGTGGGCTGGCAGAGCTGGACCGTGGGGGCCCGGCGCATCCGGGACTGCGAGGCCGCCAACGGCTTCGATGTGCCCTGGTCCATGACCTTCCACATGGGGGGCGGCGGAAACGGGACGGACTGGTCCGCCTTGGTCCGCTCCGGCCAGGAGTGCGGCATCTGGACCTATTTTCTCCATGCTGGCGGAGACCCGGATGCCGCCGCCCGGGCGGCGGCGCTGGCGGAGGGTGCTCCCGCGTGCGCATTTTTGCTGTTTGTCTCCCAAAAGTCGGTCTATCCCCTGCTGGAGGAGCTGGCGGCGCTGGACAACGTGATGACCGTGGTGGATACGGCCGGTGGGGACTGGCGCCGGGCGGCGGCGGCCCTGCGGGAGGAGCGGCGGCTCTACGGCCTCTGGCGTCTGTGCGCGGCGGACGGCGACACGGACGCGGCAGAGCGCTGGCTGGAGGAGATCCAGCACGAGGGGGCGCTGGCGGCTTTCCTTCTGCCGGGGCCGGCGTGTACGGCGGCGGGACGGGCCCGGCTGAGTCGTCTCGCGGAGGCGACCTGGAGAAGCCGGCGGTACCCGATGCTGGTATTCGACTACTACAAGGACATCCTGCTGGTGGACGAGATCATCTCCGACAGGTCCTGCTTTGCCGGTGTTCTGCCGGACGGCCGCGCCACCGTATACCGGGACGGGCAGGAGCGCCCGGGGGGCGCCGATCTGCGCAAGGTCGCCCTGGCCGAGGCCCTGCGCCTCCAGTGCGCCCGCTCCGAGCGGACCCTGGGGAGAAAGATTGTATAATTGTATAGGGGAAAGAACTGCTCCGCCCATTTGTTCGAATGTAGATTTATCCACGACATTTCTCTCAAAAGCGTTGAATAAGACCTCAACTTCATCCCGTTCGGCTGTCTGCAAGATGTGAGGGGGAGGTAACTTCCCTGTGTTACCTCCCCCCTTGTACGACGGCTTTTTCTTTTGCTGTCCTGCGGCAGATGAGCCTGTTTAATCATTCCAATTTGGTTCACCAACATCGTAATTTTGCTCGGAAACAGGATTTTCCGGGTCATTCAGGCATAATTCAGCTCCAAATATTTCATTGGGAACATCACGCTCATCCACAGTCTCACAAACGCCTCCGGACTCTCCACAGCTAAGAAGTGATCCCAAGTTCTCCTTGTAATAGCTGTAAATATTTTGTACGCGCTCCCAAACCTGTTCATCAAAATAGGCATCACTTCTCTGGCTGACCATACTCTCCACATATGGACGGAGCTCAGAATAGAACAGGCGGCTGACATCGTAGCAAACGTATTGCCCGTCCTCATAGATCTTGTACTGCTCCATCTGCTCAAAAGTCACCAATTGGCCGCGAATGAAGGCATAGTCCTGTGGGGCCTTAATTCTGCTTTTCTCGTATGTGAGAACATAAATCAGAGGTACATCCACACCGCCGTCAATGTCTCCCTTGCGCTGCGGAATGTACGCGCTCAGCACCAACGCCTGTTCCGTATCGGAAGATCCGATTTTCTTGTCATAGCCGTCTGTTGTACGGCGATGCAGGCCGGTAAGCTGAAGCTGCCTATCCATTGATACAGAAGTGTCGAAAATGGGAGTCTGGCCGCTGTCTGTTACGGTTAATTCCATCGGGGATACGGAGGGGACAATCGTTCCGTCAACTTCTTCCAGCAGCTTCTGACACTGAGCCAAATATTCTTCAGATAATCTATTTCTCTCTGCAGGGTCAGTGGTATAGCGCTCAAAATAGGGCCTCAATTCTTCCACAATTTCCGCTGCAAGTTTTGCGTCCGCGTCAACAGGCATGATGGGATCGGGATATTCAGTTGGGATCCTGTTGGGCTCCGCAAAGTCAACCAGACACATCCAGTCCTGGCCAAAAACGAAATGATTGTTTGTCAGGACGAGGTAATACCAATCATTGCCCGCCAGCGGCATTTCCAGCCGCGCTATATCGTAGGCTTCCGAAAGGTCAATGGTCATCGTACCGCTTGAATGGGCCGGTATATTCGTATTGCTAAAGGATACGTTCTTCTCCGCAAACGGCTCTATTTCTTCACTGGTTGTCCACTGCATCAGCCTCAGTACCGATTGGAAGCGAAGGTCTTTGTCCGACTTGTTTTTGACCTGGACTGTTACCACGCCATTCCCCTCGTAGATAGAGGAAATCTCCAAATCGTCTCCGGACAGCGAGGAAAACAGGCCAACCGCATAAGCGGTTGTGCTTAAACAACATATGATCACAACCGCCGTAAGCATTGCCGTTTTGACATGGCGGAAGGGCTTCCTGCCATCCAAGTCAACGCCCGTTTTTTTCTCAAAAATATCTTTTATGTTCTGTAAGTTTGTTCTATTGAAGGAATCCATATGAACCTCCTCAGTTCAGTCAGAAAGAGCTTCCCGCAGTTTCAACTTTGTTTGGTATAGGCGGTTATCTACCTGCTTTGCGCTCATATCCAGCGCAAGCGCAATTTGCTTTGGCTTCTGATCGTAGTAATAGCGGCGGATCAGGATTTCCCGCTCCGGCTCACCCAGGGCATTTATTGCAGCGACTAAAGCACACCGCGTTTCTTCTTTCAAAACATCATCAGCAACGCCAATGTGATCAATGAAATTTATATCTTCAAGGGGAACTGTATCTCTTTTTGTAATTTCACGGCATCGGTTGAGCGCCTGTGTTCTTGCAATAATTGACAGCCAGGTTTTTAATTTTCCCCGCTCTGGATTGTACTTGTCTGGATGCTCCCACAAATAGATAAATGCGTCAGCCACACACTCTTCAACATCTTGTGTGGAGCCAATGCCGCTCAGGACCGCGCCGGATACTGACCACAGGAGTTTAGAATACTTTTTGATCACTTCATTGATCGCTGATTCATCTCTGTGCCTGATTGCGGATATCGTTCTTTCGTCATTCAAAGACATCACCTCTTACGATGAAACTAACCGGTCATATATAGTACGTTGGAAAAAGCAAAAACACTTAGAAGCTGTATCAAAAGGCGCCGGCCAGCATCTTGACGGAAACTGCATCGCCTTGTTGCCATAAAAATAACTTGAATATCGTTCGGGGTGGTGGTATACTTTGCCAATGACAAATCGGGTTATACAGAGGTGCGTTATCGTGAAACCGGATGAGATTTTAGATTATTGTCTTAAGAACTTGGAAGGGACAGTCCTTGTTGAGAGTTGGGGCGAAAAAGGAGTTTTTTATAATCCCAATCATATTTTGAAACGTGGTGTGTATGTACTTACGATCAAGGAAAAAGATGGAGAGAATGACAAGAGCTCCAATCTGAATCGACAAGGCGTTTACCGAGTAAACCTTGGGCTTAAAAGGCCCACATTTCAAAACCTGTTCGGATATATCCCTGCACGTCCAACAGCGGGCGGGATTGTAGAGATGCCCTATGACTTTACTGCGACAGATTGTTTATTACCACATCCTGTATATGCCTGGATGGGGTGGGTCAGTATCCTTAATCCATCAGATTCGGCATTCAACGAGTTAAAACCTTTGATTGAAGAAGCTTATGAGTTTGCAATCGAAAAATTTAAAAAACGAAAATAATTCCTGCTTATCGGGGGATTTCATCTTTGGGGTGAGATCCCCCTTGATATATGCTCGCCTGATTTTGGGCGGAGCAGCTCTCACCCTGTAATTGTCGTCTCTGCTGGGGCGTTCATAGAACAGCGCAATCTTGGTCTTTGCCATAGCGCAGACCTCCTAAAAACAAAATATGCTCTAAGCTGTCCCTGCCTGTCATCGATCAATCGGTGAATGGGCAGGGCGCTTAGAGCATCTATCGCCAAAAACGGGCGCAGTTCTTCCTGTCAGGCGCTATTTCTCCGCCAGGGATTTGACCAGTTCCTCCTCCGGGGTGACGTAGGCGGTCTGATAGGGGTCGTAGACCACCATGCCCGGCCGCGCGCCGGCGGGCTTCTTCACGTTTTTCACCTGGGTATAGTCCACTGCCACCTGCCCCCCCTCCCGGCCCTGGGAGAACCAGGCGGCCAGCATGGCGGCCTCGGTCATGGACCGCTCATCCGGCTCCCGCCCCTCGGCGCAGAGAATCACGTGGGAGCCGTGGATGCGCTGGGTGTGGAACCAGTAGTCGGACTTGAACGCCTCCCGGACCAGCTGGTCGTTCTGGGTGTTGCTGCGGCCCACCAGGATGCGCAGTCCCCCGCTGGAGCGGAAGGCCCGGGGGCGGCTGGGTCCCCGGCGGGGCTCCCTCTTCCCGGAGACGCCGCCTCTGATATGGCCCGCCTCCCGCAGCTCCCGGCGGATGTCAACAAAATCCTGCTCCGTCTCCGCCCTGGAGAGCTCGTCCAGCACGCTCTCCAGCCAGTCCCTCTCCCGACGGGCGGCGGCCATCTGCTCAGAGAGGTATTTCTCCGCCGTCTTGGCCTTGCTGTACCGCTTGAAGTACTTGGCCGCGTTCTGCTGGGGCGTCAGCAGGGGATCCAGGGGGATGTCCATCTCGGGACAGCCCTCCTCGTAGTAGTTCTGGGCCCGGAGCGTACTCTGCCCCTTTTCCATTCGGTAGAGGTTGGCGGTGATGAGCTCCCCGCAGACCCGCAGCCGGTCCCGGTCCTGGGTCTGGGCGTACTCCTTCTCCTGCAGTACCAGCTTCCGCCTGGCCCGATCCCGGGCGTTGGCGGCGGTGCGCTGGAGGTCCGCTCCGCGCTGGCGGACCCGCTCGGCCTGTTCCCGCTTCTCATAGAAGGCATCCAGCATGGGGGAGAAGGCGTCCCAGGGCTGGCCCTCCATCGCCTTGCCGTACTGCTCGATGGGCATGTAGGAGAAATCCGACGGCGTGCCGTCCCTGGTGAGCATCCAGGGGGTGAAGCGCCTCCCGCTCTCACCCCGGACCATCTCCTGCCAGACGGAGAAGGTCCCCGCCAGCCGCTCCCGGTCTCCATTATCAAACAGACGTTCCCCGTCCTGGCAGTCCGCATGGGCCAGCTCCCGGCAGACCAGGGGCGAGAGGGCGGTGAAGCGGTCCAGAAGCCACCTGGCGGCCTCCGTCCCGTCGGGGGCGGCATCCAGCATGGCACGAAAGTCCTCCCCGCTGATGGACAGGGGATCGAGCTTCTCCTGGGCCGGGGGCAGGCGGTAGAAGAGCCCGGGCAATACCTGCCGCTTCTCGCTCATCTCCATGTCCACCCGGCGCAGGCAGTCGATGATCCGGTCCTGGCCGTCCAGGAGGATGGGATTGGAGTACCGGCCCATGCACTCGATGACCAGACGCCGCTGTCCCGGCTCCCCCATCTCGTCCACCATGTCGATGGTGAGAATCACCGCCCGCTCCAGGGCGGGCTGGTCGATGGCGGACAGCCGTCCGCCGCCCAAGTGCTTTCGCAGGAGCATACAGAACATGGGCGGCTGGGCGGGATTCTCCCGGGCAGCGGTGGTCAGATGAATCCGGGCCTGGCTGGCTCCGGCGCACAGCAGCAGCTTCCTGCTGCCCCGCAGCGTGAGAATCACCTGGTCCCGGGCGGGCTGCTGGATCTTCTCAATGCGCAGGCCCAGAACGGCCTCCCGCAGCTCCCGGACCACGCCGGTGAGACAGATGGCGTCAAGTGGCATGTTCTTCCTCCTTCATCATGGCGGCGAACAGGGCGTTAATCCGCTCCCGCCGCCCGTGCAGATACAGATAGCCCAGCAGGCACTCCAGGGCCGTGGCCTTCAGGTAGTCCGATCGGCTGGCGCTGTGGGGCACGGTGTGGACGTGGGCATTGCGCCCCCGCTTGAACACCGCCAGCTCCTCCCCGGTGAGCATGGGCAGGATGCGCTCCGCCCGCGCCGCCTGGGCTGGCGCGCGCACCAGCTCCACCGCCGCGCGGTGGAGCCCCTTGCCGGTGGCCCGGCCGTGGGCGCAGAGCCAGGAGCGCACCAGCAGCTCGTAGACCGCGTCACCCAGGTGGGCCAGGCCGATGCTGCTGATGGAGCGGATCTGGTCCTCCTCCATGTGCAAATCAAAGTAATCTTCCATAGGTACTCCTGTTTTCATAATGGCGCTCTTGTCTTCTCATCATATCCGTTTTTTCCGTCTTCGTCAATCCTTTCCTTATCCGCTCCCAGGGCAACCGCGCTTTTGTGTATATTTCCCGCAAAAACATCTTGCAGTTTTGATGATTAAGTGCTATATTACACTCTGTTCGATTTCAATCAAGCTGCAAACGAGGTGTAACAATGGAAATCCTGATCCAACTTTCGCTGTCTCTGGTGGGCGGACTGCTCATGAGCCGTCTGGCCAAGCGGCTGAATCTGCCCGCGGTGACGGCCTATCTGATCGCGGGCCTGCTGCTGGGCCCCTACTGTCTCGGCGCGCTCAACCTGTTCCATCTGGGCTTCAGCAGCGCCCAGGAGGTGGCCTCCCTGGATATCGTATCTCAGGTGGCACTGGGCTTCATCGCCTTTACCATCGGCAATGAGTTCCGGCTGGAGCAGCTCAAGCACATGGGCAGACAGGCCATCACCGTCGGCATCCTTCAGGCCGTCATCACAACGGTCCTGGTGGACGCGGCCCTGGTGGTGCTGCACTTTATCAACCCCGCCCTCATCTCCATCTCCTCCGCCATCACCCTGGGCGCCATCGCCGCCGCCACTGCGCCGGCCGCCACGCTGATGGTGGTGCGCCAGTACAAGGCGGACGGCCCGCTGACCAAGCTGCTGCTGCTGGTGGTGGCCATCGACGACGCGGTAGGCCTGGTGCTGTTCTCCGCCTCCTTCGGCGTGGCCGCGGCCCTGGAGAGCGGGACCATCAGCATGGTCACCGTGCTGGTGGAGCCCCTGGTGGAGATTGTGCTGTCCCTAGGCCTGGGCGCCCTGGCCGGGTGGCTGCTGTTCCGGGTGGAGAAGTACTTCTACTCCCGCAGCAAGCGCCTGTCCATCTCCATCGGTTTTGTACTGCTGACGGTGGGGCTGTCCATGGCCGAGTTCGAGGTGGCCGGCATCCACTGCGGGTTCAGCCTGCTGCTGGTGTGCATGATGACGGGCACGGTGTTCTGCAACATCTGCGACTTCTCCGAGGAGCTGATGGGCCGCGTGGACGGCTGGACGGCGCCGCTGTTCGTGCTGTTTTTCGTCCTGTCCGGCGCGGAGCTGAACCTGAAGGTCCTCTCCAACCCGGTGGTGCTGCTCATCGGCGCGGTCTATATCGGCTTCCGCGCCCTGGGCAAGTACGTGGGCGCCTACGGCAGCTGCGCCATCACGGATTGCAGTGAGAGCATCAAGAAATACCTGGGCATCACCCTGCTGCCCCAGGCCGGCGTGGCCCTGGGCATGGCTCTGACCGCCCAGCGGCTGGCGGACGGCGAGATCGTGCGCAGCGTGGTGCTGTTCTCCGTGCTGGTCTACGAGCTGGTGGGCCCGGCGCTGACCAAGCGGGCTTTGATTGCCGCCGGCGAGATCCAGACCGAGGGCCGGACCAACGCCAGAAAGAAGAATGCCCCCGCAGTGCCGCTGAAGAAGTTGTAACTGTGCTGAAAGAGGCCCGCACGCGAACGCGTGCGGGCCTCTCGTCCTATTCCGGCTATCCGGCGCCGCCCCGGCGGAAGAGGATGCGGAGTGTGCCGCTGTCATCCGTGAAGATCTGTGTGTCCACCTCGTAAACCCGGCGGATAAAGGCGGAGGTCAGCAGCTCCCGGGGCGTGCCGGCCCCCACCACCTCCCCGTCCTTCACGGCGTACAGCCGGTCACAGTACATGGCGGCCATGTTCAGATCGTGGACGGCGGCGATGACGGTCCGGTTCAACCCCCGCACCAGGTCCATCAGCTGGAGCTGATAGTTGATATCCAGGTGATTGGTGGGCTCGTCCAGGATCAGGCAGGGCGTCTGCTGTGCCAGGGCCCGGGCCAGAATCACCCGCTGCTGCTCCCCGCCGGAGAGGGTGGAGAAGGACCGGGCCGCAAAATCCGCCATTCCCACCGTCTCCAGGGCCTCCCGCACAATTCTGTAGTCCTCCGCGCTGTCCCGGTCCAGGGCCCGCTTGTGGGGAGCGCGTCCCATGAGGACGACATCCTGGACGGAGAAGTCAAAGTTGTAATAATTGTGCTGTGCCACCACGGCCAGACGGCGGGCGGACTCCTTGCAGGTATACCGCTCCAGCTCCCTGCCATCCAGGTACACCGCTCCGGCGGCCGGCTTCAGCACCCGATAGATGCACTTGAGCAGCGTGGACTTGCCGCTGCCGTTGGGGCCGATGATCCCCACCAGCTCCCCCTTGCCGGCCTCGAGGCTGACACCCTTGAGAATATGGTTCCCATTCAGAAGGGCCTCCACGGACTTTGCCTCAATCCTCATCAGTCCCCACCCCCAAAGCCGTATTTTTTCCGGGCCATCAGATAGATGAAGCAGGGCGCACCGATCATGGAGGTCAGGATGCCGATGGGCATCTCGTTTCCCGGCAGGATCGTCCGGCACAGCACGTCTGCCCACACCAGGAAGATCGCCCCAGCCAGGGCGGATATAGGAATCAGCTTCTTGTGGTCCGTGCCGAACAGCATCCGTGCGCCGTGGGGGACCACCAATCCCACGAAGCCGATTATCCCGGCATTATATACCGAAAAGCCCACCATCAACGAGGATACGACAAGGTAGGCCACCCGCCAGCGGTGGAGGTCCGTGCCCAGAGTAATGGCGCTCTCATCCCCCAGCAGCATCAGGTTCAGCGTCCTGTGCTGGGTCAGGAAGAACAGCGTCCCCGCCAGTGCCACTGCAAGAATGGCGGCGTTGTTCTCCCAGTTGGCAGCAGCCAGACTTCCCATGGTCCAGTTGACGATCTTGCTGGTGGAGTGGTCATCGTGGGCAATGTAAATGACAAAGCTGGAAAACGCCCCGCACACCGCCGACAGCGCGGAACCCGCCAGCAGCAGCTTCACCGAGTTGGCCCGTCCCCCCACGTTGGCCAAGCCGATGACCGCCATGGAGACGCAGAACGCACCGGCAAAGGCCATAATCCCCACATAGTTGGACCCCAGCGTGATCCCAACGCCCAACATGACCGCCACCGTCGCCCCCAGAGACGCACCGGAGGAGATACCCAGGATATACGGGTCTGCCAGCGGATTTTTAACGATGGCCTGCATGACCACGCCGCTGATGGACAGGCCCACGCCCACCGCCGCCGCCAGTACCAGCCTGGGCAGGCGGATCAGCCACACCACGTCGTGGATGGGTGTTCCCGGCGCCCACTCCTCCGGGATGGGCAGACGGAGGAACGTGCTGCCCAGTTCAAAACGAATCACCCGGTACACCTCCCCCATAGGCAGGCGCATGGTACCGAAGGTCACCGCTGCCAGAATAGACAGCGGCAGGGCAATGAGCAGCACAAGAGCAGTAACAATATAGAGGGGTTTTCCCCGGAACAGCCCCCGCTTGACGGCATCCGATTCCATGGCAGCTCCTTATCCGGCCATCTGGGGATACATCCCCTGAGCAAATGCCTGTATGCCGTCGCCGGTGCGTGGGCCGCTGGCGTACATATCTCCCAGCATGATCAGATGTACCCGGCCGTTCTGTACGGCGGAGAGGCTGGCGAAGGCGGGATCGTCCTGGATGATGGACAGCTGCTGGGCCTTCACGCTCTCCGGGTCATCCCCGGAGTAGGCCATGTAAACCACAAAGAGTACGTCCGGGTCGCAGGCCACCAGATCCTCCTTGCCCATCTCATTGCCCTCCGGCTTGACCAGTTCGCCGCCCAGCTGCACCACCATGTCCCCGGCCAGGGAGTTGGCGGCGTAGTTGGTGATCTTTCCGCTGATTGGCTCCAGAACGGCCACCCGGACCGCCTCCTGGCCCTGTACTGCCGCCAGAGTGTCCGACACCTGCTTCTTCATCTCACTGACCAGAGCTTCCGCCTTTTCCTCCACGTCAAAGATCTTTCCGATGTTCAAAATATCATTGTACTCGTTCTCCAGTGTGCGTACTCCGGCCGCACCGCTGTTGGCGCTGATGTAGGTGGCCACGCCCTTCTGGTTCCAGTCATATACGTCTCCCAGCTTCTTCTCCCCGAAGTAGGAAACCCAGGAGAAGATCATGTCAGGCTCCAGCAGGGTAACGGCTTCCTTGTCCGGGGCAAAGACGGACTCATCGTAGTTCATCTTCTCAAACCCGGCCTTCCACTCGTCCTTGACCTCGTTGTCCAGGCCGTAGGAGGCCAGAACGTAGTCCTCCAGCCCCAAGGCGATCATGGTCTCCACGCAGCCCTGGTAGACGCAGATTACCCGCTCCGGCGCCTTCTCATAGGTGTACTCCACCGGATTGCCCTCGTAATCGTAATTGGTAATGGTAACAGGGTAGTGGTTCTCCTCCGGCGCGGCGGGCGCCTGAACGTCCTCCGTCTCACCGGGCTGGCGGGTATCCGGCTGATTGTTTTTCGCAGGTGCGCCATTGCCGCCGCAGGCGGCCAGACTCAGCATGAAAGCCAGAGCCAGCAGCACGGGAATCGTTTTTTTCATGGTTGTTTTCTCCTTCTGTTTCTTTTTATTTTATACCGCCGCAAAAAAAGACCTGCCTTCCAAGGAAAGCAAGTCTCAAACGCACTAAAACGGGGCCCCCGCTGATACAACGGTGCCATGCGCCGGACAGGCCTCTTTCTGCGGAAGATACCCACCCACACCATATCCAGCAGGTTTCCTGGCTTGCGCGTCATCGCCCGCCGCGCCTTCTCGCTTTCACAATGGCATTTGCGGCGGACTCCTCGCTTACAGTGACCGGATCGCTCAGGACTTGCACCTGATTCCCTATTATCTCCTCGTGCCAATGGGCACGGGAGCACTGGAGGTGAGATATTTTATTGGAGATGATTATATACCGCCTGTGATCTGTTTGTCAAGCGCGAATTGCCGCCTGGGGAACTGAGACAGCGGCGATCACGGCTCCGCGCCGTCTGTGTCGATGAAAATTTCCTCTGCCTCCCGGCAGGCGGTGATCAGCACAAAGCGAATCCCCCTCGGGTCGTCCCCCCGCTCCAGCGCCTCTATCGCCCAGTTGACCGCCTTGACCACCCGCAAATACATCTGCCTATAGTCCGCTGACATAACATATCTCCTTAATATTCCAGTCTTGAATCAAGTTCATATCCGCATTATATCTTAAAACGAACTTATAATCAACTAATAAATCAATTTTAAGATATTGGGTGTTTGAAATGGGAAAGGCCGAGAAGGATAGACACTTGGGTCTGCGGATAGACAGCGAGACTTTGTACAAGTTAAATTATGTAAGCGCGTATGACGATAGGAGTACAAACAGGCAGCTTTTAAAATGGATTCGAGAAATGATCGCTTCCTTTGAACAAGAGCACGGGGAGATCCCGTATCCCCCGGAGGAGGAAGATCAGTAGTAGGCCGTCAGCAGATCCACTACGGTGCCGTAGCTCTGAATTCCGTCCGTCTGTCCGTAGGACTTGAGGGAGGAGTCGTAGATGCGTTTGCTGACCGTGGCGGTCAGTCCCTCAAACTGGTCCCAGTAGGCGCTGTGATAGCGCAGATCCGCCTTGACCGCGTCCGGCAGGTCCGCCCAGAGGGCGGCGTAGCGCTCCGGATCCGCCCGGTAGAGGGCATTTCCCAGGTGGATGAAGCCCATGAGGTAGCCGGAGTACCGGTAAGCCGGGTGGCCGGAGGACGTGGAGGCGGCAATGGCCAGGAAATTGCACTCCTGCTCCGAGGCGATGCCCCGCTGATGGGCCAGCTCGTGGGCGATGTTGGCGGGCAGAAGGCAGGCCGGGGAGTCCACGTTGAGGCTGGACTCTCCGGTATAGGGACTGTAGAAGCCGGTGAAGTTCATGGCACTGAACAGGCGTGAGAAGAACATTCTCTTGGGCACCCGGTCCGTCCGCTCCAGGAAGGGGAACTCCCGGGAGATATTCTCATAGACGCCGGTACTGGCGGCGAAGATCTCATCCCGGGGGACGGCGAATACTCCGTCAGCATCCCGCGCCGCACCGTCCGCCGTCTCCGCCAGCTGCCGGGCAAACCAGCTCGTCACCCGGTCCAGCTCCTCCACGGCCACCGGCCGGGCGTAGATTCCGCTTTTTTCCTGGAAGCCGTCGGCGTAGTAGTTGACCCCCCACATGAGGCAGTAGTACCCCCAGGCGGTGAGGCACAGGCAGGTCAGCCCCAGGATGCCGCCGTAGGCGGCGTGACCTCCCCCTCCCCTCCTCAGACGGCGGAACAGCAGAACAACCCAGGCCAGGACGCCGAGGATGAAAGCCGCGTAGAACCACTCCACCACCGAGAAGGGAACGAGATACCACAGCCGGGCGTACCCGTCCTTGACGCGCTGGGTGACGGCGGAGACGGCGTTGGCCGCCGCCGGGGAGCTGATGCCGTACCAGTACCCGCAAAACAGCGCCAGCACCGCCAGCGCCCAGATATGTACCCACAGATGCCGCTTGAAAAAAGTCCTCATGCCCGTCCTCCTGTCCATAATGAGCCGCACGCTCCGGCGCGGCAGATTTCTCTACAGATACAGTATAACCTCCTGGCAAAAATTTGCCAAGAGGTTATATTTTCCTCGCCAGGTAGAAATTTCGCCGTTGGTGTGGTATAATCCTGTCCATCATTTTCACAGGAGGAACCGATATGGATATTGCGCTGCTGGAGGAGCAGCTCCGGGAGCTGCCCATCGTACAGTACGAGTTTTTTGAGACGGCGGAGCTGACCTTCTCCCCCCGGGTGCGGGCGGTGTGCGAGATGGACTGCGCCCGCTACGGCACCAGCTGGGCCTGCCCGCCGGCGGTGGGGACGGTGGAGGAGTGCCGGGCACGGTGCCTGCAATACCCCCGCGCCCTGCTGCTCACTACCATGAACGAGGTGGAGGACATCACGGATCTGGAGGGCACCCTGTCCACCCGTGGGGACCACGAGGAGATTACCCGGCAGGCGGACACCCTGCTGCGGAGCCAGGGCGCGGAAACCTACCCCCTCTCCACCGAGTCCTGCGCCATCTGCCAGACATGCACCTACCCCGGCGGCCCCTGCCGCCACCCGGATCGAATGTATCCCTGCGTGGAGAGCCACGGCATCCTGGTACTGGAGCTGGCCGAGCGCTTCGGCATCGACTTCCAGCCCGGCGGCAACATCGCCGTCTGGTTCAGCCTGATCCTGTACCGCTGAGTACTTATTCACCCGAATATCAAACTTTGGAAATCGCGTTTTGGAAGGAATGATAAACGCTTTCCCGATCAATATAGTTTGTTCTAATCGTACCGGACATCCAAGGCTTTTCCGTCACCCATCCACGGTTTCTGTCAATGAGTGCATCCAGCGAATCCATCAGCCGATCCATAAACGGGTCGAAGGAGGAATGAAGCATATTGGACAGCTTTTCGCTGATACCGGCGCTCCCGGCGCTGGTTTTCAATGCGCCGTACTGCTCCGCAAGGTGCCGCCCCAGGGCCTCGTCACTTTCATTGACATTCCAGGTTGGACTTTGCAGCTGTTGGGAAAGGGTTTTTGCGTAAATACCCGCAAATGACAAATCTTTTCCATCATAGGGGGCCTGTTCATTGACAGATTGTTTTTTTAATTCTGCTGACGATGTGGAGGCACTCTGACGCAGCTGAGCCGCCATGTATGCGTCGTCCTGTTTGAGCCACTGTTTATCGGGATCAGTAATGCTCACATAGTCCCCATTTTTTTCAATGTAATCCGTGTAAGCATTGGCTTTTTGATCCACCAGTGCCGAAACGCTGTTACGCATATCCTCCGCTACGCCCGACTGCCCCAGGTCCTCGAAAAAGCCGCCGATACTTTCCGCGTAGGTGTTCGCCATTTCCTCTTTTGCCTGTGTATAAATCTGTTCCAGCTTTTGCAACTCCGCCTCCTGCTTGTCACCTGTAAATTGCGTTTGAATACGTTCCTTCAAAACCGTGTACCGGGAGGCGAGGTAATCGGCCTTTTGCTCGAACCGCTCAATGTTATCGAAGCCGACGCCGATTTGCACAAAATCTTCCTTTACACCTTGCCAGTC
>CAJUQS010000047.1 GCA_910588365.1 uncultured Oscillospiraceae bacterium | reverse complement strand
GGATTGACGTGCATTACAATTTCATTGGCGAAATTGATTTTTCCCCGGAATACAGCCAGGTTAGCAGACAGACAACCGCATAACGCTACTGCATCATGCGGTTGCCTACCATATTCCTGAAATGTTCTTTATGCGTACTGTGCATATTGTCATGTTTTAGTCATTTGATATCGTGCATGAAGCACACTGAGCGCCTCAATGGCGGCGGCGAGCAGCGTGAGCACGTTCATCTCATACTCCGTTTTGGCCTCTTTCGGCGCGTCAGGGTAACGCCACAGCCCACTGATAAATTCTATGGTGTTGAGCATACGCTCGTATTCTGCGTCCGATGTATCGTTATAGCCCCCACTCTGTACGGTCTCGGCAAACTTGACAGCGGGGTTTCGGATTTTCAGCAGGCACAGAGCGTCTTTGACGGACATTACGGATTCGGTCCCGTCCAGGCCCTCGAAGCGGGCGTTGACGATTCTCTGGCTGGGGTCAAACTCATAGATCAGCTCCATGTCGTTCTCCTTATCATTAAAACTCGAAGCAGCGGCACTCGCAGTCGTCAAAGATGGCGTTGTCCACCAACTGCCGGATCTGATTTGCCATCCCTCGGACGCCAAGCCCGGTTCGACAGGCCAGTTCTGCCAGCTCCCGCCGCTTCTGGGGGGTGAGGCGGATGCTTGCCTTGTACTGCTCCTGGATATGGGTCAAGAGGCTGAAAGAGCTGTCCGTCATGCGGTAGTAGTCCTCCTCCGTCATGGGCTCCAGGTGGACGATTTTCTGGATACGCCCAAGAAACTCCGGCATGACGCCGAACTCGATAAAATCGGCTTCGCCCAGGGGGCGGGCGTAGGGCTGTACAGGCTTGGGGTCCGCCCCGATGCCAATACGGCTCCCGCTGTCCCTCTCCGCCACGCTGCGGGCCTTGTTGGAGAATGCGCCGCACAGAACAAAGCTGATGCGGGAAGTGTCTACGGTATGGATGACGGAATCTATTTTTATCTCCACGCAGGCGCCCTCCAAAATAGTCAATCCTTCCGATTGGATGTTCTGGCTGACGTTTTGACTGTAAGAGAACTTGGGGGCCAGCATCTTGTCCGCCTCGTCCAAAACCAGGATCGTATGATACCCGGCGCGGAAGATGGGGGAGCGGAGCAGGTCCGTCCATTTCTTGTTCCCTCTCCAGCCGTCTTGGGTGAGGTTGGAGCTGTCGGCGATCTCGATGCGGTTGGGATAGAGTTTTTGCAGGCACCGCCAGATATGGGTCTTGCCACAGCCGGACGGGCCGATGAACATGGCGTTGGACTTGATGCCATGCAGACATTGGTACATGGTAACGGATACAGCCCGCTTGGCTTCGTCCTGTTTCCAGACCTTCCCGTCCAGGTAATTGTAAATCTCCCTGGGGGTGTACCACGTTGGCTCCTCCGCAGACTCTTCGGCCTCCGCCCAGGGATCGACGTATTCTTTCCGCACAGCTTCCACGCGGTCGTCGTACCAGGGGTAGGGCTGGGCAGTGGCTTGTTTGTCCATGATGTTCCTCCTCGCAGCAATTTCTCATTGGACTTTTCATTTCACTCGGAGCCGCATGAGCGGCTCCACCAAAAGTCCTCTCCAGGCGGGAGCAGACCTGGATGCCATAGCCTCTTTTCAAGCGTTGCTCCTTCTCGAAAAAATGAAAAAAGGGTATAAAATGGCCGCAGCCATTTCATACCCTTAAAAAATCTATTTGATCGTTGTAGGGGCGTTATTACACGGCGGCGGCCGGTTTATCAATGGGGCGGGGGAGAAATTTCACAAGGGCCGCTCCCGGTTGGAAGCGGCCCCCGTAAAACGTCATTCTCTTTTTATGATGCCAAACCAAAGAAACGCCTCGCGGATGGCGGCTTCCTTGTCTGACCGCAGCTTCGGGCCGTCTTGTCCCTCCGCGCCGCCGGGGCCGTCCCTGGCAAGGCCGCAGAGCGCCTTGACCTGTGATATG
Organism: uncultured Oscillospiraceae bacterium; assembly: GCA_910588365.1. Lineage (GTDB taxonomy): Bacteria > Bacillota > Clostridia > Oscillospirales > Oscillospiraceae > Pelethomonas. The sequence goes on along the minus strand of CAJUQS010000047.1, from coordinate 11,934 downwards.
GCGTGGTTGCTGACATGGAGGCCGTAACGCTCCTTGACCCACAACTGAATCTCTCTGTAGGTCGCGTGTTTTGTCTGTAAATATGTTCCGGCCTCATAGTCGTCTATATCGACTATGAGGCCGAACACATTGCGGTACACTGACAACCTCGCTTTTGTTACGGTGTTCGTATACCTTTCGTTTGGTGGACGCTAACGGACTTGAACCGCTGACCCCCTGCACGTCAAGCAGGTGCTCTAGCCAGCTGAGCTAAGCGTCCAAACAAGATGGTCTAATAGTAGCACATGTGCCTGCATTTGTCAAGAGCTTTTTTCTGCCAGTTTGCCGGATTTTTTACGGCACGGATTTTTTACGGCACGGTATTCCCCTTGACTTTTACCCGGAAGTATGGCATGATGATAGTCAAATCGGCAGTTTGAGCCGTCTGTCTGATGGAATCCCTTACGGCCGGCGGACTGCTGATACAAACAGAAGGAGGCGGAATATGAATCTGCAAATCGTAAGAAAAAACAACACTGCGGCGGCGGTCGTGGAGAGCGGCACACCCCTGATAACGGATGTTCAGTCCGCCTTGGAGCTCATGATGACGGTGAAGTACGAGACGGGCTGTACCCGCTTCGCTGTCAACAAGGAGGCTCTGACAGAGGACTTCTTTATCCTGAGCACGGGCGTGGCGGGGGAAATCCTGCAAAAATTCATCAACTACGGCGTGAAGTTTGCCATATACGGCGACTTCTCGGGCTATACCAGCAAGCCCCTGCGGGACTTCATGTACGAGAGCAATCTGGGCCGGGATATTTTCTTTCAGCCGTGCGCCGATCTGGCGGTAGAGAAGCTGTGCGGCGGCACGGGAGAGCCGCAGGCCGCCCGCTGATAAGCTGATAGTATTTATGACGCATATAGAACGCCGGGAAATGCGCAAGCATTTCCCGGCGTCTTCCTTTTTCCGTTTTAAAACAGACTCTAGCGGATATGCAGCAGTCTGGCCAGCTTCTCCCCATGGGGAACCATCTTCAGATCCTCCCGGGTGATGAGCCGCAGGGCAATGACCAGAATCAGGTAGACCACCACCGCGATGCCAACAGAAAGGAGGGTGCACAGGCTCTCCTTCATGTACCCGCCGGAAAGGAACCGGCCCAGCAGGCCGTGGGAGGCCCAGGCCGCGGCGCCCATGGCTGCGGAGGCGATGGCCGGCTTGAGAAAAATCAGGAGATAATTGGGCTTCTTCTCCAGCAGGCCGTGGACAATGACCAGGTTGATCAGGGCGATGAGGGCGTAGCACACCAGGGTGCCGATGGGCGCGCCCTTGATATTGATGTCCGGGTTGCCCACCAGGAGGTAGTTGATCACAACCTTCACCCCGCCGCCGATGAGCATGGTGTAAATGGGCAGACGGACCTTGCCGTGGGCCTGCATGATGGAGTTGGTCAGCAGCATGAGGCACACGAAGATGGACGCGGCGCCCAGCAGCTGCAAATGGTAGGTGGCGGCCTGGGCGGTCTCCTGCCGGGCGGGGTAGAGCAGGCGGAGGATGGGCCCCGCCAGCACCGACAGGCCCACACCCGCCGGAATAGCCAGCATGGCGATGAGGCGGAAGCTGGTGGAGACCACCCGGTTGACTTCCCGGTGGTCCTGGCGGGCCACCGCCACGCTCACCGCCGGGATGAGGCTGACCGCCACGGCGGGCAGAAAGGCCGCCGGAAGGTTAAAGAGGGTGTTGCTGAAGGTGTACTGCCCGTAGAGCGCCGCCGCGTCCCGCTCCGCCAGGCCCAGCACGTTCTGGAGCTGGCCCAGAATGATGGTCTGATCCAGCAGGTTCAGGAGGCTCATGCCCGCCTGGCCGATGGTAATGGGAATGCCCAGGCCAAGCAGCCGCCGGACAATGGCGCCATAGCCCTGGGGTACGTCGGTCCCCCAGAGGATGGGCCGCCGGTTCTTCCGGTAGTTGACGATCATGTAGAGCATGGCCAGCACCGTACCGGCACTGACGCCCACGATGGCGCCTGCCGCGCCGATCTCCAGAGGCTGGCCCGTGTAGATGAGATACCACGCCAGGGGCAGGCCGATGACCAGCTTGAAAAACGCCTCAATGAACTGGCTGACCGCAGTGGGCACCATGTTCTGCCGCCCCTGGGCGAAGCCCCGGTAGGCGCACATGACGGACACGCACACCACTGAGACGCCCAGGGCCTTGATGGGCCAGTAGGCCAGGGAGTTGTGGACCGCCTGGGCCAGCGGCGCGGTAAACAGCAGCATGGCCGCGCTGCCGGCCACGCCCAGCACCGCGAAAAGGCCCATAGCGGTGTTGAAGCAGCGGCGCAGCTGGGTCCGGCGGCCCGTGGCGTCTGCTTCGCTGATGAGCTTGGACAGAGCCAGGGGCAGGCCGGCGGTGGACAGGGTGAGCAGGAAGGCGTAGATATTGTAGGCGCTCATGAAGTGGGTGACGCCCTCATCGCCCAGGATGTTGTTCAGGGGGATTTTGTAGAGCGCGCCGCAGATTTTGACAAATACGGTGGAGATGGCCATCACCGTGACGCCGCCCATAAAGGACTGCTTTTTTTCTCTGGACATGGATTACCCTCTTTTATTGGTCAGGATGCAGGGGCGGACAGACCCGCCGGTGGTACAGTATACGCACCTGGGGGCGGGATCCATTCTTCTTTCCCGGACAAAAAGCCGCTACGCCCGGCTCAGCGGCTGGCCGCAGTTGTGGCAGTAGACGTTGCCGCCCTCATTCTCCGCGCCGCAGGCGGCGCACAGCAGCTCCCCCTGGAGGAGCTTCAGCTGGCGCTGGTGCCCCTCCAGCTCCTCGTAGAGGCCGTCCACGTACTCCAGAACCTCCTGCACGTCGTCGCTGTCGGAGGGGGTGCCGCGGTGGGTGGCGTAGATGAGCTCGCCCACTGTCTGCATCTGCAGCTGGATCTCCTCCTGCAAGTCCCGGATTGCCCGGCTCAGCTTCACCCGGGTCACGGCGTTCTCCGCGCTCTGGCCCGCCCGCTCCGCACCGGCACGGGCGGCCTCCGCGGCGCCAAAGGCGGCAGCCTCCGCACGGCGGCGGAGCTTCTTGGTTTTGAAAACAAATTTCATCGGCGTTTCCCCTCTCGGCGGCGAAGCGTGGCTTCGCCGCAAAAGTTTTTCTTTTTGATGCTGTTTCCTTGTTCACAGAGAAAAAGCATGTGTGCCAACATGAGCGTCCAGCGCCCGGCGCCTAGTCATCGTAAATCCCGCCGCCGATGAACTCACGGATCAGGGAGTCGGGGGCGACGAAGGACTCGTCGAGAATATCGAACAGGGGATAGGCGGCGGCCAGCTGGTGGACCTCCTCGTACCGATCCATGTCCGGGGAGACCCGCAGGTGGTCGAACAGAGGCTGGGCGAAGGCGCGGATGACGCTGACCTCATAGGGCAGGGTGCTGTCGAACATGATGCTGGCGTTGTCCTTGAAGGGGGAGATATACAGCTTCTCGCCCCGCCGGACGTTGGCCCACATGCGCACCGTCACATCCGCCTTCCAGGCCCGGAACTTGGCGTCCCGCACCGTGCGCCGCTCCAGACGCAGCCAGGTCCGCTTGAAGGCCACCTCGCCGCCGTCGCCCAGAAAGTCGGAGCGTGCGGAGATATAGACCTTGGCGGCGGCGGGATTGCGGCCGGTGATGATGTCGTTGAGGGCGTGGATGCCCTCGAAGATGGCGATCTCGTCCCTGCCCAGCTGGAGGGGCTGGCTCTTGATGTCCGAGCGCATCTGCCGGGCGAACTCAAACTTGGGGATGAGAATCCGCTCCCCCCGGTCCAGGGCGGCAAAGTGCTGGTTGAGCAGGTCCATGTCCATGCAGAAGGGGGACTCGTAGTCGATCTGTCCCTCCCGGTTCCGGGGGGCGGTTTCCAGATCCACGGTCTTGAAGTAGTTGTCCATGGCGACGGCGTGGGAGTTGATGCCCATCTCCGTCAGCTTGGCCTCAATCTTCTTGGCAGTGGTGGTCTTGCCGCTGCCGGAGGGACCGGAGAGCAGGACAATCCGGGACTTGGACAGGTTATCCGCGATTTTCCGGGCGGCCGCCTCAATCTTTTGGTTGTACGCCTCGTCGCTCTCCTGGACGAAACCCCGGGGGTCTGAGTGGACGGCGTCGTTGATTTGCCGGATGGAATAGGCCATGGGTCAGATCTCCTTTCTTCTCCTTTACAGCTGCTTCATCTGCTGATAAAACGCCCGGAAGGCCGCCTGGTTGGCGGCAATTTTTTCCGGCCGCTGGACGTACTCCTGGGGAAATTTTAGGTTGAAGGCCCGCTCAATGCGGTTTTGTGCCGGGTCCACCAGCTTGGTGGAGCCGCCCGCACCCAAACTGAGGATGCTGTGGAGCTCCTCCATGATATAGATGTTGTACCAGCCCGTGCCGCCGGGGCGGCACCAGCCAACGTTCTCAAAGCTGCCGGACATATATTTCTGCCGGTAGAGGTAGTAGGGGCCGAAGCCCGCCGAACGCAGGGCCGGCCCGGCGTAGTCCAGCATTGCCGCAACCTCCTCCACGGTGGGAATCCGGGTGCCCTCCAGGGTGATGCGGCTGCCCTTCTTCAGGCTGAGGGTGTGGACGGTGACGTTGTCCGTGCCGAAGGCGATGACCTCGTCCAGGGAGCGGCGGAAGCCCTCGGGGGTGTCCTCGGGGAGCCCCGCGATGAGATCCATGTTCACGTGGGGGAACCCGGCCGCGTCCACCAGCTCCATGGCCGCGCGGATGTCGTCCCCGCTGTGCCGCCGCCCGATGGCGGCCAGGACCCGGTCCTCCATGGACTGGGGGTTGATGCTCACCCGGTCCACCCCGTTCCGCCGCAGCACCGCCAGCTTCTCCGCCGTGATGGTGTCGGGCCGCCCGGCCTCCACAGTGTACTCCACCACACCGCCCATGTCAAATCTCTCGTTCAGCCGGCCCAGCAGCCGGTCCATCTGCGCCGCCGTCAGGGTGGTGGGGGTGCCGCCGCCCATGTAGAAGGACTTGACGCGCAGTCCCAGCTCCCGTACCATCGCCGCCGCGCTGTCCACCTCCGCCAGCAGGGCCTCCAGGTAGGGATCCACCAGATGGAAGCTCTTCTCCACGCTGTTGCTGACAAAGCTGCAATAGGCGCAGCGGGTGGGGCAGAAGGGGATGCCCACATAGAGGGAGATGTCCTCCGGCGTCAAGGCCGCCTTTGCCTCCAGACCCGCCTGGGCGCACTGCAGGCACAGCCGCCGCCGTTCGGGGGAGACAAAGTAGGTCTCCTCCAGCACCCGGTCCGCCTCCTGGACGCTCATGCCCTCCTCCAGCAGGCCGGCCGCCAGCTTGGCGGGCCGGATGCCCGTGAGGGCCCCCCAGGCGGGGGTGACGCCGGTGAGGGCGCGGGCGGCCTGGAAGAAGCTGAGCTTCACCGCCCGCTGCTTCAGCCGCTCCCGCTCGTAGCCGTCCGCCCCGGCGGGGATATCCAGGCGGGCCTCCCCCCGGGCGGTCCTGCCGTCCACGGTGAGCACCGTTTCGGCGGCACAGCCCGCCCCGGCCGGGGTGAGTGCCACCCGGGCGGTATTGGGATCCGCCCCGCCGTAGACGGGGCGCTCGTTTGGAAAAAAGGCCAGCAGACTCTGCTCCACGGCGTAGCGGTAGTCGTGGCCGGAAAAAATCATCTCCATTTGACCGCCATCCGCACATAGGAGTTGCCGCTGCGCTCCTGGTCCAGGGTGGACAGGGGGCCGTGGCCGGGACAGACCTTATAGTTCCCCTCCAGTCCGGCCAGCCGCTTCAGGGAGTCCAGCATCTGCTGCTCGTCCCCGCCCGCCAGGTCGCACCGCCCGCAGGAACCGGCAAACAGGGTGTCCCCGCAGAGCATCACGTCCTCCGCCAGCAGCGTGACGCTGCCCGCGGAGTGGCCGGGGGTGTGGAGAACCCGGACATCAATACCCCCGACGGACAGATGCTGGCCGTCCTCAAAGTGGTTGAAGCCCCATGCGGGGGGCGGGTAGAGCCGCGTGTCGTCCTCCCGGACATCCGCCGGGTGGAGATAGACTGCGGGCCCCGGCGCCGGGTCGGCGTCCACAAGTGCCTGCACAGCACCCGTGTGGTCGTAGTGGCCGTGGGTCAAAAGGATCTTTTCCAGCTTCAGACCGCTTCTTCGGACCATCTCCAGGACCCGCTCCGGGGACCCGCCGGGGTCCACCACGGCGCACACGCCCTCCGTCTCATCGCCAATCAAATAGCAGTTGGTGTCGATCTGCCCAACAGGGATGGTATCAAAAATCATGGTCTCAACACTCCTTTATCCGGCATTCCGCAAGGTTTCTAAGAGCCTGTTTAATATCTCAACGTGTATGGATTGGCGAGCGGATTTTTAACGCAGTCAGGGCGGAAAATACGCCGCTAAGACATGCGCGGGGAGATGTTAAACAGGCTCTAAGACTCCGTATCAAACAAAATGGTCACCGGCCCGTCGTTGACGGAGGCCACCTGCATATCCGCGCCGAACTCCCCGTGCTCCACGGGGAAACCCCGCTCCCGGCAGCGGGCCATGAACCGCTCGTAAAGCGGAACAGCCAGATCCGGCTTGGCCGCACCGGAGAACCCGGGACGGCGGCTGGAGGTGTCGGCGTAGAGGGTGAACTGGCTCACTACCAGGATGCTCCCGCCCACCTGCTCCAGGTTCAGGTTCATCTTTTCGTTCTCGTCCTCAAAGATCCGCAGGTTGCAGATCTTGTCCGCCAGCTTTACGGCGGTGTCCTCCGTATCGCGGGGCCCCACGCCCAGCAAAATCAAATAGCCCCGCCCGATCTCACCGTTTATTTTCCCGCCGATCTCCACCGATGCGGACCGGACCCGGGTCACAACTGCTCTCATTGCGCCGTCCCCCCTTAACAGTAATCGCAAAACGAAGTTTTGCGTAAAGTTTTCTTTTTGATTCTTTTTCTTTTTCAAAAGAAAAAGAATGACTGCCTCACCCTGCGGGCCGGTTGACCTTCATGACGCTGGAGATGTTATGGAGCTTGCGCATCACCTGCTCCAGCTGTTTGGAGTCGGTGACGGAAATCACCAGATGGAAGATGGCGAAGCCGTCGGCGGTGCAGTGGGAGTTGAGGCTGGTGACGCTGACCTTGCAGGAGCTCAGGGCTGTGGAGATATCCACCAGCAGGTTGCTCCGGTCCTTGCACACCACCTCCAGGGCCGTGGAGTAGGCCTCGTACACGTCGTCGCTCCAGGTAACCTTGATCCAGCGGCCCTGGTCGGCGGCGGTGCGCCGGTCCGGGTCCGCGTTGGGGCAGTCCTTGCGGTGGACCGACACGCCGTAGCCCCGGGTGATAAAGCCCACGATGGGGTCCCCGGGCACCGGGGTGCAGCACTTGGAGAACTTCACCAGACAGTTGGAGAGGCCCTCCACAATGAGGCCCTTTTCGCTCTTGGACTTCTGGGGCAGGGGGGCCTTGCCCTCCTGGACCTCTCTGGCGGCGGCCGCCTCCTGGGCCGCCTTCTCCACGGCGGCGGCCCGGCTCAATTGCAGCAGCTCGTCGCGGATGCGGTTGACCGCCTTCAGGGAGGTGTACCCGCCGTAGCCGATGGCGGCGTACATCTCGTCCAGGGTCTGGAACCCCACCCGCTTGAGGATGTTGGGCAGGGCGTCCGGGGCCGTGACCTGGGAGATGGTGAGGCCCGAGCGCTTGAGCTCGGACTCGAAGGAGGAGCGGCCCTGGGCGATGTTCTCCTCCTTGCGCTCCCGCTTGAACCACTGGCGGATCTTGCTGCGGGCCTCGCTGCTCTTGGCGGTCTTCATCCAGTCCCGGCTGGGGCCGTGGGCCGCCTTGGAGGTGGAGATCTCCACCACGTCGCCGTTGTGGAGCTGGTAGTCGAAGCCCACCATCCGCCCGTTGACCTTGGCGCCCACCATGGTGTTGCCGATGACGGAGTGGATGGAGTAGGCGAAGTCGATGGGCGTGGCGCCGGCGGGCAGGTTGATAACGTCCCCACGGGGGGTGAATACAAAGACCTCGTCGGAGAACATGTCGATCTTCAGCGAGTGGATGAAATCCTCCGCGTCCGCGTCCTCTTGGTTCTCCAGCAGGCGGCGGATCCACTCGTAGGTCCGCTCGCCGCGCTCGCCGCGCAGCCCCTGCTTGTACTTCCAGTGGGCCGCCACGCCGTACTCGGCGATGGCGTGCATGTCATAGGTGCGGATCTGCACCTCAAAGGGGATGCCGTCCTCGCCGATGACCGTGGTGTGGAGGGATTGGTACATGTTGGGCTTGGGTGTGGCGATGTAGTCCTTGAACCGGCCCAGAATGGGCTTGTAGAGATCGTGGACAACGCCCAGCACGTTGTAGCAGTCCGCCACCGAGTCCACCAGCACCCGGAAGGCGAACAGGTCGTAGACCTCCTCCATGGTCTTCTCCTGGGCGTACATCTTCCGGTAGATGCTGTAAGGGTGCTTCACCCGGCCGTAGACCGTGGCGTTGGGGATGCCCAGCTCCGTCAGCCGGGCGGTGAGCTCGGACTGGACGGCGGACATGAACTGGTCGTGCTCCGCGCTGGCGGCCTCCAGCTTCTGGTTGATGTCCGCGTAGGCCACCGGGTCCAGGTATTTCAAGGAGAGGTCCTCCAGCTCCCACTTCACCTTCTGCATACCCAGACGGTGGGCGATGGGGGCATAGATCTCCATGGTTTCAAAGGCTTTTTTCTTCTGCTTGGCCGGGGTCTGGTACTCCATGGTGCGCATGTTGTGGAGCCGGTCGGCAATCTTGATGAGAATGACCCGGATGTCCCGGCTCATGGCGAAGAGCATCTTGCGCAGGTTCTCCATCTGCTCCTCTTCCATGGTGGAGTACTTGACCCGCGTCAGCTTGGTCACCCCGTCCACGATGTCCGCCACCGTCACGCCGAAGCGCTTGGCGATGTCCTCGTAGGTGCTGTTGGTGTCCTCAATGCAGTCGTGGAGCAGGGCCGCGATGATGGACTCGCTGTCCAGACGCATCTCGGCCACAATCTGCGCCACCTGGAGGGGATGGGTGATATAGGGGGTGCCGTCCCGGCGCATCTGGGCGCCGTGGTGCTCCCTGGCGTATTCATAGGCGGACAGAATCAGCGAAAAGTCCGCGGAGATGTTGTATCCCCGGATGGTCTTCTCCAGATGCTCGTACCGCTCCTCAACCGTGACCATGTGTCAGCGGCCTCCCTTCTTTGCTTCAAAAAAGAGGCGGGGCCTCTTTATTTGAGGGGCTTCGCGCCGCGCTTCCCGGCGGCCTCACCTCTCAATGTGTCCCAGCGTCCGGCGCAGGGCGCGCATATAGACGCTCTGCTCCAGATCGGCCCGCCGGCCGGGCCGGGGGTGCAGGCTCATCTGGTCCTCCTGGACCGACAGGGTGATCAGGCCCCGCTCGGCGAAGACCTCCACCCCCAGGACGGCCCGGAGGAAGGACTCCGTCCCGTTCACCGCACCGGCCAGGCGGCGCAGGGCGGGCAGGCGGCTCAGCTCGCCGCCGCACTCCCGCTCCATGCGCTCGATGGCCCGCCACAGGGCGGCGAACTGCTCCCGGTCCGGCAGCAGCCGGGCGGCCTCCCGGACCGTCACGGTCCCGCCGGCGGTCAGCCGCTCCACCAGCTCCAGGCACTCCCGCTCCCGCACGCTGGGCAGGACGGCGGGGCGCAGATCCACCAGCTGGAGCTGGACGCTGCTGACGCCCCGGAACTCGTTGACCTGCAGGTGGAAGGCGGCGTCCACCCGCATCCCGGCGGCCGCGCCGCACTCCCCGGCGGTGGCGGAGAAAAAGATGGCGTCAAAGTGATAGGGGCCCTTGCTCAGGCGCAGCTTCAGATGGCGGTTCTGGCCCACGTTCTGCAGGCTCTCCACCTTGGCGCCCATGAGGGCGAAGACGGGCCGGTTGTTGCCGGCGCCGTAGGGCTCCAGCCGGTCCAGCTGCTCCATCTCCTCCAGTGTGATGCACGACGGGTCCCGGATGGTCACGTCCACCTCCAGGGAGGACACCGGCGTCTCGCCGTTGCAGTAGTCGCACACGCAGTGGTTCATCCGCCGGCGGAAGGCGGGGATGTCCTCCTCCCGGATGTTGAACCCCGCCGCCAGCTCGTGGCCGCCGAAGTCCACCAGCAGATCCGAGCAGGACTCCAGGGCGGCGAAGAGGTTGAACCCGCCGTAGCTGCGGCAGGAGCCCTTGCCCATGCCGTTTTGCAGGTGGATCATGAAGCTGGGGCAGGAGTACTTCTCGCTCAGGCGGGAGGCCACGATACCCACTACCCCCTGGTGCCAAACCTCGCTGGAGAGGACCAGGGCGCTGCGCTCCCCGGCGGGCAGATACTCGATCTGCTCCACCGCCTGGGCGAAGATCTCCTGCTCCACCGCCTGCCGCTCCCGGTTCAGGCCGCACAGCTCCCGGGCCAGGCACTCCGCCCGGGCCGGGTCGTTTGTCAGCAGCAGATCGGCGGCCAGCTCCGCCTCCCCCATCCGGCCGGCGGCGTTGATGCGGGGAGCCAGCACAAAGCCGATCTGGACCGAGGAGACATCCCGGTCCGCCAGCCCCGTCTCCCGCAGCAGGGCCTGCAGGCCCAGAAAGTCGGTGCTCCCGATGGACTCCAGCCCCCGGTGGACGATGGTCCGGTTCTCCCCGGTCATCTGCATCACATCCGCTACCGTGCCCACGGCCGCCAGGGCGCAGTAGCGGGCAAAGAGGGCCTCCTCCCGCTGCTCCCCCAGAGCCAGCACCAGCTTCAGCGCCACGCCCACCCCCGCCAGGTGCTTGAAGGGGTAGGGACAGTCCGGCCGCCGGGGGTCCACCACCGCCGCCGCGCAGGGCAGAACGTCCTTGCACTCGTGGTGGTCCGTGATGACCAGATCCATGCCGATTTCCCGGGCAAAGCGGGCCTCCTCCACGCCGGTGATGCCGCAGTCCACGGTGATCACCAGGGTGACGCCCTTCTCCCGCAGCAGGCGCAGGGCGTCCCCTCCCAGGCCGTAGCCGTCCTCAATGCGCCGGGGGATGTACTTCACGCAGTCCGCCCCCCTGGAGCGCAGATAGTCCACCAGCAGCACCGTGGCGGTGATGCCGTCCACGTCGTAGTCCCCGAACACAGCCATCTTTTCCCCCGCGGACAGGGCCCGGCTGATCCGCTCCACCGCCCTGTCCATGTCCTTCATGAGCATGGGGGAGTGGCTGAGGCTCCGCTCCCGCTCCAGAAAGACGGCGGACTCCTCCGGCGTGGACACATCCCGGGCCGCCAGCACGGCGGAGAGCAGGGCGGGATACCCCGCCGCGCGCAGGCGCCCGGCCGCCGCCTCGTCGTAATCCCCGCCGGTCCATCTGGCGTATCTCATGGGGCATCCCTCCTCTCCGGGAGGCGCCAGAGCCGCGAAGGGGTGAACGCCTCCAAATTAACTCAACTATTATAGCAAAAAAAGCGAACAAGGTAAAGAAAAACTTCTCTATTTCCTCCAAATTTTCCGCGGGTGACAAAACGCGGCTCCCGAAAGGCCGGGAGCCGCTGGCATGATCTTATGAAAAGTCCCTCAGGGCGTCCGCCGCACGGGCCGTCGCCGCCGGGTCGCTGGCGTTGAAGAGGTACCGTCCGCCGTCCCGGGCCTCCACCAGCAGCCAGGGCCCGGTGCGGGGATCGATGCAGCAGGTGATCCGGCCCCAGCCGTCGGCGCTGAACTGGCCGGTACAGGCGCTCTCCAGGCCCGTCCCCGCCACCCGGGCCATCCGGGGCAGCTCCTCCACCAGCTCCGCCGACGCGATGTCCGCCAGGGGGACGATCCATTTGCTGGTATAGTGGGCGGCCGTTATCTCCGTTTCCGTTACCGCCAGCTCCACCGGGGCCCGCTCCATCCCCATCAGCCATACCCCCAGCAGCGGACAGGCCAGCAGCAGGGCCAGGCCCAGCGCCGTGATGATCTGGCCGGACCGCCGGGCCAGGTTGACGGTGG
>CAJUQS010000046.1 GCA_910588365.1 uncultured Oscillospiraceae bacterium | reverse complement strand
GCACTTGAGAAGAGGTAAAAAGGAGGGGAGGAAAAATGACGCGGGGCAAGGCGGAGGATGCAGGCGGGCTGACGCCCGCCAAAGACGACAACGCCGCCCCGTATCATTTTGACCGCCGAACTTTACCGATTTTCAAGTGCATCGACTATACTAGGAGGTTTCCTATCTCCACGCGCCCGCCATGGCGGTGTATTTCCCGGGTGACATGAAAACGCGGCGTATCCCTCAGACGGGATGCGGCGTTAAATAAAATGAAAGATTGAGGTACGATATGGCTAAGACAGTTGAGGAAATTCTCGCCCTGTGCCAGGAAAACGGCGTGCGGATGATTGACTTCAAGACCGTCGATCTCATGGGCCGCTGGCACCACATCACCATCCCCGTGGAGCGCTTCTGCCAGGATACGGTCCAGTACGGCATCGGCTTTGACGGCTCCAACTTCGGCTACGCCTCCGTGGAGAAGAGCGACATGGTCTTTGTCCCCGACTTGGAAACTGCCAGTCTGGACCCCTTTGTGGAGGTTCCCACCCTCTCCATGACCGGCGATGTGCAGATCATCGCCGAGCCGGAAAACCAGCGCTTTGGACAGTACGCCCGCAGCGTCACCGAGCGGGCCGAGGAGTACATGCGGGAGACGGGTATCGCCGACAAGATGGTTGTCGGCCCGGAGTTTGAATTCTACCTCTTCGATAACGTAAAATTTGAGAACAGGCCCAACAAGGCATCCTTTGAGGTGGACGCCGCCGAGGCAGAGTGGAACACCCCTGTCCCCGTTTACGGCGCCTGTGAGGGCTACCAGATTGCCCACCACGACGGCTACCACGCCGCCCTGCCCCAGGACACCACCTTCGATCTCCGCAACGAGATCTGCATGAAGATGGACGATTGGGGGGTGAAAGTGAAGTACCACCACCACGAGGTGGGCGGCGCCGGCCAGCTGGAGGTGGAGGTGGAGCCGGAGAGCCTCACCGAGATGGCCGACAAGACCATGATCACCAAGTATATCATCAAAAACGTGGCCGCCCAGGCCGGCCGGACCGCCACGCTCATGCCCAAGCCCCTCCACGGCGAGGCGGGCAGCGGGATGCACGTACACATCTGGCTGTGGAAGGACGGCAAGCCCCTGTTCTACGATGAGAAGGGCTACTCCAGCCTCTCCGACACGGCCCTGTACTTCATCGGCGGCCTGCTCAAGCACGCCGGAAGCCTGTGCGCCATCACCAACCCCTCCACCAACTCCTTCAAGCGCCTGGTGCCCGGCTTCGAGGCCCCGGTGACCATCGGCTACGCCACGGCCAACCGCTCCTCCATCATCCGCATCCCGGCCTACGCCAAGACCCCGGCCCAGAAGCGCTTCGAGCTGCGCAACCCCGACGCCACCTGCAACCCCTACTACGCCTTCGCCGCCATCCTCATGGCCGGCCTGGACGGCATTCTCAACAAGATTGACCCCCACGCCAATGGCTGGGGCCCCTATGACTTCAACCTCTTCAACCTCTCCGAGGAGGATAAGAAGCGCATCGCCGGCCTGCCCAAGAGCCTGGGCGAGGCGCTGGACGCCCTGGAGGCGGACCACGACTACCTCACCGCCGGCGGCGTGTTCCCGGAGGAACTGATCCGCAACTGGATCAAGCTCAAGCGGGCTGAGGAGGAGGAGATCTCCCGTATCCCCACCCCTGTCGAGTTCCAGAAGTATTATACGCTGTAAAGGGGAAATAAGCCCCAATTTATGCCGAAGGCCGCAGACTCAGAAAAGTCTGCGGCCTTCGGCGGCTTTCATGACAAGGACAGGACGGCTTAATGGGACGCGTCCACAATCGCGATGCTGGAGTCCCCCTTCCGGGCCTGCTCCAGAACCGCCTGGGACAGCATCTGGAAGGTCCCGTGGGAGGAGGACGCACCGGAGATGGCGTCAATCTCCCCCTGGCCCTGCCCGTCCAGGAGCTGGCCTGCGTAGTAGCGGGTATACTCATTGGGATAGGTGCCGTTGCTGTGGAGCATGTTCTGCATATATGCGTTGTCCCAGCTCTTGATGAAGCCGCTGGCGTTCTCCGCGTTGTACTCTACGGAGACAATGCTCCCGCCTTTTACCAGAATGGTGATATACTCCTTCCAGCCGTGGCTGAACTCAGATACCTGGGCGGTGTAGTAGCCGTCCTGGAGCGCCGTCTGGCTTCCGCAGGCCGTCAGCAGCGGCGCCGCCATCATCAGCAGGCTGAAAAGCATGGTAAAAATCCGTCTCATCTGCCCCGTTTCTCCTTCAAAATAAATTTGCGCACCTGGGACTGGAGCGACTCGGCCTCCTTCGCCAGAGAGCCGCTGGACTGCTCCGTCTCCCCCGCGTTTTGCAGATTGCGGTCCGCGATGTCGGAAATGGTGGCGATTCGGGCCTCCATAACGGCCAAAGCCGTCTCCTGGCCTTGCACCGCGGCGGCCAGCTGATCCGAAATCGTGTTGATCTGCGCGGAAACATCGGAAATGGCCCGGAGGGAACCGGCGGTATCTGCGGTCAGCACCACGCCGGTCTGGATGATCGCCTTGGTGTTGTTGACCATGTTGGTGGCGCTCTGCGCGGCCTCAGCGCTCTTGGCGGCCAGCTGCTTCACCTCGTTGGCCACGACCGCGAAGCCCTTTCCGGCGGCTCCGGCGCGGGCCGCCTCCACGGAGGCGTTGAGGGAGAGAATGTTGGTCTGGAAGGCGATGTCCTCGATGTCCTTGGCAATCTTGGTAATTTGCTGCGCGTTGGCGCTGATGTCGTCCATCGCGGAGGACAGGGCGGCCATCTGCTCGTTGGCGCTTTGAATACGCCGGGAGATCTCCTCCGTCTGGGAGCGGGTCTGATCGCTGCTCTCCGCGACGTTGGCCAGCCGCTCCTTCACATGGGTGACCTCATCGACCAGCTCCTCGGTGGAGCGGTTCTGCTCCATGGACGCCTGATGGAGCTGCACGGACTGTCCGCTCAGCTGCTCGGCCATATCCGTGAGCCGGTCGGCGGCGGCGCGGAACCCGAGGAGCGTTTCGTTCATGGACTCAATGATCGTGCACAGGCTGCCCCGGATCAACACGAAGTCGCCCTGGTAGTCCACTTGGGGATCGGTGCGCAGATCGCCGCCCGCGACATTTGTCAGCACCTGCTGGATGTCGGATATGTACCGGTTTACGCTCTCCAGCGTGGCGTCCAGCGTCTGTGTCATGACCTCCAGCTCGTCCCCGGTGTTCACGGGGAGCACCTCCGTGTGCAGATCGCCGTGGGAGAGCGCGACCATCCGGTCCGTCACACGCTTCACCGGGTGGGAGATGGAGCGGGCAAGGCGCAGGACCAGCAGCATGGAGACAGCCAGGCCCGCCAGGGTCGCCAGAATGGCCACCAGCATGGCCGCGTTGATGAAATGGCTGTAATCCGACTTGGGAATCTGGATGACCAACGACCACTGGGTTCCCCGAATGGGGGAAAAGGCCACCAGCATCTGCTCCCCGTCAATGGGGAATTCTGCTGCGCCTGTCTCTCCGGTGGTCACCCGCTCCACCGCGTCCTCGTGTCCGCCGCTGATTTGAGCCAATGAGCTCCTGCTGAGCGCCAGCGACTGGTTCGGGTGTCCGGTAACGATGCCCTCCCGGTTGACCATATAGGCCGTGCCGCTTCTTCCCAGGTTGATGCTGCTGATGACGTCGTTGAGCGTGTCGTATTTGTATACGCCCATCACATAGAGAGCGGTATCACCGTCCTCTTTTACCGGCATTCCCATCATGATACCCAGCTTATCCTGATAGATGGTGGAGGAATCGGTGGTCAGATTATCTGTTTCCTGCAGGAGTGCCAGAAAGCCGCTGTCCAGGCTCTCCGGGGCGCCGTCAATCCCCAGCACCAGACGTCCGTCCAGATCGTACAGGGCGATGGTATAGAGCTCATAAATCTCCGCCGCCTCTTCCAATACCGCCCTGCGGTTCTCCGCGGTTGCCCGGGCATCCGGACGGGCCGCCTCTGTTTCGTCTGCGGCGCCGGTTACAGTCTGCATCCGAGGATCGCCGGTAATGGTCATCATACGGTCGGCCAGCATATGGATATTGGCCTCCACAGTCTTAGCCGACTGCCTTGCCATTGGCTGGAGGCTGTCCAACAAGATACTGTTGGCCAGCGACTGCATGGAAAGTGCCATAATGATACAGCATATGACCACCAAAATCAGGATGTTAAGCGTAGTATTTCTCAATATCCTTCTGTTCAGGCCCCGCTTAATCCCCCGGCTGGCGAGGGGGGGCGCTTGCTTTCCCGTCACGTTCCCGTCGCTCCTTTTTCTTGATAATTTTTGTCCACGGACAGAATAAAAAGCCGCTCGTTCTTTTGCCCATGAGCGTTACGCCCTGATGAACCGACAGACGATAGACTTTGGAAGACAGTATACCATAGATTGCCAGGAAAGGGAAGGGGGTTTTTGCATTGCGGAAGGGTTCGTCGTTTCCGCAAAAAACTCCCGCCAGGCGCGCGAACACCTGGCGGGAGCGTCAGAGCGGGCGGTTCCTGACTGTGGGACTCTGGGAGCCTGTATTCCATAACCGGGGGATGCCGGACGTCCCCGTCAGGCGGCCTTGCAGGCTTTGGCCACGGCCATCACATAGCGGATCAGGGCGTAGACTACCATGACTGCGGCGATGACGGTTTCCGCCAGCACCAGCGGGGAGAGCCAGCCGACAGCGTACCCCATGCCGGTCAGGCAGGCCATGGACTGCTTGGCGGCAATGGCGGTGATGACCATGGGGAAGGTAAACGCGGCATAGCTGGGGTAGAAGGGCAGCTTCAGGAACTCCGGCAGTCTGGCCAGCACCACGATATACAGCGCGGTGGATACAATCAGCATAGCGATGATCATCGCCGGAAGCTTGGGGGAGACGGACTGGATATAGCCCGCCAGACACAGGCTCACCGGCGCCGCGTAGATGCAGAAGATGGGCTTGGCCGGGTCCTTCTGAACGGGCAGCTTCACATAGCGGACCGTCACCAGCGCCAGCAGGGCGATGAGGCACACAAAGCCAAACCAGAACGCGCAGGTTCCCACCGTGCCGGCCATATCAAAGGCCGGAGCCGTGAGGCTGGCAACCACGATGCCCACGTAGACAATGTAGTAGCTGGCAAAAACCCTGCCCAGCTGGAACTTCCCGAAAAATTTCACGGTGAACCAGACAATCAGGACCACGTGCAGGGCGATGCCCAGCAGCCAAATGATCTGTGCCGCCGCCGCGCCCGCGAAGGGCTTGGCGTAGACCGCCAGCAGCATGGTCGCCATGGGGAAGGTGCCCGCTACGCTGGCCGCGATGGGGTCCTCCATCGCCTGACACACCCCCTTCCAGCAGAAGACGGCCTTGAGAACCAGGCAGACCCACAGCACCAGCGCCAGCGCCCCGAACACCAGGCGGACGCCCTCGCTGTAGCTCTGGAGCAGATTGCCCAGCGCCGCCAGTCCCAGCATCACGCCGGCGGCGGGGATGGGCAGCGCTTTGAGAAACTGTTTCATCGAACCTCCCTCTTAAGCCTCGTCCGTATTCCGTATGCCCAGCTCCCGGCAGACGATCTCGCCCACCTTCCAGGCGCACAGGCCGGTAAAGCGGATGCACTGCTCCTTGTGCTCCCCCTTGCCCATGTCAAACTCCCGGGTCAGCACCCGGCAGCAGATGGCGTTCTTGCCGTTGCTGGCCTTGAACCAGTCGTGGAGCTCGTGGGTCAGCGCCATGCACTTGCTGACCTTGGGATCCTGGGGGCCGTTGGGCTCCGTGCGGCCGAAGAACAGGCCCAGGGCGGCCACGCCGCCGTTGAGGGCGCCGCAGGTACAGCCGGAGCGGCCGATGCCCACCGCCATGCCGGAGACAGCGGCGATGATCTCCTCCGGAACGTCCAGATCAAAGTTGGACCGGACTGCGGCCACCAGTGCCTCGCAGCAGAAATAGCCGCCCCGGAAATTGTCCTCCGCATCCTTCTGAAGCTTTTTCAGGCTGACCTCTTTTGCTCGAATTTCCATCTGTGTTCTCCTCTCAAATCTCCGGCCTCAAGGGCCTTGCTCGAGCTATATGACAAGCGGGCAAAACTAGAGGATTACACAAAAAACACCCGCCTTTATCAGGGCGTATGGGGCGCCAGCGGCTGCCGGCAGACGATATCTCCCCGATTTTTTTGTGCGTTTCTCCAAAACGGCATGTCGATAGCATTTTGATTATAGACGGCGGAAATCAAAATAGCAAATTGTTTTTGCCGATAAAAAAAGCCTGTTTTATCGTTTTCGACAATTGCCTGTCACGGCCGCGGAGCAGAAAGCCCCCGCCCCGGCGCATTGCCGGGGCGGGGGGCCTTCCAACCACTATGAAGCTTCCCGTGAGAAGCGCATCCCTTCGCCTGTATGTTCAAAGGTGTCCTCCCACAGCAATACGCCGTCCTCCAGATAGAGCAGCCCCGTGGCCTCCTCCAGTTCGGTGGTCTTCTCCACCGTACCATCGGCCTGGGTGATCTCCGTAAAGCGGGTGCCGGTATAGTCGATGCCCTTCCAGATTTCGTCATAGCTCCCGGTGTACTGCCAGTGGGTGGTCCTTGCGGCGCTGCCGCCCCACCAGATGTCAATGCTGTAGTTCACGCCGTCCTCGCAGGCGATCTCCATATAGCACCGCCCGCCGCTGGTCCCCCGGGCATCGTCCCGCCATGTGCCCGTGTAGCTGGCGGCAATGGAGTCCTCCTCTCCGTCGGGATCCTGGGACAGCGCGGGCTCCTCCCCCTGGGAGGGGGGCGTCTGGGGAGGTTCCGGGGTTTGGACCTCCGGTTCCGCTTGAGGCGCCGGATCGGGGTCCGTTGGGACGTTTGCTTCGGTTCTGGTTCCGCAGCCCGCCAGCATAGCGCACAGCGCTGCCGCTGCCAGCAGGCGGCCCATGGTGGTTCTTTTTTTCATATGTATCTCTCCTTGTATCTGTGGATTGCCCTTGACCGGGCACTTCTATTGTCGTAAAAAAAGCCCGGCAGGTTTCAAACATTTTATTGCAGTAAGGAGACAATGTCCTCCGTCAGGCGGTAGTACCGGACCGGCAGGATCTCCGCTCCCGCCAGATGCCGGTCCCGCCACGCCTGGTAAGCGCCGCCGTCCACCGGGCTCTCCTCCCGGTAGGCGTCCTCCCCGATGTAGTAGACCATCCCGTCGCCGTCCCTGTCCGCCGCACGGGGAAATCCCTCCAGGCGGTCGCTTCTGGCCCGGGCGCCGCCCAGATCCTCATAGGCGTCCAGGGCGGCGTCCCACTGGCAGAGGCGGTAGGGCCAGATGGCGCAGGCCGGGCCCTGGTTGTGGCTCCAGGGCTCCGAGACCACGCCGTTGCTGTAGAACACCGGGGTGGGCTGGAATTCCGCGCAGATGGTGCCGTCGGCGTTGTAGACCGTGGTCCGGCAGTTCGTCCCGGACTCGGCGGCGTTCAGCTCGCAGATGAGCTCCTCCTGACCGTCCCCGTCAATATCATGGACGGCGAAGCGGTTCTGGGACAGGGCCTCCATCCCCACGCCGGGAAACGCCGCACGGCAGTCCTCGATAAATTCTCCCATGGCCCGGCGCAGGGGCTGGGAGAGGGTGTCCTGGTCAAACTCCGGAAGTTCCGCCGCAAACTCGCTGCGCAGTACCCCCGAGCGGCTGCTGAGATATCCCTCGCCGCTGCTGTAGTCGCTGATATAGGTGATGGGACAGGCGTACTCGAAGCAGTAGCCGTGGAGGCGGGGCCCCGCGCTGTCCAGGATCTCGCCGCCGATGGTCAGCACGAACCCGCCGTCCTCATAGGCGTAGCTGGTCATGAATTCCGTGAGGCCGCAGTAGTCCGGGGCCCTGTCCCAGTAACCGCTCTCCCACAGCTCGGAGAGGTCCAGGAGCAAATCCTGCCCCCACCAGCTCAGATAGGCCGTGCCGTCCTCGTAGAACTGGTACGTCATCTCCCGATTGAGACTGTCCGCCAGGGATTCCAACCTGTGGGTGGTCCACGTCCAGCGCTGGCCGGACCGCCGGAACACCGTCAGCGTCTCCTGGTGGACGCCGGTGCCGTCTCCCTCACAGGAGATCACCGCCAGCTCCCTGGTCCCGTCGCCGTCAAGGTCCTCCCAGTACAGCTCCGGCAGAATCATCTGGGTTATATAGACCGCCGCCCCCTCCACCTCCTGGATGGCACCCAGGCTGGTGGAGGCGTTTTTGTCCCGCAGCCAGGTTTTGCCCGTGGACTGCTGGTAGTAGAGGGAGAGGCCCGCCTCGGGTACCTCGCCGATGCGCCACATATCCGCCTCCGCCTCAGGCGTACCCGGGCGCACCAGCCGCTGTGGCAGATCCGCCAGGGCGGGGAGGTCCTCCGTCAGCCGCTGGAGGGGCCGAGTGGAGACAGACGTCTCCGTCCAGCAGGCGCCGGCCTCGCTCCAGGTGTAACCCACCGGATCGGCCACGATGCCGGGCTCATAGGTGGTTCCGTTAAAGTAGGTCCCCTCATGCCGCCGGTAGAGCACCTGCACCGCCAGATCCGCGCCCCCGTCCCACAGGTCCAGGGTGGGCAGCAGCTCCATCCCGGATAAATCCCGCTCAAATGCCTGGAAGCACTGGTTGGTCACCCGGAGGTAGACGTGCTGATCATCCCAGGCGCTGCGGTAGAGGGCGATGTCCGATTCCGGGGCCTTCGCCAGCAGCAGCCAGTTCCCCTGCTCCTGGGCCGGGCGGGAGAGGTCCATCATAGCCGTGGGCAGGTCCGCCGGCACTCCGCCGATCAGCGTTCCCCCGCTCACGGAAAAGTCGCCGTCCGCTCCGCAGGTCACGGAGAAGACCGCCCGCAGGGGGATGCCGTCCGACACCGGGGCATCCACATAGATAGCCTCGCCCTCAATCGTCAGCATGATTCCCTCCGCCCCCACGGAATACCGGTACCGCTGCAGGAAGTTATCCAATCTTCCCCCGGTCCCGCGCGGCCAGGATCTTGCATCCAGGGCGGCTGTGGAGCCCCTCCAGTTCACCAGAAAAATGGACGGTTCCGGCGTCTCCCCCATACCGGGGTCCTCGTGGATCTCGGAAATGGTATAGCTGTCCCGGAAATCCTGCGCCAGCCCTTCGGCCAGCCACTCCGGGCGGTACTCCCGCCAGCGCCGGCCATCCCAGCGGCAGACCAGCAGATCCCGATTCCGCGTCTGAGACCGGTAGGTTGCGGCCAGCTCCGCAGTTCCGTCTCCATCCAGATCGCGATAGACAACCTCGATGTCATTGAGCCCCTGTCCGTCGTACAGGGGGCCTGTCTCCAGCGCCTGCAGGTGTTCGCCGTAGCGGAGGTAGGTTTCGCCCGTCTCCCGGTCCTGATAGAGGAAGATGTCCTCCTCCGGAACCCGGGCCAGCAGCCAGATGGGCGCATCCCAGTCCGGGCTGGTGGGCAGGTCCTCGGTATCGGGCAGGTCCGCCGCGTCCACAGGCAGGTTCTCCGCGGAATCGCCGGCCTCCTCCTTTGCCGCGCCGGTGAAGGTGCACACCGAGAACAGCACGCAGGCCGCCGCCACCAGCACCGCCATTGCCGCCGTGGTCCGGGGATGCTGCACCAGCAGGGCGATCCGCTCCTTGAGGGCGGATTTGCCCCCGGTCATGGTGGTGGCGCAGCGCAGCAGGTCCGCCGGGGCGGTCTTCCGGGTCACCAGCCCCACCAGGGTCCGGCCGTAGTCCGCCCGGTGCTCCTCCCCCAGCAGCTTCACCGCCCCCTCATCGCAGCTGAGCTCGCAGTCCCGGCGGCTGAGGTGGGCCGCCAGCCACACCAGGGGGTTGTACCAGTGGAGGGCCAGCAGCACCCCCCGCCAGATGGCCCAGCCGGTGTCCCCCTGGCGGAAGTGGGTGTACTCGTGGGCCAGCACGTGTTCCCGCTCATCCCCCTCCAGCCCAGGCGTCAGGTAGATGGCCGGGCGCAGCAGGCCGAACAGGCAGGGGGAGGGGAGGCCCTCCGCCTCGTAGACCGGGCGGCCCCGGTACTCCCCGGCCGGCCGCCTTTTTTTCCTGAGATCCCGGTAGAACCGCAGGTTCACGACCAGAAAAAAGCCCCCCACCAGCCACACGCCCCCCTGCCAGAGCGTCCCAAGGGCGCCCTGCACGTCCACCATGTGCTTGAGGGAGGCGGTGTCCACAGCTTTCTCCCCCTCCTCACGGAGGGCCCGGGCCTCCTCGCCGCTGGGCGTCAGCACCCAGCCATAGGGGTTGTGGAAGGTCTCTGAGTTCTCCCCGTTCCCGTCCAGCCCGTCCCATTCAAAGTGATCCTCGCTGCCGCCCGACATGCCGCTCACCCTGCCGTCCTCATAGAGCTCCAGCCGATCGGGGAGCGTGGCCGCCAGCTGGTAGCCCTCGCTGGATCGGACCGCCCCCAGGACGCTGGCCCCGCTCTCCCAGGGGAGGTTGGGCGTGGACAGCCGCACCAGCACCAAAAGCCACAGGGCGTACCGCAGCCGGGGGCTCACCCGCTGTCCCACCAGCCGCCGGAGGACCAGCACCAGCGCGATCAGCGCGGAGCTTGTGATGCACCAGTCCAAAATCATCCTAACCATGGTTTTTCTCCTCCAGCTTTTTCAGGGCCTCGTAGAGCTGGCCGATCTCCTCCTGGCTCAGCTCCTCCCGCTGGGCCATGGTGTTTACCAGCAGCCCCACGCTGCCGCCGAATACCTTCTGCAAAAAGCCCTTTGTCTCCCGGGCCACCGCGTCCTCCCGGTCCATGACCGGGTAGTAGAGCCTGGCCTTGGCGCCCTGCTCCCAGCGCAGCAGCCCCTTCTCCGCCATCCGCCGCACCAAGGTCTCCCCGGTGCTCCGGGTCCAGCCCGTGCGCTCCGTCAGCCGGTTGGCAATCTGGGTCAGCGTCAGGGGCGCGCTCTCCCACAGGCACTCGCAGACCTCCCACTCCGTACTGGTCAGCCGCTGTTTCTCCCACATAGCGGTTTCCTCCTTTCTCATGACATTGTCATGCAAATATCGTAGCACAAACACATGACAATGTCAAGTGAATTGCGCCGGGCTGTCCAATCAGAAATCATCAAATTCAATCAGAAATTTTCAAAACCATATTGACAAAACTTTCACAAAGGTGTATAGTGATCACGGTCAAGTTCGTTAAATGATTAACAATAAATAATGCCGCACCACATCACTATCATGGAGGAATTCGAAATGGCTGAGAACAACATCCCCGCTGTCATCGACACCGCCGAGGCCCTCGCCGCCAGGCTGGAGGCCATGCGCCAGGCCCAGCGGACCTTTGCCGCCTACTCCCAGGAGCAGGTGGACCGCATCTTCTTCGCCGCCGCCAAGGCCGCCAACGCGCAGCGCATCCCCCTGGCCAAGATGGCCGTGGCGGAGACCGGCATGGGCGTGGTGGAGGACAAGGTCATCAAGAACCACTACGCCGCTGAGTACATCTACAACGCCTATAAGAATATGAAGACCTGCGGCGTCATTGAGGAGGACAGCGCCTTCGGCTTCAAGAAGATTGCCGAGCCCGTGGGCCTCATCGCCGCAGTCATCCCCACCACCAACCCCACCTCTACCGCTATTTTCAAGGCCCTCATCGCCCTCAAGACCCGCAACGCCATTATTTTCTCCCCCCATCCCCGGGCCAAGGAGTGTACCATCGCCGCCGCGAAGATCGTCCTGGACGCCGCCGTCAAGGCCGGCGCCCCCGAGGGCATCATCGGCTGGATTGACGCGCCCTCCCTGGAGCTGACGGGCCAGGTCATGCGGGACGCGGACATCATCCTCGCCACCGGCGGCCCCGGCATGGTGAAGGCCGCCTACTCCTCCGGCAAGCCCGCCGTGGGCGTGGGCGCGGGCAACGTGCCCGTGGTCATCGACGACTCCGCCGACATCAGGATGGCCGTCAGCTCCATCATCCACTCCAAGACCTTCGACAACGGCATGATCTGCGCCAGCGAGCAGTCCGTCACCGTCCTGGACCCCATTTACGACGAGGTGAAGAAGGAGTTCGCCGCCCGGGGCTGCTACTTCCTCAAGGGTGAGGAGCTGGACAAGGTCCGCGAAACCATCCTGATCAACGGCGCGCTCAACGCCAAAATCGTGGGCCAGAGCGCCCCCAGGATTGCGGAGATGGCCGGCGTCACCGTTCCGGCCACAGCAAAAATCCTCATCGGCGAGGTGGAGAGCGTGGACGTGAGCGAGCCCTTCGCCCACGAGAAGCTCTCCCCCGTGCTGGCCATGTACCGGGCCGGGAGCTTCGACCAGGCCGTTGCCAACGCGGAAAAGCTGGTGGAGGACGGCGGCATCGGCCACACCGCCTCCCTGTACATCAACCCCGGCCGCAAGGACCGCTATGACCAGTTTGTCAATGCCATGAAGGCCTGCCGGGTGGTGGTGAACACCCCCTCCAGCCACGGCGGCATCGGCGATCTGTACAACTTCAGGCTGCGCCCCTCCCTCACCCTGGGCTGCGGCTCCTGGGGCGGCAACTCCGTCAGCGAGAACGTGGGCCCCATGCACCTTTTGAACATCAAGTCCGTTGCCGAGAGGAGAGAGAATATGCTCTGGTTCCGCACACCGCAGAAGGTCTACTTCAAGAAGGGCTGTATGCCCGTGGCGCTCAATGAGCTGCGGGACGTGCTGGGGAAGAAGAGGGCGTTTTTGGTCACCGACTCCTTCCTCTACCAGAACGGCTACACCAAGCCCATCACCGACAAGCTGGATGAGCTGGGCATCACCTACACCGTCTTCTCCAACGTCCAGCCCGACCCCACCCTGGCAAACGCCCAGGAGGGCGCCAAGGCCATGGCCGCCTTCCAGCCGGACGTGATCATCGCCCTGGGCGGCGGCTCCGCCATGGACGCGGGCAAGATCATGTGGGTGTTGTACGAGCACCCGGAGGTGGATTTCCAGGATCTGGCCATGCGCTTCGTGGACATCCGCAAGCGGGTGTACACCTTCCCCCACATGGGCGGGAAAGCCTACTTTGTTGCCATCCCAACCTCCTCCGGCACCGGCAGCGAGGTGACGCCCTTCGCCGTCATCACCGACCAGGAGAGCGGCGTGAAGTACCCCCTGGCGGACTACGAGCTGCTGCCCAATATGGCTATCGTGGACGTGGACAACATGATGAGCCAGCCCAAGGGCCTCACCAGCGCCAGCGGCGTGGACGTGCTCACACACGCCCTGGAGGCCTACGCATCCGTCATGGCCACCGACTACACCGACGGCATCGCCCTGAAGGCCATGAAGAACGTCTTTGAGTACCTGCCCCGGGCCTACAACGATGGGACGGACCTGGAGGCCCGGCAGAAGATGGCTGACGCGTCCTGCCTCGCCGGCATGGCCTTTGCCAACGCGTTCCTGGGCGTATGCCACTCCATGGCACACAAGCTGGGCGCTTTCCACCACCTGCCCCACGGCGTGGCCAACGCCCTGCTGATTTCCCTGGTGGTGGAGTACAACTCCGCCGAGTGCCCGCCCAAGATGGGCACCTTCTCCCAGTACCAGTACCCCCACACCATGGCACGGTACGCCGAGTGCGCCCGATTCTGCGGCATCCAGGCCGCCAGCGATGAGGAGGCTGTCAGGAAGCTCATTGAGAAGATCGAGGAGCTGAAGAAGGCTGTTGGCATCAAGGCCGCTATCCGGGACTACGGCGTTGACGAGCAGACCTTCCTGGACAATCTGGACGCCATGGTGGAGCAGGCCTTTGACGACCAGTGCACCGGCGCCAACCCCCGCTACCCGCTGATGAGCGAAATCAAGGAGATGTACCTGCGGGCGTACTACGGAAAGTAAGAACCCAGCCACCGGCCGCATGGCCGGTGGCTGAGCTGATCCGCCGGGCGCGGGGATTCCCCCGCCGGAACGGAGATTGATAGGAGGACGAATACATATGAATACAATTATCCTGCACAAGCCGGAGCTGCGCGAGCTGGCCTTCCGGAGATCGCTTCTGGAGGATCCGGAGACCATGGCCTTCAACCGCGCCTGGGGCGGGACCATCCCCTTCCCGGAGGAGCGGTGGGCGGACTGGTACCGGCGCTGGGTGGAGGTGCCGGACCGGCGGTTTTACCGCCTCCTTCTGGACCGGACGGCCGGGAAATTTGTGGGGGAGGTCTCCTTTCACTGGGACGGAGAGCTGGGGGAGTACCTGTGCGATGTGCTCATAGACGCCGCATTCCGGGGCCGGGGCTATGGGAGGCAGGGCCTGGAACTGCTGTGCGGTGCCGCCGGGGCCAGCGGGGTGAAAACGCTCTGCGACAACATCGCTCTCGATAATCCGTCGGTCCGCCTGTTCCTCCGGTCCGGCTTCCGGGAGCGGTACCGGAACGAGACGTTCATCCTGGTGGAAAAGGAGCTGTAGAACGTCCGAAAAACCTCCTGTCATATTTCCGGCCAGGCCCTCATAACATGAAGGCAAAGGGTTCCAAACCTCCCGGGCCGGGAGTTTCCGGCGCGGAACAGGGTTTCGCGCCAACAGTTCTTTTTGATACGTTTTCTTCCAAGAAAACGTATGAACAACCAAAACGGGAGGTTACTATGACAAATACGGATCTCTATCAGGATATTGCCACGCGCACCGGCGGATCCCTGTTTGTGGGGGTGCTGGGGCCGGTCAGGACGGGGAAGTCCACCTTCATCAAGCGCTTCATGGAGACCTGCGTCATCCCCAACATTGAGAACGTCTACCGCCGGGAGCGGGCCATCGACGAGCTGCCCCAGTCCGGCAGCGGCCGGACCATCATGACTGCCGAGCCCAAGTTCGTGCCCGAGGAGGCAGTGGACGTGACCCTGGACGGCGGAGCCACCTTCGCCGTGCGCCTCATCGACAGCGTGGGGTACATGGTCCGGGGCGCCATGGGCCAGTTTGAGGACGGGCAGCCGCGGATGGTCATGACACCCTGGATGGACCACGAGATCCCCATGGCCGAGGCAGCGGAGATCGGAACCCGGAAGGTCATCCAGGAGCACTCCACCGTGGGCATCGTCATCACCACCGACGGCTCCATCACCGACATCCCAAGGGAGGACTACCTGGAGGCGGAGGAGCGGGTCATCGGCGAGCTCCAGGCGCTGGGGAAGCCCTTCATCGTGCTGCTCAACTCCACCGAGCCCCACTCCGGCCGTGCCGCCGGCATCAGCCGGGACATCGCCAGCCGCTTTGGCGTCCAGTGCCTGCCGGTAAACTGCCTGGAGCTGACGGAGGAGTCCATTACATACATCATCAAGAGCATCCTCTATGAGTTCCCCCTGCGGGAGATGCGCCTGTTCCTGCCCGCCTGGGTGGACGCGCTGCCCATGGACCACCCCATCAAGCAGGCGGTCTACGGCGTGGTCCGGGAGGGCGGCGCCAAAATGGCCCACATCCGGGAGGTGGAGCCGGTGGTGAAGGAGATGGGGGAACAGGAGAACATCTCCCTGAGCCGGGTACTGTCCATCGATCTGGGCCGGGGCGTGGCCTCGGCGGAGCTGCAGCTGCCCAGGGAGCTGTTCTACCAGACGCTCTCCAGCCAGTCCGGCTTCACCGTGGCCGATGACGGGGATCTGATGGAGCTGCTGACGGAGCTGGCGGGGGTGAAGGCCCGGTTTGACAAGGTGTCCGACGCGCTCTCCAACGTCTACGAGACCGGCTATGGCATTGTCATGCCCACCATGGAGGAGCTGCTGCTGGAGGAGCCGGAGGTCATGCGCCAGGGCGGGCGCTACGGCATCAAGCTGAAGGCCAGCGCCCCCTCCATCCACATGTTCAAGGTGGATATCGAGTCCACCGTGTCCCCCATCGTGGGCAACGAGAAGCAGAGCGAGGACATGGTCAACTACCTTATGGAGAAATTCAGCGGCGATCCGGCCCAGATCTGGGAGTCCAACATCTTCGGCCGCAGCTTCCACGAGCTGGTCAACGAGGATCTGCAGGCGAAGCTGTACCGGATGCCTATGGACGCACGGCTGAAGTTCCAGGAGACTCTCCAGCGCGTTGTCAACGAGGGCAGCGGCGGGCTGATCTGCATCATACTATAATAGTCAAGGGGGGCGAAAGCCCCCCTCTTTGTGCTGCTTCTGCTACCATTCCCGCCGGATGTCGCGCTCCTCGACCTGGTACAGAGAGAGGAACTCCGCGAGATCATGGCCGTCACGAATCAGCATCAGCTCATCGAATTTACCGCTGGCAGGGTCCCTGAAGCCCGCCACCTGTTCTCCAGTACAGATGCTGGAACGGATCACAGGAATTTTTCCGGCTTTGTTATAGGGTGGTGCCGTACGCTTTTTTCGCCAGCCGAACATCAGAGACGCTCCTCCTTTATTGCCTGCAGCAGCCCCTCACAACCCTCCAGCACATCCCGCCAAGTCGCTTCGAAGTCACCTGTATACCAGGGATCGGCGACATCGTCGAAGCAAAGTCCGCTTTCCTCCGTTTCCACCTGCGGCGAAAACGCCGAACGCTCTCCTCTCCCCGCGCAGCCCGCTCCGCCGGGCCCGCGTGGAGCTCCCTTTCTGCGGCGGCCGGCAAATTCCATCAGCAGATGAATTTTGCCATCCGGATCGCCGCCGCAGATCCGGCGCATATTCCGCAGGTTGGCCCGATCCATTCCAATCAGAAGGTCGTATTGATCGTAGTCGGCTCTGGTGAGCTGGCGGGCGGTTTTTCCGGCACAGCCGATGCCGTGCTCGGCCAGCTTGCGGCGGGCCGGAGGGTAGACCGGGCATCCAATCTCCTCGGTGCTGGTGGCGGCGGAGGCAATGTGGAATTGGCTCTCCAGCCCCGCTTTTCTCACCAGGTCTTTCATGATAAACTCAGCCATCGGGCTGCGGCAGATGTTGCCGTGGCAGACGAACAAAATCCTTGTCATATCCTGAAACCTCTTGAAAGTATTGATATTCCGGGCCTTGCCGGTGTTTTGCGGCAGTTTCTTCTGCTCATTCTCCTGGCATATCCCGGCATAAAATAGCACAGCTTTGACCCCAAAAGTAGAAGGAATGGTAGTAAATCAAGGGTGCTTATCCCGTTTTACTACCCGCCGCTGGCAACCCGTTCCAGCTCCGCCTGTGCGTCCTCGAAGCCCAGATGGGTGTAGGTGTTCAGTGTGACGCCAATATCCGAGTGGCCCATGAGGTATTGCAGCGTCTTGGGGTTCATGCCGCTCTTTGCCATATTGGAACAGAATGTGTGCCTGCAAACGTGCAGGGTGACGTTGGGCATCTGCACCTTGTAGATGCTGTTGTACTTCTGGCAGATGTGCATGAAGTAATGTTCCCAGTGAAGCGCAACCATCGGCTTGCCGTCCTTATCCAAATACAGAAAGCCGCACCTGCCGCCGATCATCGGCTCGGTCTTGGGCTTTGGACTGTTGGCAATGATGCGCTGGAAGCACTGGTACACATCATCCGTCATAGGGATTTCCCGTGTTCCACTGGCGGTTTTCGTGTCCTCGATGATATACTCCATGTTCCGCTTCCGCTGAAGCTGGTGATTGATGCTGATTTTGCGGTTTTTCATGTCCAGGTCAGCCAGGGTCAGTCCTACAAACTCCGAGATGCGAAGTCCGGTCTTGAACAGGATTTAAATGCCGTCATAATAGCGGGAAAAGTGCTTGTCACCCTTTACAAATTCCAGAAATGCCCGTTCCTGTTTTCTTGTAATCGCTTCCCTTGTCACGCTGTCGTTGACAACGATGGTGGCAAGCTGAAACTCAAACGGATTTTTGCGTATCAAATCATCGTCCACGGCCATCTGAAACGCGGGCCGGACAACGCCCCGAATGGAGTGGATGGAACTGTACCCTCTGCCGTCCTGCTGTAACTTGATAAGCCAGCACTTGGCGTCGGACAGCTTCACCCGGTCAATGCGCTGTCTCCCGAAGTCCTCTTTCTTGATGATATTGAGGACAAAGTTATAGTTGGCCTCGGTGTTGTGCCGGACGCCGGTTTTCTGGGAGAGGTACTTCTTCACCAAATCCAGGACAGTCATTTCCCCGCCGCGGGGAATAATGGCGCCCTCAATGTCCCGCCGGATTTGCTTTTCCTTTTCCCGCAGGGACAGCCCGTCCCGTTTGCCATGCGGCGTGCTGTCCGTGGCTTCCGGCTTCCAACTGTAAAGAAACTGGGGCCTGCCGGTGGCGTCGATGTATTTGTACGCACATCGTCCGTCCTTGCGTTGGCGCTCTCCGCTGCGAAGAATGCGGTTCTTGCTGTCACGTCGCTTTTCGCTCACGTTTATGCTCCTTTCTGTGAAAAGAGCCTCGGCACGATATAATCATATTATACCATAGCCGAGGCCCGATTTCCATATCGATCTGAATGTCTTATAGGAACTTTTCGTAAGGCACGGCGCTTAAATTGACGACAGCTTATCCCAAAACTGCTCAAACCGCTGGCGTTTGATTAGGATTTTCACGCCGCTCTGAATGACAAAGCCAGCGTCCAGGTTACTGTTTACCAGCCTGCGCAGTTTCTTTTCGCCAATCCCGAAATAGCGGGAGGCCTCCTCAATAGTGAGGCAGAATTTGTCCTTTACCGAAATGCCGATTTCCTCGGCCATAGTTCACCAGCCCTTCTTTGAAATGCCCAGACCCGCAGGCGGGAGGAACAGGGAAAGGGTAAGCTGTTCCCCCCTCTGGGGCCGGTTTATCAGTTCACGCCGAGAATGGCGCGGATCAGTTTATTTTCCAGGCGGCTTTTCATGTACTCGTCCAGACAGGCGTGGGGACAGACGCTTTCGTCGTAGACCGTCCGAGTGCAGAGCTTTTTATGTTTATTTTCTTAAAACCGCCGCAGGAAATAATTTTGTACATAGAAAAGGGACTGCCCAGTAGCGGTTTTTTCTTTTCTGCCGCTGGGCAGATGTTTTTTATATAGATTTTTAGTAGAAGTACCGTTTGCTATAAATGAGAAAAAGACGAAGGTGCTCCGGCAGGGGCAGCGGCAGACTGTAACCGGTATTGTTGTCAATCAGAAACAGCAGACGCCGGCCTCTTACCGCCGCCAAATCCGGCAGGAAATG
>CAJUQS010000045.1 GCA_910588365.1 uncultured Oscillospiraceae bacterium | reverse complement strand
GGCGGCGTCCCCGACGCTCCCGCGCCGGCCCCCGCGCCCGCGGCGTCCTCCGGCGGCACCATGAGCCAGGAGGAGATCGAGCGGCTGATGGCCGGCGGCATTCCCCCGGCCCCCGCACCCGCCGCCCCGGCACCCGGGCCCGCTCCCGCTCCGGCGGCGCAGCAGGCGACGCCCCCCATGGCGGCGGCCGGGGAGCAGCAGCCCGGCTATCCCCCGATGCCCCAGGGCGGCTATCCCTACCCCCCCTATCCGGGCTATCCGCCCTACTATATGTACCCGCCCCAGCAGCCGCCCCAGTCCCAGCCGCCGGAGCCCAAGGTCATCAACACCCGGCCCGTTCAGATGCGGGATCTGGATCCGGAGGCCAAGCTGCCTGAGGAGCAGAAGCAGAACCTGGATCTGATCATGAACGTCTCCCTGGAGGTGGCGGTGGAGATCGGCCGCACACGGCGGAAGATTCAGGACATCATCGCCTTCTCCAAGGGCTCCCTGGTGGTGCTCGACAAGCTGGCGGGCGACCAGGTGGATCTGCTGGTCAACGGGCAGTGCATCGCCCGGGGCGACGTGGTGATAATTGACGACAACTTCGGCATCCGCATCACGGAAATCCTGCAGAAGCCGGATATCAATGAATTGACCAAGTCCTGAGGGACATAGTGAAATTTAGAATTTATAAGGAAAAGGTGTATAATAATGGCTAAGATTCTTTTGGTTGACGATGCAGCTTTTATGCGCAAGGTGATCAAGGACACCCTCAGCAAAGCCGGCTACACGGATCTTCACGAGGCCGTGGACGGCGCGGACGCCGTGGAGAAGTACAACTCCCTGAAGCCCGATCTGGTCCTCATGGACATCACGATGCCCAACATGGACGGCCTGGAGGCCCTGAAGGCCATCCGCGCCGCTGACGGCGGCGCCAACGTGGTCATGTGCTCCGCCATGGGCCAGGAGACCATGGTCATCGACGCCATCCGCTCCGGCGCGAAGGACTTCATTGTCAAGCCCTTCAAGGGTGAGCGCGTGCTCAAGACCGTGACGTCCATCGTGGGCGAGCCCTGATGCCCCTCCAGGAGGTATTCTCCCTGCTGGGCATCCTGTTGGTTCTGGTCCTGGTCCTTGCGGGGAGCTACCTGTTCACCCGCTGGGCCGGAAAAGGCCTGGGCGGCCGTCTGGGCGCGTTCTCCGGAAACGGACGGATGCGCGTACTGGAGCGGCTGGCGGTGGGCCGGGACCAGAGCCTGCTGGTAGTTCAGATTGCAAGCCGCTATTTTGTTGTGGGCAGTTCTCCCTCCGGCTTCTCCCTGCTGACCGAGCTGACAGAGGAGGAGGGGGCGCTGTGGACCAGCGCACCAGCGCGGGACGCTCCTGCTCCTGCCGAAGGGCGGTCCCCGGACTTCCGCGCTCTGCTGCGGCAGCTCCGGGATAGGAAATGACCGGAGAGGAGGTCCCGGAATTTGATCAATGACGCGATAATCAATGTCAACGGCGACAGTATCCAGGCGCTGGATATTCTGCTGCTGACAACGCTTATGACCCTGTTGCCGTCGCTGGTGGTGATGATGACCTCCTTCACCCGCTATGTGGTGGCCTTTTCCCTGCTGCGCACGGCGATGGGCACCCAGCAGACCCCCCCCAACCTGGTGCTGGTGGGGATGGCGCTGGTGCTGACGCTTTTTACCATGACGCCGGCCCTGGACGAGATTAAATCGGAGGCCTACGACCCGTATGTAGCCGGCGAGATCACCCAGGAGGACTTTTTCCAGCGGGCCCAGCAGCCGCTGAAGGACTTCATGCTGGACAACACGGAGATCGCCAGCCTGGAGCTCTTCTGCAATATGAGCGGCGTGGAGCCCCCGGCCAACGATGAGGAGGCCCGGGAGCTGCCGGTGCGGGTGATTATGCCCTCTTTTGTCACCAGTGAGCTGAAGGAGGCCTTCTGGATCGGATTTTTGCTGTATATCCCCTTCATGCTCATTGACGTCATCGTGTCCTCCACGCTGATGAGTATGGGTATGATCATGTTGCCGCCCTCCATGATCTCCACGCCCTTCAAGATTCTGCTCTTTATCCTGCTGGATGGATGGCAGCTGGTGTTTTCCACGCTGGTGCGCACGGTGAATTAGGAGGGGGCTGAGCAATGAACGCGGTAATGGTGGCGGAGGTCCTGCGGGACGGCGTCTGGGTGGTCATCAAGCTGTGCGCCCCCATGCTCCTGCTGAGTATGGCGGTGGGCGTGCTGCTGGCCATCTTCCAGGCGGTTACCCAGATCCACGAACAGACCCTCTCCTTCATCTTCAAGCTGACGGTGGTGGTGCTGGTGCTGCTCATTGGCGGCGGGTGGATGATGGAGACCCTCCTGGACTACGCCAGGGGGCTGTTTGAGCTGATGATCAGTTAGGAGGCGGCGCCTTGGAGTGGGCGGATGTGACCCTGTTTATGATGATCCTGGCCCGGATGACCGGCTTCGTGCTGTTCAACCCCCTGTTTGGCCGGCAGAGCATCCCGGGACTGGTGAAGAGCGGGCTGATCCTCCTGCTTTCCGTGACGGTGTTCCCCATGACGGACTACCGGCCGGAGATTCCGGAGATGATGCTGGCGCTGGGGGCGCACCTCCTGCTGGAGATGGCGCTGGGGTATCTTTTGGGCCTGGTGATGAACATCTTCTTCTATATCCCCCTTCTGGGCGGCGAGACCATAGACACCCAGATGGGCATGAGCATGGGCAAGACCTACGACCCGGGCAGTCAGAGCTCGGTGTCCGTGACGGCCTCCATGTTCAACATCCTGATGATCCTGCTGTTCTTTACGGCCAACGGGCACCACACCCTGATGCGGATCATCCTGGTCTCCGGGCGCGTCGTCCCCTTCGGGTCGGTGGTGCTGGGGCAGGAGCTCTACAGCGCGGTGCTGGAGCTGTTCATTGAGTGTACCATCATGGCCATCAAGCTCTGTATGCCCATCCTGGCGGCGGAGCTGCTGGGACAGGTGGGCATGGGCATCCTGATGAAGGTCATCCCCCAGATCAACGTCTTCGCCATCAACATCGAGCTGAAGGTCATCATCGGCCTGGGGCTGCTGCTGGTGCTGCTGATGCCCATCAGCGAGTACATGATGCGGGCGGAGACCTACATGCTGCAAAGCCTCCAGCGGGTGCTGCGGCTGATGGCGGGATAGGGGGAGCTCCCCCGGAGCGGACAGACGGTCGGTAAAGGGGGGAACCATCGGTGGCCGGTGACAAGACCGAAAAAGCGACACCAAAAAAGCGAAGAGACGAACGGAAAAAGGGCAACGTCATGATGAGCAAGGACGTGGTGGCCGTGGCCACCCTCCTGGGCAGTCTGGCGATGCTGCGGATTATGGGGGACACGGTGGTGGAGCAGGCGAAAAACCTGTTCGCCAGCAGCTTCTCCCTCATTGCCGAGAGCGGCGCGGCGGCGGCGGGGCAGTCCCTGCGGGAGCTGTTCACCCGGTGCATCCTCGTCTTCGTGACCGTGGCCGGACCCTTTCTGGCTGTTACGGCGCTGCTGGCCGTCGCGGCCACCTTCGCACAGACCAGGATGCTGGTCACAGGCGAGTCCCTGAAACCCAAATTCAACCGCATCAGCCCCCTTCAGGGGTTCAAGCGGCTCTTCTCCATGCGCAGCGTCGTGGAGACGCTCAAGAGCCTCCTGAAGATCGTGGTCCTGCTGTATCTGATTTTCAGCTACTTCGGCGACACGGCGGTGGGCTTTTCCAGATTTTTTGACATGGAGCTGGGGCAGGCCTGCTCCATCCTCTTCAACGACATCCTCGCCCTCGTGCTGCGGGTGGCCGTCGCCTTCGTGGTGCTGGCCGGGGCGGACTTCTTCTACCAGTGGTGGGACTACGAGCGCCAGATGCGCATGAGCAAGCAGGAGATCAAGGAGGAGTACAAGCAGACGGAAGGCGACCCCCAGGTGAAGGGGAAGATCAAGGAGATCCAGCGCCGCCGGGCCCAGCAGCGGATGATGCAGCAGGTCCCCGGCGCCGATGTGGTCATCCGTAACCCGACCCACGTGGCGGTGGCTCTGCGCTACAAGCCGGAGAAGGACGACGCCCCCGTGGTGGTGGCCAAGGGCCTGGACGAGCTGGCGCTGCGCATTGTCGCGGTGGCGGAGGAGAACCGGGTGGCCATCGTGGAGAACGTCCCCCTGGCCCGCTCCCTCTTCGCGGGAACGGACCTGGACCGGGAGATTCCCCCGGAGTTTTACGGCCCCGTGGCCGAGATTCTGGTCTACGTGCTGAAGCTGGACCAGAAGGAAGCGTGACATACTTTCAACATCCATCCCATATGACTATGAAAATGACAGCCCATCTCTGGGCGTTTCCCATACAACCACATGCGGATTTCAGGAAAGGACAGTGGCAATGAGGCGAATTCTCCAAAACGGCATAGCACTGGCAGTGGTTATCATTGTCCTCTTTATCGTCGTGCCCCTGCCCACGCCCCTGCTGGACGTGCTGCTGGTGGTCAATATCTCCCTGTCCATGCTGATTCTGGTCATCACCATGACCGTGGCGGACGCGCTGGACTTTTCCATCTTCCCATCCCTGCTGCTGATTACCACGCTGTTCCGATTGGGACTGAACGTGTCCACCACCCGGGCCATCCTGGGCAACGACGGCGAGGCCGGCAGCGTTATCAGATCCTTCGGCCTGATGATCGCCCAGGGGAATATCGTTCTGGGCATCATCATCTTCCTGATCATCGTCCTGGTGCAGATGATCGTGGTGACCAAGGGCGCGGAGCGCGTGTCCGAGGTGGCGGCCCGGTTCACCCTGGACGCCATGCCCGGCAAGCAGATGGCCATTGACGCGGACCTCTCCTCCGGCCTCATCGACGAGCAGGGTGCCAAGGCCCGCCGGGCCAAGATCCAGAAGGAGGCCGACTTCTACGGCGCCATGGACGGCGCCACCAAGTTCGTCAAGGGCGACGCGACACTGTCGCTGATTATCACCGCCATCAACCTGGTGGGCGGCCTGATCCTGGGCAGCCTCAACGGTGTGCAGGACGTGTGGAACGTCTACGCCATTGCCACCATCGGTGACGGCCTGGTCTCCCAGATTCCCTCCCTCATGATCTCCACGGCCACGGCCATGGTGGTCACCCGGACCGTCTCCGACGGAAGCCTCAACGACGACGTGGTCCGCCAGTTCGGCAGCCAGCCCAAGGCCATTCTGACCGCCGGCCTGGTTATCGCCCTGCTGGGCCTGATTCCCGGCACACCCCACGCGCCGCTGCTGATCGTCGGCATCGGCCTGGCAATCTCCGGCTGGTTCATCAGCGGCCGCATGGAGCGCCAGGAGAAGATGGAGGCGATTTCCGCCGCCGGCGAGATGGCGGCGCAGGAGGAAGCGCCCCAGCCCAGCGCGGCGGACTTCTACAAGGATATCAACAACGTATACACCCTCCTGACGGTGGACCCCATCGAGATGGAGTTCGGCTATAGCCTGATCCCCATGGTGGATGAGAGCAGCGGCGGCAAGCTCATCGGGCGCAACGCCCTCTTCCGGCGGCAGTACGCCCAGGAGATGGGCTTTGTCATCCCCTCTATCCGCTTCCACGACTCCTCGGCCTTGGGCACCAACCAGTACGTGGTGAAGATCAAGGGCGAGGAGGTGGCCAGGGGCGAGATCCTGGTGGACTACTTCCTGGCACTGGAGCCTGCCAACCCCGCTGGCGAGATCGACGGCATCGAGACCGTGGAGCCGGCCTACGGCATCCCCTCCCGGTGGATTCTGCCGGAGAACAAGGAGATGGCGGAGATCTACGGCTATACGGTCATCGACCCCCTGTCCGTCATGCAGACCCACCTCAGCGAGGTCATCCGCTCCCACGCCCACGAGCTGCTGGGCCGGGCGGAGGTGGTGCAGCTGGTGGAGAACCTCAAGCGCACCGCCCCCGAGGTGGTGGAGGAGGCCGTCCCCAACGTGCTCACCTACGCCAACCTGGAGCGCATTCTGCGAAACCTCCTGCGGGAGGGCGTCCCCATCCGGGATCTGGGCACCATCCTGGAGACCGCGGTGGAGGCGCTGAACACCACCAAGGATCTGGATATGGTCACGGAGAACATCCGCGGGGCCCTGGGCCGGACCATCACCCGCCGCTTCTGCGAGCACGGGCAGCTCCGCGTGGTCACCCTGGACGCGGAGGTGGAGAAGCGGATCATCGCCTCCCTCAGCAAGAACGAGCAGGGCATCTATCTGGCCATGGGCCCGGATCTGATGCAGCAGATTATCACCCAGCTGGCGGAGTTCATCAAGAAGTTCAACGACCTCAGCCAGACACCCATTGTTCTCACCAGTCAGGTTATCCGGGTCTACCTCAGCCGGATGCTGGCACAGTTTTACCCCAACCTCTACGTGCTGGCGTTCAACGAGATCACCAGCGACGTGCAGATTCAGTCGCTGGGCAATGTCACCTTGCCCCGGGAGGCCATGCGGCCTGAGAGAAAGGCGGCGGCGGTATGATCGGCG
The DNA here is from genome assembly GCA_910588365.1 of uncultured Oscillospiraceae bacterium. Classification (GTDB taxonomy): domain Bacteria; phylum Bacillota; class Clostridia; order Oscillospirales; family Oscillospiraceae; genus Pelethomonas. Next base: position 26,278 of record CAJUQS010000045.1, on the reverse strand, counting down.
GCGGGCCTGCGGCAAAACCGGAGAAGCTGGAATATACCCAGGCGGAGCTGGACGATATGAGCAAGGAGGATCTCCTCCTGCTCTACAAGAGCAGCGGCGACGAGGCCCTCAAGTGGCCTCTGGCGCTGCGGTACGTGGGGCTGGTCAAGTCCATCGCCCTCCAGGTGCGGGGCGTCTACTCCAGCTTTGCGCAGGTGGACGACATCATCAACGAGGGCGTTCTGGCCTTGGTGGGGGCCGTTGACAAGTTCGACCCCGACAAGGGCATCAAGTTTGAGACCTTTGTCTCCAAGCGCATCCGGGGCGCGGTCATCGATCTGGCCCGGCGGCAGGACTGGGTCCCCCGCAGCGTGCGGCGGAAGGCCCGGGAGATCGACCAGGCCAGCGTGGAGCTCTACTCCGAGCTGGGGCGCTACCCCACGGACGAGGAGATCGCAGGCCGCCTGGGGGTCAGTCAGGAGCAGTACCAGGAGGATCTGGCAAACTCCTCGCTGTGCAACATCCTCTCCCTGGACTCCATCTTCGACGACCAGGACCAGGGGGGGCTGGACGTGGCCGACAACGGCGCAACCGGCCGGCCGGAGGACTCCCTGCTGCGCCGCGAGCTGCTGGATACGCTGACGGAGGGCATCACCTCCCTGCGGGAGAATGAGCAGCTGGTCATCTCCCTGTATTACAAGAAGAACCTCAGCATGAAGGAGATCGCCCAGGTGATGGAGGTCAGCGAGCCGCGCATTTCCCAGATCCACTCCCGGGCCATCCAGAAGCTGAAGCTGTACATGAAGCGATATATGAACGGGGAAGGATAGTTCCCCCAAAAAGACGAGAGGAGCGAACGAGATATGTTCAGAGGATTTTATAATCTGACCTCCGGTATGCTCAGCCAGGGCCGGCGGCTGGATGTGGTTTCCAACAATATCACCAATATCTCCACAGCCGGCTACAAGGCGGACCACTACACCGACAGCACCTTCCAGGAGGTCATGCTCAGCCGGGTGGGCAACAAGGACAAGTCCCGCAGCCAGGAGATCGGCCAGCAGAGCTACATCCTGGCGCCCAGCGAGCTGTTTACCGACTACACCCAGGGCGGCCTGGAGGAGACGGGGCTGCCCCTGGACTTCGCTATCGACGGGGAGGGCTACTTCGCCATCGACCGCGACGGGCAGGTGGCGTACACCCGCGCCGGCAGCTTTACCCTGGACGACGAGGGCTACCTGTGCCTGGCCGGACAGGGGCGGGTGCTCAGCAATGAGCGCCAGCCCATCCAGCTGCCCACCGACAACCTCTATGTGGACGTGGAGGGCGGCCTCTATAGCCTGAACAACCGGGGCTACCTGGGGACGCTGGGGGTGTTCGCCTTCGAGGACGAGCAGGCGCTGGAGCACAATGAGCGGGGCCTCTTCCAGGGCGGCCAGCCCCAGGCAGGCGAGAACTATGTGATCCGCCACAAGATGGTGGAGCGCTCCAACGTGAACATGGTCCAGGAGATGGTTTCCATGATGACCACCCAGCGCGCCCTCCAGAGCGCGGCCCAGATCAGCAAGATCTATGATCAGGTCATGACCCGGGCCACCACGGAGCTGGGCCGCTTGGGCTAACAGAAGGAAAGGGGAGGCATAACGCGCCATGAATCAGTCATTTTACAGCGCCGCGGTGGGCGCCTACCAGCAGAACCTGCGCATGCACGTGCAGGGCAACAACATCGCCAACGTAAACACCCAGGGCTTCCGGGCGGAGAAGGTGGCCTTCGGCGAGCTGATGAACCGCAATGTCAACGGCATCGACGGCGCGCAGCTGCCCAAGGGGACCGGCACCCGGGTCATCCAGGCCACGGTGGATTTTGCCGGCACCGCCTTCAAGGAGACGGGGAGGACCTTCGACTTCGGCATTGACGGCGACGGCTTCTTCGCCCTCTTTGATCCGGACACCCGGGAGATCTCCTACACCCGGGACGGATCGTTCATGATGGCACAGTTCTTCATCCAGCCGGATGAGAACGCGGTGCCCGAAGAGGACGGGGAGGAGCCCCAGCCCACGGAGGTCTGGCGGCTGAGCGACAACGAGGGCCGCTGCGTGCTGGATCCCCAGGGCAACTTCATCGTCATCGACCCGGAAAACCGGGAGGCGCCCCTGACGCTGGGCGTATTCGACTTTGCCATTCACGAGGGCATGGAGCACGCCGACAGCTCCCGGTTCCTGGCCACCGAGCGCAACGGCCAGCTATATCTCGGCACCGGGCAGGTCAAGCAGGGCCTGCTGGAGATGTCCAACACGGACATCACCCAGGAGTTTATCAAGGTAATCGAATCCCAGCGGGCATACGGCTTCGCACTGAAGATGATGCAGACCTCGGATGAGATTGAGACGACCATCAATGGGTTGAGAGGATAAGCGAAGGGGGTAGGATATGCAGATTAAGAATTTAGACGAGCTGACCTCCATGGAGATCGACACGCTGCGGGAGATCGGCAGCATCGGCACCGGGAACGCGGCTACCGCCCTGGGTCAGCTTCTGGGACGGGAGGTGCGCATCACGCTGCCCGAGGTGCGCATCATGGGCTATAACGAGGCCATTGAGTGGATCGGCGGCCCGGAGGCGGTGACCGCCGGCGTGCTGGTGGGCATGGGCGGCCAGATGAGCGGCATCATGCTCTCCGTGCAGCAGATGGGCTTTATCAACCTGGTGCTGGAGAGTATGCTCAGCGAGAGCATATCGGACTATATGGAGCTCAATGAGCTGCGCCAGTCGGCGCTGATCGAGGTGGGCAATATCATGATCTCCACCTTCATCAATGCCCTCTCGGGTCTGTCGGGCATCTCCGTGGATCTGACGGTGCCGGCCTTTACAGTGGATATGCAGGGGGCAATCCTCTCGGTACCGATGGCTGTGTACGGCGGCATGAGCGACTACCTGATGACCATTGGCGGAAATTTTGTGTGCGACAACAAGCAGGTCCCCTGTCACCTGCTGCTCTCGCCGGATATCCGCTCTCTGAACTTTTTATTACAGAAGCTGGGCGTGACGGAATGAACGAGAAATTGACGGTCGGAATCGCGGACATGAAGATGGCGAAGGGCTCAGGCGTCCTCATCACGTATGCGCTGGGCTCCTGTATCGGGCTGTGTTTTCAGGATCCGGCGCTGCATCTCGGGGCACTGCTTCACATCATGCTGCCCCTGAATATGGAGCCGGGGCGAAAAAACCCTCTGAAATACGCGGATACGGGCATTCGGGAAACACTGCGCCAAATGGAGGCGAAGGGGGCCTCCAGGAAGCGGATCACGGTCAAAATCGCCGGCGGCGCGAAGATGTTCGAGGTCAACGGCGGCAATCTGGGCAATATCGGCCAGCGGAATATCGAGAGCGTTCACACCATCCTGCGCCAGGAGGGAATCCGCCTGCTGGCCGAGGACGTGGGAGGCAAGGTGGCCCGTACGCTGCTGTTCGACGTGGTCAGCGGCCAGGGCTGCATCCGGTCGTACGGCCGGCAGGACGTCCTCTTTTAAGCGGGCCGGACAGAGGCGAAGGAAATTTATTGTAGATAGGAGTGTCAGTCATGGCTGAGATGCACAACAACCGGATCTTGCTGGAGTCCGGAACCAACGAGATCGAGATCATGGAGTTTACCATCGGAGGAAACCTGTACGGCATCAACGTGGCAAAGGTCAAAGAGATCATGATATCCGAGCCGGTTAAGTCCATGCCCCACGCCCATCCGGCAGTGGAGGGGATTTTCAAGCCCCGGGACTCCGTGCTGACAGTGGTGGATCTGCCCAAGTATCTGGGCGTAGAGAGCGCGAAAGGGCCCAAGGACATCTTCATCATCACCAATTTCAACAAGATGTTCATTGCTTTCCGGGTTCACGCTGTCGTGCGCATCAGCCTGATCTCCTGGACCGACATCCAGAAGCCGGACAAGACCGTCTCCGGCGGCGCGGAGGGCGTAGCCACCGGCATTGCCCAGTGCGGCGATGATCTGGTCACCATTCTGGACTTCGAGCGCATTGTGGCGGAGATCGCCCCGGAGACGTCCATCCAGATCGAGGAGATTGACTCCCTGGGGCCCCGCACCCGCAGCGAGCAGCCCATCTGGGTGGCGGAGGATTCCGTGCTGCTCTCGAAGATGATTGAGAATTCCCTGAAGAAGGCGGGCTATGTGAATCTGCGGATGTACCCCAACGGCCAGGAGCTGTGGGATGCGCTCAACGCCCTGCGCGAGGATACGGATCTTCAGGGGCAGGTGGCGCTGATTATCACGGATATCGAGATGCCCCAGATGGACGGGCACCGGCTGACCAAGCTGGTGAAGGACAGCCGGCGCTTCCAGAAAATCCCGCTCATTATCTTCTCCTCCCTGATCAGTGAGGAGATGCGTATCAAGGGCCGCCAGCTGGGCGCTGACGAGCAGCTGACCAAGCCGGAAATCGGCCATCTGGTGGATGTCATGGACCACCTGCTGGAACGGGCGGCCAAGGCCAACTAGGAGGAGACGCACTATGGCAGAAACCAAGAGCACGAGCAAGTATATTGTCCGCCAGCCCATCAAGGATCTCCACGGGAAGATCCTGGGCTATGAGATTCGCTATGCCGGCGATGGCGGCGCCTATGACGCCGATGGCGGCCAGGACTTTGCGGCGGCGGACGTCATCTATAACTTCTTGACCCAGAACAGCGACAAGTCCCTGAAGGGCGGGCTGAACTTCATGACCTTCACCACCAACCTGCTGATGAAGCAGGCGCCCAAGCTCTTCAGCCCCGGCGATCTGGTCATCCAGGTGGACGACAGCGTCATCATCCACCCCCTGGCGATGCGCTTCGTGGAGCGCTACTCCCGGGACGGGTACAAGGTGGCGGTCAATGAGTTCCAGTTCTCCCCCCGGTATGTCTCCATCCTGGATAAGTTCGACTATATCAAAATCAGCCTTTCCAACAACACGGTGGCCAGCGTCCGCAATATTGTGGACATGGCGCACACCATGGGCAAAAAGTGCATTGCCACCGGCGTGGACACCGAGGAGCTCTATCAACAGGCGTTCATGACGGGGGTGGACGCCATGGAGGGGCGCTATGTGGCGGAGCAGATGTTCACCGCCGTCCACTCCAGCAGCTACCTCCAGAGCAACTTCTTCCGCCTGCTGGTGGCCATCACCAAGGATGAGCCGGACGTGGACGAGATTGAGCAGATCATCTCCATGGACGCCATGCTGACCTACAGCCTGCTGAAGATTGTCAACTCCGCCTACTTCGCCCTGCGCAACCGGGCCACTGAGGTCCACCAGGCGGTGGTGGTTCTGGGCCTGGGCCAGCTGCGCCAGTGGATATACCTGATGGGCAACACCAGCACAGATGATGGAGTGGACGCAAACCAGGAGGAGATGCTGAAGCTCTCCTTCACCCGGGCCACCTTTGCCAGCGAGCTGCTGAAGTTCGCCAAGAACATGCCCATCTCCCGCAACGACGCGTACCTCATGGGGATGTTCTCCACCCTCAACCATCTGATTGCCGCGCCGATGCAGGATATCCTCTCGGAGATTCCCATTGCCCAGCCGGTGAAGGACGCCCTGCTCAACCACGAGGGGCGCTGCGGTGTGCTCTACGATCTGATCCTCAACTACGAGCGGGCGGACTGGGGCTCCATCGGCGGCCTGGCGGAGGAGCTTGGCATCCCCCTCAATCAGCTGACGGACACCTACTTCCAGTGTCTGGACGAGGTGAACAATATCTGGCGTCAGCTGATGGAAACCAGCAGCGCCATGCCCAGCAACCCCTGATGATGATTCGTCCTCCCGTGTCCGCCAGGCGGACGGCGGGGCTTCGCCGGCGCCGGCCGGCAGCAAGCGGGCCAGCCGACATTTTGTCGGCTGGCCCGCTTGCTTGTGCGGCGGAATGCGTCCGCCGCGGCCTGTTTTCAGAAATATGCCGGGGCTGTTGGTACAACATTTTACATGAGGTGCTTGTAATCCGGGCCGTGCCGGGGCTTGTCCATGACCACCTTGCAGGACCGGGTGAGCTGGGCGAAGACCGTGCTGTTGTACCGGCTCTCGTACACGGTGAGCATGGCGCCGACCTCCGAACGGGGGAGGACGACATAGGCGGGCTGGAGGTTGGTAAGGGTCAGGGCCTTCACATCCGCCGTACACCGCTCGCAGGGACAGAGGCCGAACATGCTGATATAGCGGGGGGCTTTGGCCTCCACCAGGGACTCCATGATGTTGACGATAACCAGATCGTCAGGGGACGGCTCCGGCATGGGCGCTGGCTCGGGAACAGGCGCTGGCTCGGGAACGGGCTCCGGTTCGGGAACGGGCTCCGGCTCGGGAGCAGGTGCGGGTTCCGGTTCGGGAACAGGTTCCGGCTCGGGAGCAGGTTCCGGTTCGGGAACAGGTTCCGGTTTGGGAGCAGGTTCCGGCTCGGGAACAGGTTCCGGCTCCGGCATGGGCGCTGGCGCAGGAACAGGTTCGGGAGCAGGCGCGGGTTCCGGATCGGACACCGGCACGGGCCCAGGTTCACGCGCCGCCTCCGGCGCTGGATTGGCGGGCCCCTCCTCGGCCAGAAGCTCGCTCTCCAGCGCGTCCTTGATCTGCATTGCCAGCTGGGCGTCGTTGGTGCGGGCGACCTCCAGAATAGGGGGGGCGAGCGGAAGGGACTGCTCGGCGGCAGCGCCCTCCTCCGGGGAAGGCGGCGGTGAGGCAGCGGACTCCGGCTCCGCCTCGGGCTGGGGCGCCTCTCCGGCGGAGTCCTTGGTGAGCAGGTTGAGCACGTGGGCCGTCTTGCTGCTTTTCGCGCCTTTTTTCGCTGTTGCCATGGTATTGTACTCTCCTTAGGTAAGATGAAAAGTGTGGATGCGGCCCCTCGCTCAGGAGCCGGCCTGGCCCAGCTCCCGGGTCACCTCGTCGAGGAGGGCGCGGAAGTCCTCCGCCGGCTTGGAGGAGGGGGCGTAGGTGAGTACGCTCTCCCCGTGGGCGGGAGCCTCCGCCACGGAGACGCTGGAGCGGACCTTGGTTTGGAAGACCCTGGTGTCCAGCTGTGCGGCAATCTGCTCCGCCATGTCCAGCACCTCCCGGTTGAGGGTGAAGCGCTGGTTGTACTTGTTGAGCAGGATGCCCAGCACCTTCAGCCGGGAGTTGTAGCAGCGGCGGACCGTGTCGATGGTTTCCCGGATCTGGGCCACGCCCAGCAGGCTGAGGATCTCCGGCGCCATGGGGATGACCAGGCCGTCGGCCACCACATAGGCGTTCACCGTCAGCACGTTGAGTGCCGGCGGCGTGTCCACGATGATATAGTCGTAGTCGTTCTGGAGCTCCGAAAGGGCGGCTTTGAGCAGGAACTCACGCCCCGGGCGGTTGAACTCCAGCTCCGCGGCGGACAGCAGAATATTTGAGGGAAGGATGTCCCCGCACTCCGACGGGACAATCACGTCCCGGACGGGCACGGTGCCCTTCATGACATCGTAAATGGTGGCGCAGTTGTCGATATCCAGCCCCAGGCAGAAGCCCAGGCTCCCCTGGGGGTCCAGATCCACGCCCAGCACCTTGGCTCCCCGCTGCTGCAGGCCGGCCAGCAGGGCGCAGGAAGTCGTTGTCTTTCCCACGCCGCCCTTTTGATTGGTGATCGCGATAACAGCTGACAAAATATCCCCTCCATTGAGCAAAATCTTTTTGGCGGCTCTTAACTTTACTATACTACGTGACGATAAAAAAGTACAGAGGGTTCTTCTTTTTTTCTTTGGATTTTGAGAAAAAAAGTTTTTGGCATTTATCTTGTAATAAAGGAGAGATTAAAATGGCATCGATCAGCGGCGCGAGCAGCAAGAACTATACCAGCAGTCTGTATAACAGCGCAAACGTCATCAGCGGCCTGGCCAGCGGCATGGATACGGAGGGGATGATCGAAAGTCTGGTCCAGAGCTACCAGAACAAGATTCAGAACCTGCAGAACAAGTCTACCAAGCTGGGGTGGAAACAGGAAGCGTATCGCAGCATCATCTCCAAAATGAACGCCTTTTCCAACAAGTATACCTCCTACACCTCCTCCACCAACCTGATGTCGTCGTCCTTCTTCAACAACGCCATCAATGTCACGCCCAAGGGGAATAACGCCGGCAAAGTCACCGCCAGCGGCCGCACGGACAGCGACGTGGTGCTCAACAGCGTCAACCGCCTGGCCACGTCCGCCCGCTACGCCACCACCTCCAGCCTCAAGGGGGGCGGCGACATCGCGGCCAGCGAGGGGCTGGATCTGAGCGGGGATATCACGCTGGGCACCATGAAGGGCTCCCTGGAGCTGGTCTACGGCAGCAAGAGCGTGAGCATCTCCTTTGACGAGATCAGCGATCAGATTGGCACGGATTACGACGGCAGCAAGGCGGAGGCCCTGGCCGAGTCCATCACCGAGAAGCTGGCGGGCCAGCAGATCACCCTCTCCAGCGGCGAGACGGTGGCCGCCTCCGACCGCATCGGCGTCAAGGTGGAGGGCAGCAAGATCTCCTTCTACGACAAGAGCGGCGCCGGCAACAGCGTCTATATCTCCGGCGCCAGCGATTCCGTGAAGGAGACGCTGGGCCTGGGCGATCTGGAGAACGCCGAGGAGGACAAACCCAACTCCATCCAGGTGACGTATGATACCGCGTTTACCAAGGAGGTCAACGTGGCGGACTACCTCTCCAACAAGACCATGAACATCAACCTGGACGGCACCACCAAGTCCATCAGGCTGCCCCAGATTGTCAAGGACGGCGGTGACTACAAGATCAAGACGGCGGACGGCAAGAAAATCGAGCTGAACGCCGAGAACTACACCAACACCCTCAACGACTCCCTGAAGAAGGCGTTCGGCGGCAAGGTGAGCGTGGAGAATCTGGACACCACCGGCGACACGCTCCAGCTGAAGTTCAACGCGCCGAAGAACTCCAACCTGCTCATCAACGCCGACGCCGGCGCCACACTGGGCATCGGCAAGGTGGCCACCAACTACCTCAACACCAGCAACACCCTGGGCGATCTGCTGGATGAGAACGCGTGGAGCGGCCTGGAGGCGGCCAAGGACAGCAGCGGCAAGCAACTGACGGACGCGATGGGCGACAAGCTCTATGCTTTCAAGATCAACGGCGTCACCGTGGGCAACTACAACGAGAAAACCAAGCTGTCCGATATCATGAGCGACATCAACGCCAACACGCAGGCCGGCGTGAAGGTCAGCTACTCCAAGACCACCGGCGAGTTCGTCTTCACCAGCAAGGACACCGGCTCCGAGAACAAGATTGAAATTGAGTCCGGCGGTCTGGCGGCGAAGATGTTTGGAGAGGTCAAGGACGGCACCGACGGCTATGCCGCGGGCCAGGACGCCGAGTTCGTTGTCACCGTCAACGGCACCACCAAGTCCATGACCCGGGGCAGCAACCGGGTGGACATCGACGGCATGACCCTGAACTTCAAGGAGACCTTTAACGAGGAATACGACGCGCAGAAGGTTGAGGCCGGCGAAAAGCCCGCCCAGAGCGAGAGCGTCTCCTTCGAGCGCACCACCGACTCCGACAAGATTGTGGACGCCATCAAGTCCATGATCACCGACTACAACGAGATGATGTCGGAGATCCGCAAGCAGTACGCCACCTTGCCGGCCCAGAACTCCAACGGCTCCATAAAGGAATACGAGCCGCTGAGCGACGACGACATGGCCGGCATGAGCGAGAGTGCCATCCAGCGCTATGAGGAGAAGGCGAAGCAGGGGCTGCTCTTCGGCGACTCCAACCTGCGCAACCTCTACGAGCGGATGCGCAACGCCTTTGCGCCCTCGGGCGCGGATTCCGCGGTGCTGAGCAAGATCGGCATCACCGTGGGCTACGACTCCACCGACGGCGCCTCCTACATCAGCCTTGATGAGAAGAAGCTGCGCGAGGCCCTGGACAGCGACCCGGACGCCGTGGCGGACGCGTTCACCAAGAGCAAGACCGGCGGCGCGGAGACCGACGGCATCATGCAGACCATGAAGACCCAGCTGGACCGTTACGCCGGACTCACCGGCGAGGTGAAGGGCATCCTGGTCCAGCAGGCGGGCACACCCCTCAACTCCCTGTCCCTGCTCAACAACCAGTGGCAGAAGGAGATGGACAACATCGGCACGGAAATCGAGAAGTGGCAGGATAAGCTGACCAGCCAGGTGGACCGCTACACCAGCATGTTCAGCAAGCTGGAGGTGCTCATCAACCAGATGAACTCCCAGAGCTCTACCCTGGCCGGCATGATGGGCGGCTGATGCTCCTGATATAGAAAGGAACGGTATCCAACATGGATAGGAGAGGCTACCAGCAGTACAAGCAGCAGTCCGTAAACTCCATGACCTCCGGCGAGCTGCTGCTGCTGCTGTACGACGAGCTGGTCAAGCGGGCCACCATGGCCTCCATCGCTCTGGACAAGGGGGACTTCCCCGCCTTCGAGGCGGCCATCGGCCGATGCGCGGACATTGTCAATTACCTGGATGAAACCCTGGACCGGCAGTATCCCATCAGCAGAGACCTGGCCCGCATGTATGAATACTTCACGTACCAGCTCGGCCGGATCCGCATCGGCCGGAACAAGAAGGAGCTGGAGGCCCTCCGGCCCATGCTGGCGGATCTGCGGGACGCCTTCCACACTGCGGAAAAGAGCAGTGCCGGCCAGGGAAAGAGTGAGATGCCATGACCGGCAATGAGTGGATGGACTTGACAGTACTGGAGCGGAAGAAGTACAATTACCTGGGCGAGGTGATGGACCTGACCGAGCAGATGGCCCAGACCCTGGACCGCAACGACCAGGTTTCGGTGCGGATGCTGCTGGCCATGCGCCAGGACCCCATCCTCCACCTGGAGGAGGTGGGCCGCACCGGCAGCGCCCGGCGGGGAAGCCTGTCCGAAGAGGACCAGGAGCGGGTGGCCGCCCTGCTGGCGGGTGCGGAGCCCCACAGCAATGAGGAGCGGATCTTCCTGGATCAGGTGGGAAAGACCCGCCGCCTGCTGGAGCGGGTGGTGGAGCTGGATCGCCGGATCAGCATTCGCCTGGCGGGGGAGAACTCGTTCTACAAAAGGAAGTAACCGTATCTGTTCCACCGGCGAGGGCCGGTGGAACAGGCGCGCTTGTGAAAATCAGCCGCCGGGACTGGCGGCGGGGGTCCCGCCCGGGCGGGCTGGGACAGGTTTTTTAGAAATTCTCCAAGGCCGAGGAGGACTCCCCGGCCTTGGAGGGCAGGAGGAGCCGCTGCAGGATGCCGGAAATTCGTCTGGAAAATGTGTCAAAGCTGTATACCGAGGATAAGCGCACCTCGTACGCCGTCCGGGAGCTGAACCTGAAGGTGGAGCAGGGGGAGTTTATCTTTTTGATCGGCAGCAGCGGGGCGGGCAAGAGCACCCTGCTCAAGCTCATCAGCGGGGAGCTTCCCCCAGACGAGGGGACTGTCTACCTCAATAACGCCAATATCGCCCGCACGATCGGCCCCTGGCGGGTGCGGACGGTGCGGACCTTCGGCGTGGTGAACCAGGAGTGCATGCTCATCCGCAAGCGCACCATCGGGGACAACCTGCTGCTGGCGGCCAACGCCGCCGGCCTGCGCCGCCGGAGCCGCCCGTCGGTGAAGAAGGCGCTGGGCATCGTGGGCCTCCCCGGGGTGGAGAGCTACTACCCGGCGGAGCTGTCCATCGGGGAGTGCCGGCGTGTGGAGCTGGCCAGGGCGCTGATCAACAGCCCGTCGATCCTGCTCATTGACGAGCTGACGGCGAACCTGGATGACGACAACATCTGGGATTTGATGCACCTGCTCACCGAGCTGAACAACAAGGGTACGACCATCATCATGGCCACCCACGCCAGCCAGTTTGTCAATATTATGCGCCGGCGTGTGGTGACTCTTGTGGACGGCCGCCTGATTGGCGACGTGCGCAACGGGAAGTACGGCGATATTGTATAACGCCTGCTCTGTGATTTTGAGGGATAGGATGGTGCAGATGTGAAATGGCTGAGTGCGTCGGCCCGCGGCGCCAACCAGCGCGGGCATCCCGCTGAGGGAGCTTGATCCGCACGGAGCGGGGGACACAGCAAATCTTTGACGTGTTAGACATCCGCCGCGGAATGGACGCCGGCGGGGGAAAATATTAGGAGGAAGCTACATATGAATTTCAAAAATATGTCCATCAGGAAAAGCCTGATCGTTGGGTTTGGCACGACCATCGTTGTTTCGCTGATCATCATCATCGCCTCGCTGATCATGTCGAACATGCAGAAGAACGCCTATATGGACATCATCGAACACTATGTTGAGGCCAACCAGCTGGTTTCCGAGTGCCGCATCGACTACAACATCGCCGCCCGCGGCCTGCGTGACGCGGTGCTCTCCGGCGATATGAGCAACCTGGATACGGCTACCAGCAAGATGGACGATCTGGAGAAGGCCCTGGAGCGGCTCGAGGCGGACTACCCCATGGACGACAGGACCGCCCTGAACACCTTTGTCAACACGGTGAAGGAGTGGTCAAGCGAGGCAAAGGAGATCTGTGAAGTGGCCAGGACCGATCGGGAAAGCGTCGTTTCCATGATCACCAACGAATGCACTCCCAAGCTGACTGCCGCCGCCGCCGCCGGTGATGAGCTGGCTAATGTGGTGCAGCAGGGGCAGGACGCCATCATCAGCCGGCAGAACCTGACCTCCAATATCGCCCTGTTCGCTATTGTGGTGGCTCTGATTCTGGCGACGCTGGCCGTGCTGCTGATGGCTTTCAAGATTATCAGGAGCATCGTGGAGCCCAGTTCCCAGGTCCGCGGCGCTCTGGTGGGCTTCAGCCAGGGCAATCTGTCCGTTCCTGTCAGCTTTACCGGAACGAACGAGCTGGGCGAGATGTGCGACGCCCTGCGCACCAGCCAGAAGGTGCTCAGCAATGTGATCAACGACATCTCCAGCTCCACCAGCCAGATGGCCAAGGGCAACTTTGATGTGGAGCTGACCGCCAGCTTCCCCGGTGATCTCAAGCCCATTCAGGACAGCATCAACCAGTTCGTGCTCCGCATGAGCGAAACCATCTCCAATATTTCCCAGTCCGCGGATCAGGTCAGCGCAGGCTCCGATCAGGTGTCCAACAGCTCCCAGTCCCTGGCCCAGGGCGCTACCGAGCAGGCCTCCGCCGTGGAGGAGCTGGCCGCCACCATCAACGACATCTCCACCAACTCCAAGCAGACTGCCGCCGCCGCTGAGGAGGCTCAGAGCAGCGTGAGCGAGGCCGGCGGACAGGTCAACGCCAGCAACGAGTATGTCAAGCAGCTCAACGTGGCGATGACCAACATCTCCAACTCCTCCGAGGAGATTGGCAAGATTATCGCAACCATTGAGAACATCGCCTTCCAGACCAACATCCTGGCGCTGAACGCCGCTGTGGAGGCCGCCCGGGCGGGCACCGCCGGCAAGGGCTTCGCCGTGGTGGCCGAGGAGGTACGCAATCTGGCAACCAAGTCCGACGAGGCCGCCAAGGCCACCAAGGACCTCATTGACAACTCCATCACCGCGGTCCACGAGGGCGCGGACGTGGTGGAGAAGGTCACCGAGTCCCTCGCCAGAACCACCGAGCTGACGGGCAGCGTGGTGTCCATGATGGATACTGTGACGGAGGCCGTGGAGAACCAGACCACCGCCATCGCCCAGATTACCGAGGGCATCGACCAGATTTCCGCCGTGGTCCAGACCAACTCCGCCACCAGCGAGGAGTGCGCCGCGGCCAGCGAGCAGCTCTCCTCCCAGGCCAACATCATGCACCAGCTCATGAGCGAGTTCCGCATCAGCCGCCGGATGGGCTTCAGCAGCGGCGCGTCCGCCAGCAGCTTCTCCAGCGCCCCCGCCGCCTCTGACAGCTGGGGCATTGAGGAGGAGCCCGCCCCGGCTCTGAGCAGCGGCAGCCGGAGCAGCGCTGACAACCCCTTCACCGGCACGAAGTACTAATCCAATTTTGAGACGTGGCGTCCCGGGCAACCGGGATGCCACTGTCCATCCCACTGCGGAGCGGGGGGAGGGATCCGCTGGACTCCTCCGGCTCAATTTGGCCGGACCGCCGGGACGGCACAGACCGTCCCGGCTTTTTCTTTGCCGTGAGCCTGACGGAAGGGCCCCTGAACGGCGGGAACATACGTGGAAGCAGAGGTGAACATATGCCCGAGGAAATGAAGCAGCAGGACACAGGCCTGGTTTTCGCCCTGGACATCGGGACCCGCAGTATCATCGGCGTGGCGGGCCGGGTGGTGGACGAACGGCTGGAGGTCGTGGCCATTGAGAAGGAGGAGCACGGCAAGCGTGCCATGATCGACGGCCAGATCGAGGACATTGAGCAGGTGGCTAAGGTGGCCCGGCGGGTCACCAGCCGCATGGAGGAGAAGCTGGGCTGCCGGCTGAGCCGGGTGTGCGTGGCGGCGGCAGGACGGGCCCTCCAGACGGAGAAGGGGCACTTCGCCATGGACCTGCCCCAGGTTACCCGGATTGACAGCGATATCATCAGTCACCTGGAGAGCGGCGCCGTCTCCGATGCGGAGGAGCGGTTGAAGGAGGGGCTGGACGGCCCGAAGCGGTTCTATCTGGTGGGATACACCGTGTCCAGCTATCTGCTGGACCGCTACCCCCTCACCTCCCTGAAGGATCACAACGGACAGCAGCTGGAGGCGGACGTGGTGGCGACCTTCCTGCCCAGCGAGGTGGTGGAGAGCCTGTACACCGTCATGGAGGCGGCGGGGCTGGAGGTGGCCAGTCTGACGCTGGAGCCCATCGCCGCCCTCAACGCGGCGATCCCCGCGGATCTGCGGCTGCTGAATCTGGTGTTGGCGGACATCGGCGCGGGCACCACGGACATTGCCGTCTGCCGGGATGGCGCGGTGGTGGGGTACACCATGGCCACCATCGCCGGGGATGAGATTACCGAGGCGCTGATGCGGCAGTATCTGATCAACTTCGCCACGGCGGAGCGGATGAAGATGCAGCTGGAGGAGCCGACCATCGCCTACCGGGACGTGCTGGGCCTGGAACAGAACGTGCCCGGCCCCCAGGTCCGGGAGGCGCTGCTGGGCGCGGCCAAGACGCTGGCACAGGAGATCGCCCAGCGGGTGGTGGCCATCAACGGCGCGCCGCCCTCCGCCATGTTCCTGGCCGGCGGCGGCAGCAAGCTGACAGGCCTGCGGGAGCTGGCGGCGCAGGCGCTGGAGATGGACGAGCGCCGGGTGGCGCTGGCGGGCAACAATTACGAGATGAGCGTCTTTTCCCGGGAATATGAGCTCAACGACCCGGAGTACGCCACGCCCCTGGGCATCGCGGTTTCCGCGGGGCTGGGGCTTATCAGCGACAGCTACCGCATCCTGCTCAACGGCCAGCCCGCCAAGCTTTTCCGCAGCGGCACCCTGACGGTGCTGGATCTGCTGATGATGAACGGCTACAACTCCGCGGACCTGCTGGGGCGCACGGGCAAGAACCTGAGCGTCACTGTTGACGGCCGCCGGATGGTTTTCCGGGGGCAGAGCGCCACGCCCTGTGTGCTGAGGCTCAACGGGGAGGACACAACGCCCTCCGCCGTGGTGTACGCCGGGGACGCCATCGAGTTTACCCCGGCGGTGCCCGGTCCCTCCGCGGAGCGGACGCCCCTGGATCTGCTGGGCAGCGACTATCTGGGCGGTGTGCGCATCAACGGACGCCCCGCCCCGCTGGACACGCGCCTGCGCTCCGGGGATCAGGTGATCACCACCGAAGAGCCCTATGTGCCGCCCGAGCCCGAGCCGGAAGCGGAGCCGTCGGCCGAGCTGGAGGAGACGGAGCCCGAACTGGAGCCGGTGCAGGAGGCCGGGGAGGCGCCGGCGCCGGAGGCCGAAGGGGAGCCGGAGATACCGGAAGCGGTTGAGGCGGTGGAGGAGCCGGAGGGCGATCTGGAACCGAAGCCCGCCCCGGAGCCGGAACCTGCCCCCGCGCCGGCATCTGAGCCCCAGCCGGAGCCGGCGGCCAAAGCTGCCGTCCGGCCCCTGTGGATTTATCTCAACGGCGAGGCCATGGTCCTGCCGGGGAAGCCGGACGGCTCGCCCTACTATTTGATGGACCTGCTGGACTTGTCCGGCATTGACTTCGGGACCCTGGACGGCCCGGTTATTTTGCAGGTGAACGACCAGGAGAGCCCCTTTACCCAGGAGCTGCTGAACAACGATCGCGTGACCATCCGGCGCGCGGAGCGGCGGAACGCGCCGCTATCATCCTGAAACAAAGCGAGGCTTTTGCATAATATGAACAGAAAGATCCGTATTGCCCTGGCAATGGTTCTCCTGGCGTGCCTGCTGGCCGCCTGCAGCAAAAAGCAGGAGGCGCCTGCGGCCTATAAGGTGGGAGAGGACGAGGTGGTCTCCCTGGACAGCATCATGGGCGAGGGGGAGGCCGTTCTGACCAGCGTGGAGGAGCCCACGGAAGCGGCCCTTGAGGAGGGCGAGGAGAAATATGTCTACCACTACCGCCAGTCGGCGGACCCGGCGAAGCTGGCGGCGGAGTACATCGGCGTGCTCCGGGGCAGTGAGCAGGGCTTCTCCCTGGTGGATCTGGAGCACCGGAAGCTGGCCGAGGAGCCGAGCCTGGACACCCTCACCGGCGAGATCGTGCTGGCGAAGAAATCCGCCGGAGCCGCCGAGGGGGAGTCCAAGCTGTTTCGCGTGATTGTGGCCTGGTCCGAGTTCGCGCTGGCCGTTGAGGTCTCCCAGCAGGCGGGCAGCATCCTGCCGCCCATCGTGGAGGAGGAGCAGCAGGAGGAGGAGTTCCAGCCCACCGCCATTTTGGAGCAGGTGGACTACTTCAACTCCCTCAAGCCCTGGGACATCGGCCTGGAGGGGGACGACATGGGTGACTACAAGGTCTACCCCAAGCAGGGCTGGGTTCTGGTGGACAGCTTCTCCTGCCGGGAGATGGACGTCTATCTGGAGGACGTGCGGGATGGGTCCAACGCCTACATGGGCACCTATTTCCTCAGCAGCGATCTCCAGCATCTCTATCAGAAGGACAGCAGCGGCCAGATTGTCCCCATTGATCTGAAATAAGAACCTGTATTTATCAAATTTTGCGGCCTTCTCCCATCCCGACCGCGGGGGAGAAGGCCGCAAAATTTTATCCCGGCCCTTATGGATTCACCCGGCCGGGCCGATAAATTGAACAGAAGGGGGGCAGATGTAGCTGTGCCGCCTCACTATGAGGAAAGGAGAACACGCCGATGATGGAAAGCATTGCCGCCGCAGCAATGAGCATGAGCCAGCTGCAGTTCCAGACCGCCTACGACACCGCCATGATCAAAAAGAGCATGGACGGCATGGAGCAGCAGGCGCAGGCCATGATTGAGATGATGCAGTCCGTACCCGCTCCCAGCCAGTACGGCTTTGACGTGTACGGCTGAGAAGCCCTGCACAGATTGTTCCGCAGGCATCAGATGGCGGATAAAAGGGGAAAACCAGCGCCGGGGCCGGACCCTGGCGCTGGTTTTCCGCGTTCCCGGCCCAAGCCAGCAAGCTCCCGGCCTGGTGGACCGCTAATAGATGTACTGGGAGGCGGCGTAGCCGGTGTAGTCCCCATAGCGGACCACGTACCAATCCCCGTACTGGCCGTAGACCCGCACCTGCGCGCCGTCGGGGATGCTGGCGATGGCGGTGGAGCTGGTACTGGGGCGGCTGCGGAGGTTCAGGGTGCCGCCGTTGACGTGGACCGTACCCTCCCAGGGATCGGTGGGCCAGATGAAGGGGATGCCGAAGTAGTCCGTGAGGCTGAGGACCAGGTTCCGGGCGATCTCGGTGAGGTTGTTCTCAATCCATCTGGCGTCCTCCACGTTGTCGTGGTAGCCGATCTCCAAAAGCACGGCGGGAAATTTGGAGTCGCGCACCTCTCCCAGGCTGGTGGTGGAGCGGGTGGTCACCCTGCTGGGGATGGGGTAGATCTCCCGGAGATTGTTGACGAAGATCTGGGCGGCCCGCTGGCCCTGGGTGCTGCTGGGGTAGTAGAAGGCGATGATCCCCCGGGTGCCGCCGTAGTTGCCCTCGCCGGACGCGTTGGAGTGGAGGGCCAGATAGAAGTCATACCAGCCCTGGTTGGCCTGCCGGATGGAGCTGGCTGCGGTCATGTCCGGCGTGTTGCGCGTGTAGCGGATGCCGCAGCTGTTGAGGTAGGGGATCATGGCGTCCGCCAGGCGGTTCATCCAGTACTCCTCACTTCCGGTCCCGGTGACATATAAATTATTTTCCTGTGTAGATGGACTTAAATAAATGATAGGCATGGAAATACCTCCTGTTTTTTCCATTCTATGCGGCCGCCGGCGCGGAGGTGTCCGCCGGCACGGAGCCCTTCTCCAGATAATGGAAAAAATCCAGTTGAGGTTTTCTGAGAAATAGGGTATACTATCCCCAAACCCGCAAAATGCGGAAAGGAGAAGGAAAATGGCATATATTGTACTGACAAAGGATAATTTTGACCAGGAGGTTCTGCGCACGGAGGGCACGGTCCTGGTGGACTTCTGGGCCTCCTGGTGCGGTCCCTGCATGGCGCTGGCGCCCACCATCGATGAGATCGCCAGCGAGCAGACCGTCGTCAAGGTGGGGAAGGTCAACGTGGACGACCAGCCTGAGCTGGCCCGGCAGTACCGCATCATGAGCATCCCCACCCTGATGGTCTTCAAGGGCGGCGAGCAGGTCCGCCGGGAGGTGGGCGGCAAGTCCAAGGGCGAGATCCTGGAGATGATCGGCCTGGACAAGGCCCACGCCGGGGTGTAAGCGAAGCCGGGATATTGCGCAGATGCCCCGCCACGGTCAGACAAAATTTTGACAGCAAATCGCAGCAGTAAAATCGCCGCCTTCGCAAATACTAGAACCGCGCGTCCAGCGCGCAATTTTGGAAGGAGGATGATTTTGATGAAAAGAGCTGTGATCTTTGCAATGGCCGCGGCCATGACGCTGTCCCTGGCGGCCTGCGGCAACCGGGATAACAAGAATCAGGGGAATAACAGCCCTGGTACCGCTGACAACAACAACGCCGGAAACCGGGAGGACAACGCCGCCGGAAACAATGGGAACAACGATGGCCTGATCGGCGGCAATGGAACCACCAACGGTTCTACCAGCTCCAACAACGGCACCAATGCCAACAGCAATGACGGCGCCCGCTCCCGCGGCAGCGTGGGCGATGACGTGCGCCGGGGCCTGAACGATGTGGGCGACGCGGTGGAGGACATGTGGGAGGACGGCAAGGACGCTGTCAGGGATATGACCCGCACCACCAGCTTCCAGCAGATGCTGGACAGTGCCCGGGTTCAGGATGTGGACGGCATGATGGACGGCGGCTCCGCGGGGCGCTGATCCGAGAACCGCAGAGGAGGCTGAGGGATGATCCTCAGCCTCCTCTGCTTTTTGCGGTTCCTGTCAGGAGAACGACAGCCCGGCCACGCCGCCCATGATGCGGGGGTGGTAGTAGTCATTGACATGGCTGCTGGGGTCCCGGGCGGGCAGGTCCTCGTAGATGCCGGAGAACTGCCGCCCCGCCGCCGTCCAGACCTCCAGGCGCAGGCCCGTGGCGTTGAACATGGCTCCGCCGGTGTCCACAAAGATCCTGGAGCCGCCGTAGCCGGACCCGGCGTAGGCGACGGCCAGGCGCTCGCCGTCCCAGGCCAGCCGGGTGTCCTGGCTGTCGATGGCCATGGAGCGCTCTCCGGTGTCGTTGACCAGAATGGGGGCGCAGCGGCCGCCCTCCTCCCGGAGGGCGATGAAGTGCCCGCCGTTCACCTCCGCTGCGTGGAGGTCCCCGTCGTCCGCCACCGTGAGCCCCGCCCACTCCTCCGGATCCGTGGGGTCCGGCCAATCCAGCAGCTCCAGGCACTGGTCCACCTGTCCGGTGGCGGCGTCCACCACCGTCAGCATCAGCTTCTCGTCCTCCCGGGTGTAGACCATCAGCTGGCTCCTGTCGCTGCTCCAGCGCAGCTCCATCAGCTCCCCCCGCTCCACCGGGTGGAGCAGGCGGATGTTGTCAAAATCCAGTTTCAGCCGGTTCAGTGAGGCCCCAAAATCGGACATCCGCCCGGCGATGGGGATAAAGTGGACGCCCTTCCGGACGGCCAGGGGGCTATTTCCGCCGTCCACCAGCAGGTACACCCCCTTCTCCGACACCAGGCCGAAGGCGCTCCACAGCTGCGGCAGGTAGGCGCTGTCCTCCTCCCACGTGCTGGTGGAGCTGGTGATCTGGCCCACGGCCCCGTCCGCGTCCTTCTCCACGGTCACCGTCATCATGCAGTCCGCCGGGACGGGGATGCGGAAGTACCGCTCCAGCTTCTGGTACTCCTCCTCATCGGCCTGATACATGTTCCAGCTGACCCAAGCCCGGGATCCATCTGATGCGCGCGTCTCCTGGGAGACGGAGAGATCCAGGGGGTAGAAGTCGTAGTAGTCCGCCAGGCGCACCGTCTCGGTCCTTGTCTCCCCGGCGGCGGTCCGTTCGGCCACGTCCCGGGCCGGCTCCAGGAGCATGTCGTGGCTCCGATCCCAGTGGCTGTCCGTCAGGACGCCGCCCCCGCCGGAGGTGAAATCGCCGCTGGCGACGTTCAGATCCACCCGGTCGCCCCCCTGCCAGGGGAGGAAGTCCGGCGTGAAGCGGAAGGAGGATTCCGGTGCCAGCTCCCCGCCCAGGGCAAAGGCGGTGTCCCAGAGCAGGCGGCCGTCCTGGGTGGCGGTCTGGTAGCGGACTGTGAGCCCCGCCACATCGGAGCGGTCCCCCGTCTGGATGATCTCCCCGATCTCCACCCGCTCCCGGGCGGCGTTCACCCAGCCGTGGCACACCGCGATGGCCCCGGCGGACAGCACCGCCAGGACGGCCAGGATGGTCAGCGTTTTTTTCATGGCGCGTCCTCCTCCCCGTCCTCCAGCAGCTTGTCCAGGGCCCGGCTGACCCGGTCCGGCTCGTAGCGGTAGGTGGACTTCACGTAGTCCATGAGGCCCATGCCCTGCTCCTCCAGCTCCAGCACCGACGCGTCCCCCACCACGGCCCCCTGCCGCAGCAGCACCGCCCGGCCCACGAAGTGCTCCACCTCCTACAGCAGGTGGGTGGAGAGGATGACCGTCTCCGTGGGCTCCAGGATGCCCAGCAGGACCTTGTAGAAGTCCTCCCGGTTGAACACGTCGTTGCCCGCGAAGGGCTCGTCCATGAGGATATAGTCCGCCCCCTGGCAGAGGGAGAGGATCACCTCGAACTGGTTTTTCTGCCCGGTGGAGAACTTTCTCGGGACCCGGTCCATGGGCAGATCGAAAAACTCCATCAGGGCCTGGAACCGCTTCTCCCGCCAGCGGGGGAAGTGCTCCCGGCAGAAGTCCCGGTGTCCCGCCGGGGACAGGTTGGGGAAGAAGGAGTGCTCACAGGTGGCAAAGGAGAGCCGGCCGATGTTTTTCCTTGTAATGGGCTCCCCGTCCAGGGTGATCTCCCCGTCAAATTTCAGCAGATTCAAGATACATTTCAGCAATGTGGTCTTCCCCGCGCCGTTCTCTCCGAACAGGCCCACCAGCTCCCCGGGGGAAAATTCTAAATTTATCCCGGTAAGGGCTTTTTTCTCCTCCAGAGGGGGTACGCCGTAGGTTTTCTTTAATTCCTTGATCGCAAGCATGGTAATTCCTCCTTCCTTTGCGGGGCCTGCGCGGCCCCGCGCCCCCGGTTACTTTTTGCTCGTGCAAAAAGTAACCAAAAACACGCCCAGGGGCTCCGCCCCTTGGGTATCCCTAAATGTCGGTTTTTTTACGCTACGATTCGTCAAGGACTGGTTTTCCGGCGCGGATTCCCTGGGCCGATGGCGGGCGAAGCAACCAACCCTGCGCCCTATTGAGAGGCGAAGCGGTGGGGGGAGTGCTGTACTCACCGACTCGGGGGCAATACGGAAAACTCTACCCCATTAACAGGCCGGCAGGCGGAGTTGGCATCCGCGCCAGACTGAAGATCAGAACCCCATAGGACCGGTGGTTCACAAGGCGCCGCAGCTCTTCACCTGCAAAGCAAGTCGCAGATCCCCCGCCGAGGCGGCCGCCCGGCAACGACTGGGCGGCCCCGAGAGGGGTTCTTAGGGCGCAGCCCTAAGCGGTTTTTCCGTCCGCTTTTGGGCGTCCAAAAGCGGACCCCGGGGCGTGGGGCTGGGAAGCCCCATAAGCTATCGACCAGCAGCAAACATCCGGCAGAGCGCCTGATAAACCCACCCCTGCCCCTCCGGCGTGGGAATCAACGCCTCCGGTATCGCCCAGCGGTAGAGGAAAAAATACGTTACCGCCAGGGCAAGGGATAAAATCCCCGCCGCCAGCAGCCCCGCCAGGGGCAAAAAGAGACATCTCCGGTGGAGCTCCCACCGGTCCGGCAGGCGGCGCATGAGGTAGATGCTCCGTCCGTCGTGGAAGTGGTAAAAGTAGTGGGCCCCCGCCAGCAGGGGCATACAGACAGCCAGCAGCAGAAAGCCCCATTCGGACGTGTGCAACATAGTGCCGAACACGGGGACCGCCCACCGATTCGTCCAGTCCCGGTCTCCCCGCTGCTGTATCTGGATACATAAGGGGATAAACATCCACACGCTCCACGCCAGCGCCCCGGCCGCCGCCAGCAGCAGGCGCCTCGCTTCCTTAAAGCCGTCCAGGCCCGGCGGGACCAGTCTCTCCCAGCCAATTCGTCTCATTCTCTCCCCTCCTCCCAGGTTGCGATGATGCTCAGGCGGCTCAGGGCCGCCCCCAGAAAGACGATAACGTCCATCCACATGCCGTCGGTCAGTTCACCGGGCCCCTTGGCAAAGAATGTCAGGGCAAGTATTTCCATGGCAAAGGCCAGGGGGAACCGGCCGCCCCGCCGCCAGCGGTAGGCCGCGGCACCGGACTCCAGGCCCAGACCGAGGACCACCAGCAGGTTGCGCACATACCCCGTCCACTCCCCCAGGGGCAGCAGGCCGTGGAGGAAGGGAACCCGGTAGAAAGCCAGGAACACCGTCTGTGCCGTGCGGCTGGCCGGGTCCAGACCGGCGGCGTACCAGTGGGCAAACAGCACCGCCAGCACGGTCTGCACCGCCCAGAACAGCAGAAGGTAAGCGGTGTTGCAGACGCCCTTCCACAGAATGGCCGTCTCCTCCCGGATGGACAGCCGCCCCAGGGCGTACCCCACGCCCTTCTCCTCGTCCCCGCTGTAGCAGAGGAAGAACATGTAAACTTGCAGGGTGATGGCGGCGATGACGGGCACGCCCTTCAGGAGATCCTCCAGGGCGCCGCCGGACAGCCGTCCCAGCTGCACGGCAAACAGCGCCGCCTCCAATACCGCCATCAGTCCCAGCAGGGCCAGTACCCGCCGCAGATTGCTCCTGGCCCACATAGCCAGGACGGAAAGATGCTTGTTCATGGGCAGTCCGCCTCCTTTTTCTCGTCCTCGTCCCACAGCCGCCCCAGCAGCGCCTGTGCCTCCTCCCGGCTGACCCCGGTCTGCCGCAGGGCCGCCGCCAGACGCCGCACGTCCGACACCAGCAGCTCCGCCCGGACGGACTCGATCCGCTCCGGAGAGGCGGACACATAGCTCTTGGCCCCGGCGTGGGAGGCGATGAGCCCCGCCTCCTCCAGCAGCCGGTAGGCCTTCTGCACGGTGTTGGGATTCACCCCCAGCCGGGCCGACAGCACCCGCCGGGAGGGCAGCTCGTCCCCGTTTTGGATGGTCCCCGCCGCCAGACCCCGCTGGACAAAGCGGAGGATCTGGTGGTAGATGGGGCCCTCCGCGCCCAGTACAAAACTGTCAAATGAAACCATAGTCCACCCCCATATCCTTTTTTCTGAAAGAAAAACGCTGCGTTCGCTGCCTGACCGGTGACGAGAGCACCGGTTTCTGAGAACTGTATCAATCAACTAATACGGTTTAACTGTATTATAGAACTGATACGGTTTTTTGTCAAGGCCGGGATTGCGCTTTTCCGGAAAAAAGGATATCCTACAGAAAAGGGACGCAACCAAAACGAACGCTTTTTGTGGGCGGCGGTTGGTGGAAGGCTTGAAAAATCAGGAGTAAAATGGGGGCATCCAGTATGAAGGAGCGGAAAAGTATGAATGGAAATCATCTGGCGCGGAACCTGTCCAGCCTGCGGCAGGCCAGCGGCTTGAGCCAGGAGAAGGTGGCCGAGGCGGTGGGGGTGACCCGCCAGGCGGTGGCCAAGTGGGAGCTGGGGGAGACCACCCCGGACGTGCTCCACTGCGACGCCCTGGCGGAGCTCTACGGCGTGTCCCTGGACGATCTGCTCCACTTTGAGCAGCGGGGGAGCGGCCCGGCGGTGCCCCCGCCGCCCCGGGGCAAGCACGTATTCGGCGTGGTGCAGGTGGGGGAGCGGGGACAGATCGTCATTCCCAAGCGGGCCAGGGAGATCTTCCGCCTGGAGCGGGGTGCCACGCTGGTGGTGCTGGGGGACACCAACCCCGGCACGGCGGGCATCGCCCTGGTTCCGGCGGAATTTTTCACAAGCGTGCTGGAGCTGGCCGGACAGATCCAGGAGCCGGCGGAAAAGGAGGGCGTATGACGGCCTTGCGGGTAGAGAAGCTCACCAAGCGGTACCCGAAATTCACGCTGGAGGGCGTGTCCTTCTCCCTGGAGCGGGGCGGGATCATGGGCCTCATCGGCAAGAACGGGGCGGGCAAGAGCACCACACTGAAGTCCATCCTGAACCTGATACCCCCGGACAGCGGAGAAATCGAGCTGCTGGGCCGGCCCTTCCCGGAAAACGAGCTCGCCTGCCGCCAGCGGCTGGGGGTGGTGCTGGGAGGGATCGACTTCTACCGGCACAAAAGGCTCTCCGCCATCACCCGCGTCACCCGGCGGTTTTACCGGGACTGGGACCAGGGGGCCTATGAGCGGTATCTGGCGGAGTTCGGTCTGGACGAGGAGAAGAAGGTCCGGGAGCTGTCGGCGGGGATGCGGGTGAAGTACCTCGTCGCCCTGGCGCTCAGCCACGGGGCGGAGCTGCTGATCTTCGATGAGCCCACCAGCGGCCTGGATCCGGTGAGCCGGGACGAGCTGCTGGAGCTGTTCCGGGCGCTGGCGGCCGGCGGGGAGCGGAGCATCCTGTTCTCCACCCACATCACCTCGGACCTGGAGAAGTGCGCCGGCGGCATTACCTACATCAAGGACGGAGCGGTCCTGATGAGCGCGGAGAAGGACGCCTTCATCCGCTCCTTCCAGCACCTGCGCACACCGGAGGACACGGCGCCTCTGAGCCTGGAGGAGATCATGGTGCGCACGGAGAGGAGGAGCTTCCATGTGTAGGAATCTGCTGTACAAGGAGCTGTGTCTGGCGGCCCACCCGTCCCTGTACGTGTTTATGGCCACGGGGGCCCTGGTGCTCATCCCGGCCTATCCCTACGGGGTGGTGTTCTTCTTTGGGGCGCTGGGGATCTTCCAGTCCTGCATGTTTGACCGGGAGACCCGGGACATCTACTACACCGCCCTGCTGCCGGTGCGGAAACGGGACGTGGTGAGGGGGAAGCTCCTGCTGGCTGTGTTCGCCCAGCTGGTCCAGCTGGCGCTCTCCCTGCCCTTCGCCTTTCTGCGCACGCTGTACCTCCACCAGGGCAACCCGGCGGGCATTGAGGCCAACACGGCCTGGTACGGCTTCGGCCTGCTGATCTACGGCGTATTCAACCTGGTGTTTTTCCCCCGGTTCTTCAGAACCGCCTACCGGGCCGGCACGGCCTTCCTGGCCGCGCTGGTTCCGGTGGTGCTGGGCGTAACCGCCATGGAGGCGGCGGTCCACTTCCCGGGCATGGCCTGGCTGGACAGCATCGCGCCGGAGGATCTGATCCGGCAGGTCCCGACTCTCCTGGCGGGTGCGGCGGCGTATGCCGCCGGGACGGCCGGGGCCTTCGTCCTCTCGGCACGGCGGTTTGAGAAGGTGGATCTCTGATGTGTTTTCTTAGAGCCTGTTTAATATCTCAGCGTGTGCGGATTGGCGAGATAGGTTTTTTGTCCTGCAAGGCAAAAGGCCGCAGCAATCCTGACGGATTGCAAGGATTTTTAACGCAGTCAGGGCGGAAAATATGCCGCCAAGGCGGGCGCGGGGAGATGTTAAACAGGCTCTTAGAGCCTGTTTATAGCAATCCTCAGAAATAACGACAGCAAAGAAAGTGAATAGAGGCGGCGCAGAGCAAGGACGACGACGCCGGCGGGCTGTCGCCCGTCAAGGCAAAAAGCCGCAGGAATCCATATCATGCATGCCCCCTTGATGGGGTCACTGCACGATATGGATTCCTG